>CADCCR010000015.1 GCA_902799985.1 uncultured Bacteroidales bacterium | reverse complement strand
GAGGCCATCGCCGTGGAGATCCCGTGCGACATACGGACGGTGTACCGTCTGCACGGGCGGGCGCTGCTCAACGTAAATGTGCCATTGAATGTCATGGTCGATCCGTGTTAGGATGTATCATACGAAGCATGCGAGACAAGCGGGCCGACCCGTTCTATAAGACAAAGCGGTGGGAACGGATCCGCGCTGCTGCGCTGGCCAGGGATGGCTATATCTGCCAGATTGCAGCATGAGAGGTAGCGTACGGCCACTTTGTTCTTGTATTCCTCTGAGATATAGAGCATCGACTTGGCCTGTGCATCGTCCAGTCCGTTGCAGGGCTGCAGGCGCGAGATGAACTCCTGCCATGCGTTCACATCCTTGATGCCATCGTGCAGATAGCGTGTGAGGGTGTTCAGCGAGCGGGCCACCTCGAGCTTATCCTTGGAGAGGTCAACATCGGTGAAGAAGGTGTTCATGTGGTGGATTGATGACTCCAACAGGACGATTCGCTCCTTCAGTTGTGTCACAGCTTCGGTAGCAATCTGAGCCCTGAAGGGACGGAGAGGCTTGCTCTCCTCCTGGTTCCCGTTGTCGTTGTCGTTCACAACAATGTCGAAAGATACGCCCTCGCAGGTGTCCATGATGAGCATATTGCCCGCTGGATCAAGATAGTAGCACATCGTGGCATTACCATTATTGTCGTAGCAATAGACGATGTCTGTCTCTTCCACTTCGGGGTCGTCGGGTTCGGGCAACTGGTTGGTGAGGGGCACTACGGAGACATTGTAGGTGGGCAGGTTGTTCGGGAGTTCGGGAATGTCTGTCTGATCAATTACGAACTCGGCTGTCGGGAGCTTTTCTTCTTCATCCTCCTTCGTCACTTGGATATCATGATAGAGGACATGAGTATCCAGGTCGGCATCTACGGTGACACGAACAGCCATAGGAGCCTGGTTGGAGTCGAACTTGCTGTGAGCCACCCAGCGGTCCATGTTGGGGATGTACTCGGCCTCGAGGTCTATCCATTCGTGCTCGATGGTGAAGACATGTATCACGCAGCTGTGAACCACAGCAGGACTGTTGTTGGTCAGGTTGGCGGTGAAGACAAACTCCGTAGCCGGTACGAACGAATAGCTCTTCACATTGGCCTTGACATGCTCCAGGTCGAAGTCCACCCATACTGTACGATGAGCCGGAGCATTGTAGAAGCGCATATCCACATCCTTTGCCTGGATGCTGCTCTCGTTGTACTCCACAGGGCGCATCTCCGTCTGGCGGACAAGTCCGGAGGGCGAAGTCACTTTGGCCTGTATCTCGTGGATGGAGAGATTGTTGCACGCGGTGAGGTTGGCCTGAAGATACCAGTATCCGTCGGCCAATGCTTTGGTGCGGCCCAGCTCCTTACCGTTGTCGTAGACGATGACTTCGCTCATAGCTGCTGCATTGCCATCGACGAAGATGTTGGGCAGCGAGATGAGGGGAGCCGTCCAGATGGAGACATCGGTAACGGTGTAGTTGACAGAGCCGATGGGCTGCAGGATGGTCTGTTTGTCGTCGAGCTTGAAGCGAACATAGGCATCGGGCGAGTAGTTGCCGCGAGAGGTGGGAGCGATGCAGAACTTCACGCGGTCGGTGAAGTTGTCGCCCAGGGGAATCGTCACATTGTTGTCCCTGTACTCGTAGCTGCTCTGGCGGTTGCCCACCACCACAGAGTTCTCCACCATCGGGGAAGTGGCATGCAGGTTGAAGACAAGTTCGACGTTGCTCACGCGCTGCTTGTATTCGTCCTGGAAGTCAACCTTTGCCGAAAGGGTGAGGTAGTTGCCCTCCACAATGCTGGCTTTGTTGACAGAGAACTTCGTGTTCTGACCGGTGTAGTAGAACTTGCTCTCCTCGAAGACGGGAATCACCACATTGCGAAGCTCCTGAATCGTACCATCCTGAACGGTTATCTTGTTGACGACATAGTCCGTTCCTGCCTTCAAGCCAGCCTCCGCATAACCGCTCAATGTGCTGAGCGTGCCGAAGAAGTTGCTCTTGCCCATAGTGATGAGCGAATACTCACCGGCGGGAAGGTCGGTCAGATAGATGAAGTTGGGCGTCTTGTTGTGGTCGAGGAGGTCGCCCAGCTCGTCGCTCTCAGTGGGCGTGAAGTTGGTGTTGTAGGTCTCATGCCTTACCAGATGTCCGGCTGCATCGTAGAGAAGGCCTTCAACGCTGGTATTGTCCGTCACCAGGAAGCGTGCAAACACTTTGCCAAGCTCGGTGATGGGGAACTGAAGCTCAAGGCCCTTGTTCGCATTCACGGCAGCCTCGATGGTGACAGGAGCAAACTTCTCGTTGGTGCTCGTGCAGGTGGCCCTTATCTGGTCGCCCGCACTGGCTCCACTCAGGATATAGATGCGGTTGCCTTCCACAATGAAGTTCTGCAAGGCGCTCTGTGTACTTATATTATATAATGTATAGGACACGTTCTCCTGATACGGGAAGTAATTGTTGCTGCTGGGCACTTCGCCTTCAGGAACAGCACTCGTATAGACGAAACCGACGTGAGCCGTCACACCTGTCACGCGAGAGATGCGGAAGTTACCAAAGTCTGCCCCACTCTCTCCAGTCTTGTTCTGAATGTCCTCGACGGCATATTCCTTTGTGAAGGGAACATAGCTGCTTGCTGAGATGCGGACTGTGGTGGGAACCACTCTGGATGTCAGCGAGTACCGGCCTGCGGCATCTGTCTCTGCATTGACGGTTACTGAGCCGCTGCCTTCGAGTCTCTGCTCATAGACAACGTAAGCGCCACTCAAGGGCTTGCCCGTCAAATCGTCGAGCACAACACCGAAGCTCTTCACGGTAGGAATGGGCTGAAGAGTTACAGTTACGGTGTTCTCGCCTGCGACAACAGTATGCTTCCCTGGCTGGGGCGCATAGTATTCGGCTGCAATGTCGGAGGGAACGCTGATGCTGTACTTGAGTACTGCTTCCTCCAACTGGCCTGCTACGTTTGCACCTTGGCAGAGGAACACGTTGTCGGCTGTGGTCCATGTGATGTTCACCTTATCGGTTACGTCCGTACCATTGGCATAACGCACTCGCATGGTGACGTCGTAGGGCAGTTTCAGGCCTGTCAGCGTGAATTGCTTGTTCTCGTCGTCGATGGTAATGACATCGCTTTCATAGATGATGTCGCCCGTAAGATTCTTCACGAAGACCTTGTGCTTGGTGTTGCGGATAAGGTTGGTGAAGGTGTAGTTCAGACGGTCGCTGATGACATACTTAAGGCGCTGGCCACTCTTTATATTCAGCAATTCGAGCGAAGCATTCTTGTAGCGTCCGTCGGAGCACTCTTCGGGCAAACGGAGCTTTAAGGTGCAGACCTTGCTCTTCAAGGGCGAGATGGTGAAGCGGTTCCATGCGGCATCTGCTTCGTAAAGGCCTATCGACTCCTCGGGAACGAAGACAACAAGGTCGGCAGAGAGGTCGTCGAAGGCATAGCTGTCTACCACTGGCGGTATCGTTGCATAGCAGTCGATGGCCCTCAGCGAAGTACATCCGCGGAAGGCATAGCTGCCTATCCTGACGATGCACGAAGGCAACTCCACTTCCTGTATGTTGGTGTTGTTCTCCAGCCAACGGGATGCAACGGCATCGGAACCATAGGCTCGCGAGAAGTCGATGTAGGTGAGGTTCTTGTAATAGTATGGGAAGCCCCAGTCGTTGTTGTTTATCTCACCGTCCACCACGAAGTGTGTCACCATATCGCGGTTAGAGCTGCCCACCATGTTGTCCATAGCCGAAAGCAGACGACCTGGCTGGAAGTAATCGACAATCAGTTCGCCGCCTTCCTTGTCCCACACATTTGTGCCTGGCTGCATAGGATCATCGGGAGCATACTCAAAATAGGCTGTGACGGTGCTTGCATGAGAAGGCATCAGGTAATTGAGGCTCTGGTCTGTACCGAGGATGATACCGTCGGCATCCTTCCAGTAGAGAAACTTGAACCCGCTGTTCCTGTAAACATACAGCGACTGCTGACTGCCTTCGAACACCTTCTGGTCCTTGAAGGAGAAGTAACCTGCCACAGCCGGCTCGCACTTGAGAGAGAGCATGTAGCGGTTCACCAATTCCGGATTGCCCGGACCTGCTGGGTCGTAAGAGTAGATGGCATAGTACTTCACATCGGATGCAGGCATCGTGAACTGCAAAGTGCGGTCGGTTGTCACTTCGTTGCCCTCCACATCTTTCCAGCAGATGAAGTAGCAGTCGTTGTGGTCCTGGGCTGTAACGGTAACGGTCTCACCGGCTTTGAAACTGCTGTAGTTGTTCAGCGAGAACCGGCCGGAGCCGTAGGGTATGGCCTCCAGCACCACCTTATAATATATGGTGGTATTATCATCCGGCCAGTTTGGGTCTGGCGGATTGACGGGGTCGTACCCATCGGTCTGTGCTACCACACTCAGTGGCAGCAACAAACTTATAAGTACATAATAAATATATCGTTTCATGACACTGGATGCTTACTTGTTCAACATCTTGCTACCATTCTTGATGACGATGCCTCGCTCGTCGGCACGAACCTTCTGGCCCATCAGGTTGTAGGTCTCTGTTTCCGCACTTGCGGTCTTGGCGACGCCATTGATAGCAGTTGCCTCATCTCCGCAGATGTAGAAGCGACCTGTGATAACACCTGCATGTGCCTCGAAGGTGTAGCCCTGTTCGGTGCTGATGACGGCCTTCTTTCCGTTCTGACGGTCAACAAGAACAATGCTCTCAGCCCTGCTGTTGTCGCCAAGTGCAATCGTATATTCGCCAGTCTTGCCGCAGCGGATGGACAGCTCTACGATGCCGCCCGCAAGAGGACGCTCATTGATGGCATACTTCACGCCATCGGCCTCTGTCCATATTTGACTTGCATCGGGATTGACTGGAGCAAAGAGGGCTGCATCGCGGCTTACTTCATAGCCCATCGCTGCCTTATCGTTGAAGACAACGCGGGTACGGTCCATCGTCTCTTCGCCTATGAGGGTAAGGTTCAGAACCATGCGCTGATTCAACTCCTCAGACAAGTTCCGTTCACCGAAAGCGAATGCTTTGACTTCTTCCACTGTCAGGTCGTTTGGATTGCGATGAGTCTGACGTCCGCCTTCGCGGAACACCAGCTTGCCATCGCTGTCTGTGGGACGCTGGATGAAGAATGCTTCGCCTGGATTCAGAACATAGTTGTCGTCTATCGGGCTGAAGGCAACATACTTGCCGTTGTAGGAATCCCATACCATGAAGGGAGCCTCTGTATCGATGTAGCGTGAGTCGTAGTAACAAGGATAGGGATTGCCGATAAGGTTCCAGCTGCGGTCGGAAGTGAGCTGAGGATTCTCGGTCGGATAGTCAGCCAATTCGGTGGTATGGTCGTAGGGGCTGAAGAGTCTCTGACGGTTGACAGTCTCCACATCCGGCGTTACAGTGAAGCGCACCAGATAATCTTCGGGATTGTTCAGGTAGCACTTCATGATGTACCCCTTGCCTGCTTCCAACATATCGTCTTTGGTGAGGTTCTTCCAGGTGTTGTCGAAGTGCTGTGCTGCTCGCTCGGCTCCGTCGTAGCGACGAACCACCCATTGCGTCAGATTGTTCTCGGGAACGATGTCCGACATCTTCACGTCGAAGGGGAAGGAGATGAACTGCCAGCGGTCGTTGTACAGCATCATGTTGATGGTCTGGTTCTCTGCCCTGAGCTCACCCTTCACAATCAACGAATTGGGATTGTAAACAGTCCTGTAGGAGTCGTAGTTTCTGTTAGAGTAGAAGAGGCTGTAGTCGGCATAATACTTAGCATAGGGGGAGAAGAACATCGAGAAATCGTTAATCTTCAACTTACTGCGGTTGCTAATGGTGAGGTTGCCGCGCTCGTACTTTCTGTTGCCGAAGCCGTCGTCTATCTCGTCGCTGTTGTAGAGCATTCTGATGTTGGGTTCGTAGTCCTTGAGGTTCTGGTCTTCGCCCAGCACAAACTCGAACTCCTTATTGATGACTACATTGTCGGGACGGATGTTGGGGTCAATCACCATGTTTGCTTGGAACTCCAGCCAACCTGGTGTCGTCATGTACTCCTGGAAGCTCCACAGGGGGACACGCAACTGGATGTTCCGTGCTTCGTATGTAATCACATTGTTGCGAACTGTGGGCGGAAGCAATGCAAGAGAGGAAATGGATTCGATGCCACTGCAACCATAGAAGGGATGGCTCAGACAATAGATAAGTGAACTGGGCAGGGTAACTTCCTTTAGTGTCCTACAGTTATTGAAAGCATAGCTGTAGATGTTCTCCAGCCCCTCGTTGAGGTTTACAGCTATCATATTGGTACAACCGCGGAAAGAATAATCGTAAAGAGTCCTCATGCTACTGGGTAGGGTTACGGGCTCTGACTCGCCGAGTCTCTCGCAATTGCTGAAGCTGTAATAACCTACATAGGTCGGACCATCTGCGAAGACGATTTTGGTGAGGTTCTTGTTATTGCTGAAGCAATAGTCGCTCACGCCTCTCAGCGTGCCGGGGAAGTGAAGCTCATACAGGTCGCAATAGCCGAAGCAAGAGGAGCCCATAGAGGTCAGGAAGTTGGGCAGATTGACATCATGCAGATTGTTGCAGTCATAGAAACAGTCGTTGGGCAATGTGGTTACTCCGTCGGGGATGGTTACGCTGGTCAGCGAGTCGCAGCTGCGGAAGTTCTCGCTGCCTGAGATTTCACTGAGTCCGTCGGGGAAGTTCAGCTCACGCACACCGGTGTAGCGCAGAGCTCTTTCGCGGATGTACTTCAGCGACTCGGGGAAGATGATGGTCTCCAATTGCCAGCAGTTATCCAGGGCTCCTGCAGGTATCTCTTCGATGCTCAGGCCGCTCAGGTCGAGATAGATGAGGTTAGGCATCTGGCGCATTGCATACCAGTCTGTCTTGTCGATGGTGCCTTTATTGATAATCAGTTTATTCACCTCTGCGTAGGTACGGACGTCAGGCAGTATGTCGCTCACCACAATGTAGCCCAGCTCGCCGCTGCTGCACTGACCTGTATTGACGGTTGAGAAGGCTCCTTCCTGATTCCAGTCTTCCGAGATGATGCACTGTCCCTCGATGCCTTCGGCTTTCACATAGTCGCGGAAGCCGGCACTGGGTACAAACACCTTCACGTGGTAGCTGTCCTTGTTACCGGTGAGAGAGCCTACGGTAGGAGGCGTAACGCTGGTGAAGTGGATGTTCTGGTTCGTCCAAGTGTAGAACACGGAGTTACCGAGCACCTCTACATTCTCGGGGATGGTGATGCTCTTGACGTTGAAGAAGGGATAGAATGTGTAGTCGCCCAGCCGACGCATGGTCTTGGGCAGGTTAATCTTGGTGGTGATTCTCTGCTCGTAGGTTGCATAACCATAGGAGGCGACTACGACGTACTCTTTTTCTCCGATGGTAACCGTTTCGGGGATGTTGAGTTCTTCGGGATAGCTGTTGCTGCTGTTGACGTAGTACCACTCTGCGAGGCCAAGATTGTCGTCGAGCCTGAAGCGGAAGTTTACTCCGTCTATATCCACTGTCTTTGTGGTGCTGAAGTTCCATGTGCTCATGTCGGACTCCATAGCTGCTTTTATGGCGTCGCTCATTTGTGCACTCACAGTACCGCTCGATGCTATCAGCATGACGGCAAGCATAACAAGATGCTTAAAGATGTCGCGTTTCTCCATAATAATAAAGTTTTACAGATAATAATGTGTTTATTGTTAGTTTGCCACAAATTTAGCATTTTTTCACAATATGGCAAAACAAAACCTTAATTAATATGCTTTCATGCTTACTTTTACGATACATTAGGTTGTTTTCTTCATTCTTTTGTCATTTTTGAATTTAATAATTTTGAATTTTGAATTAACATTTGTAACTTTGCCCACGAAAAGCAGCGAACCGGCTTGCCGCTGGCCCGCTACATCCTTTGCGGTGTTGCAGGCGAGAGGAAAGTCCGGGCAACACAGGACATCCCGCTTCCTAACAGGAAGAGGTCCGCAAGGGTCAGTCAGTGCAGAAGAAAAGAACCGCCTGCTTCCAGGTGTAGCAATACTTGCTCCGCCCGTGTGCAGGTAAGGGTGAGAAGGTGAGGTAAGAGCTCACCAGGCCGGCAGTGATGTCGGTGCTGTGCACTCCGGGAGTTGAAAGTTCATGTATACCGGCGCATACAAAGAGAGGGCTGTCCGTCCGAGCCGGAGGGTAGAACGATAGAGGACAGTGGTGACGCTGCCCCAAGATAAATGGCAAGCACCCCGCAAAGGCTTCGGCCAGAACGGGCATACAGAACCCGGCTTACAGGTTCGCTGTTCTTTTTTAGATAATATGATAAGTTTAGAGCATATATGGAGCGTCAATGAGCAGAACCTCAATCGCATGGAGCGACTGGGGCTGGGTGCGCTGAAGCGTCTTGTCATCACCTGGGAGTGCATCAACAAGAACCATATCATGAGCTATGCGTCTGCCCTGACCTACAGCAGCATGCTGGCAGCCGTTCCTGTGCTGGCCATCATCTTTGCCATAGCCCGAGGGTTCGGCTTCGATGCCATCATCGAGACGAAGCTGAGGAGTTCACTTGCGGGGAATCCCGACATTGTCGACACCATTCTCTATTTCGTGGACTCCTACCTGCAGCACACCAAGGGCGGCGTCTTCATCGGCATTGGCCTGATATTCCTGCTTTATACGTTGCTCTCGCTGACCTCGAACGTCGAGGAAGCATTCAACACCATCTGGTACGTCAAGCGTTCGCGCACCATCTCCCGCAAGATTACGGACTACATCAGCATCTTCCTGTTCATGCCCTTTATCATTGTCATCACCAGCGGCCTGAGCATCTTCCTTGCAACATTCCGTACGCTGCTGCCCGACACACAGTTGCTCACGGGCACGATGTCCTTCTTCCTGCATGTATCGCCCGTCATCATTGCCATCATCATCTTCATGCTGCTCTTCAAGATGATGCCCAACACCCGCGTCAAATGGCGGCACACCATCTGGCCGGCTATCCTTACGGGAGCGGCTTTCATGGCTGTGGAATGGGTGTATGTGCACTACCAGATTAAGCTGAGTGCCTACAATGCCATCTACGGTTCTTTTGCTGCCATCCCTCTGTTCATGCTGTGGATGCAGATTTCATGGTGCATCTGTCTGCTGGGAGCACAACTCAGCTATGCCAACCAGAGCCTGCTGACATACGCTTTCGAACGTGTCAGCGATGAACTGAGCCGCCGCTATCGCGACACACTCATCCTCTTGCTCATGAGCCGTATCTGCAAACATTTTGCCTCGGGCCTGAAGCCCTTCACAGCTCACCGACTGGCTGTCAACACACATCTGCCCGACAGCCTGGTGGGCATCCTGCTGACTGAGCTGACCGACATGCAGCTGCTCGTAGAGGTTCCGTTGGAACAGAGCGACGAACTGCATTACCTGCCGGCCATCGACATCCACCGCATCACAGTGGGTATGGTGATACGCCGCATCGACTCGCACGGCATAGAGAATCCTTCGCTCGTCTGGCAGACAGGAACACCCGAATGGGATGCTCTGCGCAACCTCCGCAACGAGTGCAAAGATGCCTTGCTTATTGACTTATAACTTATAGAGGTTAGGGGTGAGAGGTTAGGGGTTATAGAATACATGTGGCTCCTAAAAACAAGGACCATAACAATCCTCTAACCCCTAACCACTCTTTTAACTTTGAATTGCCTCCAACCACTCTTACAACTGACAAACAAATGTGAAGTGGTCGGCAAAGAGTTGTTCGCATTCTGGGCGCTTGCGGAACAGGCCGAAGACTGTGCTGCCGCTGCCACTCATGGCAGCATAGACGGCTCCCTGGCGGTACAGCTCTGCCTTTATCTCAGCGAGCAACGGGTGATTCCGGAAGATACTTTCCTCGAAATCGTTGACCATTCTGCCTTCCCATTGTTCGACGGGCAATGCTGCCGTCTCAAGCAAAGAAAATGCAGGCGCATGCGGATGCACTCCGGCATATGCCTCGCGGGTTGAGACAAACACTTCCGGCTTAACAAGCATCAAGTACCATCCACTCAGGTTCAGCGTGATAGGCGTGAATACATCACCTATTCCTTCAGCATACAACGGACGGGGATTGATGAAGAACGGGCAGTCGGCACCAAGCCTGGCCACAAGCTTTTCCATCTGCTCCAAAGAGACAGAATCATCTTGTCCATTGCCCGAGGATGCCTGCTCCTCGAGTATCGTCCTGACCATACAGGCGGCATCGCTACTGCCGCCACCAAGTCCGGCTCCGCTCGGAATGACCTTGCGCAGGTCGATGTGCAGCGGCGGAACAGAGAAACCCTCCTGACGGAGCAGTCGCACAGCACGCAAGACGAGGTTGTTCCGCACATCGCCTTCCAACGGATTGCCGCTAAGCGTCAGCACATCAGCTTCCTCACATTCTTCACTTAAAGGGAGGGAGGTGATTTGCTGCGGTTCCCCCTTACCTCGGAGGGAACGGGAGAGGCTTTTTATCGTCAGCTCGTCGTAGAGCGGCACAGGGTAGAAGATGGTTTGCAGGTTGTGGTAGCCGTCCGGACGGCGTTCTGTGATGTTCAGGCCGAGGTTTATCTTGCAGCCGGTCTTAACGGAGTTGGATTTGTTCATGCTTGATGGTTCATTCGGGTTCTCTGTCTGCAAAATTACACAAATTTCGCGAGATACGGAGGCGAACCGGTAGACTTTATGCCAATTCGCGATAAAATCATGGGATTTTCCATAATAGCGGCATCGGGATGAACTTTGTCATCCACACAAAAAGAAATGTCAGATTGCAAGCGACAAAGCAGTTTTGCTTACAACTTGATTATAGGCATCCTCGCCAGAATCGAATAAAATCATCGCGGTGGCACTTTTCTAAAAATAAAACAAAAAAGTCGCTTAAATCGAAAGGACTTACAGAACTCTCTATTTATCAATACGTTGATCCATCACCCCACATGGCATACAGCCTGTATTTAAAGGCCATTCTGCAACATGATGTTAGCAGAATCAGACATTTTTGTGCGTTTTTCGAGATTTTAGGACTTGAGGACGTTGTTTTTGAGGCACTTCGGAAACTGACACATTGCAAGCAGTTCCTTTCGTTTTAGCAGCATTATGCCAATCAAGGCTTTCGTCTGGTTCTGTAGAATCATCTTTATGATGATGTCACGCCGCGAATGAGGTGTCATTATGCGGCTTTTTCGTCTGCAAAGTTAAAAATTCCGAAGAAAAAGCAAATACTTTGAGTCATTTTTATACAAATTCGCAAAATCCTATTAAATATAATTAGGTATTACGCGAAAAAAAACATACCTTTGTGCATCTTTATTCGAAAATGAACCATACTGAGACCATACGACACGAGGGCATCGTGGAAAGCATCGGAGCGGACAACGTGTCCGTACGCATCCTGCAGGCTTCGGCTTGCAGTAGTTGCAGCGCTCGTGGGCTCTGCCGCAGCAGCGAGAGCAAAGAGAAGCTCATCGATGTCAGAGGGCACTACCCCACCCTCAAGGTGGGCGACAGCGTCACGCTGCAGGGCTCCGTCCGTCAAGGTCTCCGTGCAAGCGTGCTGGCTTACGTCATACCGCTCATCCTCATGACCATAGCTCTCTTCATCCTCTGGCCGCTTTGCTGGTCCTGGTGCTCTATTACGGAGTGCTCTTCCTGCTTCGCGACAGGATAGGGAGGAAATTTGAGTTCAAATTAGAAGTTAGTGGTTAGGGGTCAGAGGTTAGAGAATACTTTTGGTCCCGAAGCCGACATCCCAAGCTGTTCTCTAACCTCTAACCCCTAACTACTAACCACAAAACAAACAAAAAGAAATTAGTCAAAATAATAAATCAACAATGGTAAATGTAATTCTGATTGCAGTATGTGTGTTGGGACTCATCGGACTTGCCTCTGCGGTAATCCTTTATGTTGTCTCGCACAAGTTTGCTGTGCATGAAGACCCGCGCATCGCGAAGGTTGGTGCCGTTCTGCCTCAGGCAAACTGTGGCGGCTGCGGCTATCCGGGCTGCTCGGGCTTTGCTGCTGCCTGCGTCAAGGCAGCCGACGGCGGAAGTCTGGAGGGCAAGCTCTGTCCTGTAGGCGGTCAGCCCGTCATGGAACAGGTGGCCGACATCCTCGGCCTGTCCGTTGCTGCAGCCGCTCCCAAAGTGGCCGTGGTTCGCTGCAACGGCACATGCGAGAACCGTCCGCGCTTGGCACAGTTTGACGGCGCACAGAGCTGTCGCGTCCAGCAGATGACAGGCATGGGCGAGACAGGTTGCGGCTACGGCTGCCTCGGCTGCGGCGACTGCGTAGCCAAGTGTCAGTTCGATGCCCTCCACATGAACCCCGAGACGGGTCTGCCAGAGGTCGATGAAGAGAAGTGTACGGCTTGCGGTGCCTGCGCAAAGGCTTGTCCGCGAGGCATCATCGAGATTCGACTGAAAGGGCCTAAGGGACGTCGCGTCGTCGTGCTTTGCAACAACAAGGACAAAGGCGCCATCGCCAACAAGGCCTGCAAGGCATCGTGCATCGGTTGCGGCAAGTGCGTCAAGACCTGCGAGAAGTTCGAGGCCATCACCCTCGAGAACAACCTGGCCTACATCGACGCCGAGAAGTGCAAGATGTGCCGCAAGTGCGAAGAAGCCTGCCCGAAGGGAGCCATCCACGGCTTCAACTTCCCGCCAAAGAAGGAGAAAAGTGAAGAGGTTAAACAAGAGGTTGGAAGTTAGTGGTTAGAGGTTAGAGGTTAGAGAATACCTTTGGACC
Source organism: uncultured Bacteroidales bacterium (assembly GCA_902799985.1). Lineage (GTDB taxonomy): Bacteria > Bacteroidota > Bacteroidia > Bacteroidales > Bacteroidaceae > Physcousia. The sequence goes on along the minus strand of CADCCR010000015.1, from coordinate 46,176 downwards.
CTAATCAGCATCCCAAACAATCCTCTAACCACTTACCTCTAACCCCTAACCTCAAAATACCCTCTAACCCCTAACCACAAAACAAATAAGACATGAAGACATTTAAGATAGGCGGGGTTCATCCCGCAGAAAACAAGCTGTCTGCTGCCAGCCCCATTCGCGAGGCAGCTCTGCCCAAGCAGGCAGTCTTCAGCATGTTCCAGCACATCGGAGCGCCTGCCAAGCCCGTCGTCAAGAAAGGCGACGAGGTGAAGGTCGGCACGCTGCTGGCAGAAGCTGGCGGCTTCGTCAGCGCTCCCATCCATAGCAGCGTGAGCGGAAAGGTATCGAAGGTGGACGTTGCCCTCGATGCCAGCGGCACACGTCGCATGGCTGTCTATGTGGACGTCGAAGGCGACGAATGGGAAGACGGCATCGACAGAAGCACTACCCTCGTCAAGCTGAGCGACCGTCCCGAACTCGACGGCAAGACCATCGTCGAAAAGATAAAGAACGCAGGCATCGTCGGCATGGGCGGCGCCACGTTCCCCTGCCACGTGAAGCTCTCGCCCCCACCGGGCTGCAAGGCTGAATGCGTCATCATCAACGCCGTGGAGTGTGAGCCTTACCTCACAGCCGACCACCGGCTCATGCTGGAGCATCCCGAGGAAATCCTCGTTGGCTTACAGCTCATTATGAAGGCCGTGGGCGTCAACAAAGGCTTCATCGGCATAGAGAACAACAAGCCCGATGCCATCAAGCTGATGACAGAGAAAGCCAAGGGCAACGAGGGCATCGAGATTGTTCCCCTGAAGGTGAAGTATCCGCAAGGCGGCGAGAAGCAACTCATCGATGCCGTCATCGGCCGACAAGTGCCAGCGCCTCCTGCCATCCCCATCAATGTGGGAGCCGTCGTACAGAACGTCGGCACAGCCTTCGCCATCTATCAGGCCGTGATGAAGAACAAGCCGCTCATCGACCGCATCATCACCGTCACAGGCAAGAGCGTGAAGCAGCCAAGCAACCTCTTGGCAAGACTTGGCACACCCTTCCAGCAGCTCATCGACGAATGCGGCGGTCTGCCCGAAGACACAGGCAAGATTATCGGCGGCGGCCCCATGATGGGCAAGGCGTTGCTCAGCCTCGACGTTCCCATGACGAAAGGTTCCAGCGGTCTGCTCCTGATGAACAACAAGGAAGCCCGTCGTGCCGAACCGCAGCCCTGCATCCGCTGTGCCAAGTGCGTCAGCGCTTGCCCAATGGGTCTGGAGCCTTACCTGCTCAGCAAGATGAGCGCAAAGGCCGACTGGGAAGGCGCAGAGAAGAACGACGTGGTAAGCTGCATAGAATGTGGCAGTTGCCAGTTCACCTGCCCCAGCAACCGCCCGCTGCTCGACATGATACGCGTCGGCAAGACCACCGTCATGGGCATCATCCGCAGCAGAGCCGCTGCCCGATAATTATGAATTATGAATTAAGAATTAAGAATTAATACAATGAAACCTATTATATCCCTTTCACCCCATGTTCACGGAGGCGACTCCGTACAGAAGAACATGTATGGTGTCTGCATCGCACTTGTGCCTGCCCTGCTTGCCAGCCTTTGGTTCTTCGGCTTGGGAGCGGCCATCGTGCTTGCCACATCGGTGGCCTCTTGCGTCTTCTTCGAGTGGGCCATCACGAAGTTCCTGCTCAAACGCCCTGCCTGCACCGTCTGCGACGGCAGCGCCATCCTGACAGGCTTGCTGCTGGGCTTCAACCTACCAAGCAATCTTCCCCTTTGGCTCATCATCGTCGGTGCCCTGGTTGCCATAGGCATCGGCAAAATGACCTTCGGCGGCTTGGGTCAGAACCCCTTCAATCCCGCACTCGTCGGTCGTGTGTTCCTGCTCATCAGCTTCCCCGTGCAGATGACTTCCTGGCCCGTCAGCGGTCAGCTTACTGCTTACACGGATGCTCAGACGGCAGCCACGCCACTCTTCATCATGCAGAACGCCATCTCAAGCGGCGACCCGAATGTCCTCAACCAACTGCCCGATGCCACAGAGATGCTCATCGGTCAGACGGGAGGTTCCTTAGGTGAAGTCAGCGCCTTGCTGCTTCTGCTGGGCTGTGCCTTCATGCTTTGGAGGAAGATCATTCTCGGCACGGTGGCTATCTTTGCAGGCATCATGCACACTATCAACCCGGTTTATGCCATGCCGCATGTCGTACTGATGAGCGGCGGCTTGATTCTCGGTGCCTGCTTCATGGCAACGGACTATGTCACATCGCCCATGACGCCCAAGGGACAACTCATCTACGGCGTCTGCATCGGCCTGCTGACCGTCATCATCCGTAACTGGGGCGCCTATCCCGAAGGCATGTCCTTCGCCATCCTCATCATGAATGCCTTCACACCCCTCATCAACACTTATTGCAAGCCGACACGCTTCGGCGAAGTCGTCAGAAAGGAGGAAAAGAAATGAAGAAGCTTGAATCTACTTGGTACAACATGGCTCTCGTGCTGACAGGCATCGCAGTCGTTGCAGGCGCAGCACTTGGTTACGTCAACAGCATCACCGCTCCCACCATCGAAGCACTCAAGGCACAGCAAGAGAAAGAGGCTGAGCAGCAAGTGCTGAACGGTCAGGAAGGCACAGCCATCAAGATAACTGACCCGAAAGGCTTCGGCGGAGCGCTGACCGTCATGGTCGGCCTTGCCAAAGACGGCACAATACTTGGCTACAAAGTGCTCGAGTCGAGCGAAACGCCGGGACTCGGCGCTAAGGCGCAAGACTGGTTCCAGAAGGGACAGAAGGGCGACATCATCGGCAAGACGGCAGGCGACCTGACCGTCAGCAAAGACGGAGGCGAGGTGGATGCCATCACGGCATCGACCATCACAAGCCGCGCCTTCTTGCGTTGCATCAATGCCGCTTACGACAAACTTTCCGAGAGTTCTGATGCTCAGAGCGGCGCAACAGTAAAAGGAGAAAGGTGAAAAAGTAAAAAGGTAAAAGAACAAAACCTAAACCCATTTAACCCTAACCCTTTTCAACTTTTAACCTTTAATATATATATAATGTATAGGAGGAAATAGAAATGAACAATATGAAAGTCCTGCTTAACGGCATCATAAAGGAGAACCCCACGTTTGTGCTCCTGCTGGGCATGTGTCCGACACTCGGCACGACCAGCAGCGCCATGAACGGCATGTCGATGGGACTGGCCACAATGGCTGTCCTCATCTTCTCCAACCTCATCATCTCGCTCATCAAGAACCTGATACCCGACATGGTACGCATTCCTTCGTTCATCGTCGTGATAGCCTCTTTGGTGACAATCCTGCAGATGCTCATCAAGGCGTATGCTCCCGAAGTGGATGCCAGCCTTGGCCTCTTCATCCCGCTTATCGTGGTGAACTGCATCATCTTGGGTCGTGCTGAAGCCTTTGCGGCGAAGAACGGCGTGGTGAGCAGCATTTGCGACGGCATCGGCATGGGCATCGGCTTCACCATTGCCCTTACCTTACTTGGTGCGGTTCGCGAGTTGTTGGGCACAGGCAAGGTGTTTGGCGCAACGCTCTTCCCTGAGGACTACGGCGCACTCGTCTTCGTGCTGGCTCCCGGAGCATTCATCGCTCTCGGCTACCTCATTGCGATAATGAATAAGATAAAGACCCCCTAACCCCTTTAGGGAGAATAAATAGTAAATAGTAAATCGTCAAATAGTAAATTGATATGGCTTACATACTTATATTCATTACAGCGATATTCGTCAACAATATTGTCTTGTCGCAGTTTCTGGGCATCTGTCCCTTCCTTGGAGTCAGCAAGAAGGTAGATTCCGCCCTCGGCATGGGTGCAGCCGTGGCCTTTGTGCTTACGCTTGCCACCATCGTTACTTACCTCATACAGAAGTATGTGCTCGAAGCATTCGGGCTCGAATACCTTCAGACGATTGCCTTCATCTTGGTGATTGCAGCTCTCGTGCAAATGGTGGAGATTATCCTGAAGAAGAGCGCACCTGCCCTCTATCAGGCACTTGGCGTCTTCCTGCCGCTCATCACGACCAACTGTTGCATCCTCGGCGTGGCCATCCTCGTTGCACAAGGTACATACGCCACTCAGGGTCTTGAGCCAAACTTGCTTACAGGTGTTGTCTTTGCCATTAGCACAGCCATCGGCTTTGCTTTGGCACTTGTAGTCTTTGCAGGCATCCGCGAACAACTTGCCATGATGGACGTGCCCAAAGGCATGCAAGGCATGAGCATCGCCCTCGTCACAGCAGGCCTCTTGGCAATGGCCTTCATGGGCTTCAGCGGCGTGGACAACGGGCTGAAGACATTGTTCGGACTATAGATAGACCCTCTTCCCAACCCTTCCCCCTCTATGGGGAAGGGCTTTCTCCCCAAAGAGGGAGAGTTAAAGGGTGAGCATAAATAGTAAATAAATCGTAAATAGTAAATTGTCAAATAGTAAATAATCAAGATGAACATCCTTTTAACTGGTGGCGCAGGTTACATCGGCAGCCACACCCTTATCGAGTTAGACAAAGCAGGCCACAGCGTGGTAGTAGTCGACAACTTCTATAACTCTCAGCCCGAGGCAATCCGTCGCGTAGAGAAAATCATCGGCCACAAGGTCATCTTCATCGAGGCCGACATTCGCGACCGCGCAGCTATGGACAAGGTCTTCACGGACCACAAGATTGATGCCGTCATCAACTTTGCAGGCCTCAAGGCCGTCGGCGAGTCGGTGGCAAAGCCTCTCATGTACTACGAAACAAACATGAACGGCGTGTTCGTGCTGGTTGACGTCATGCAGCAGCATGGTTGCAAGAACATCATCTTCTCCTCGAGTGCCACGGTCTATGGCGACCCCGCCATCATCCCCATCACCGAGGAATGCCCCAAGGGACAATGCACCAATCCTTACGGCTGGACGAAGTCGATGATTGAGCAAGTGCTGATGGATGTGCAGAAGGCCGACCCCGAATGGAACGTCGTGCTGCTGCGCTACTTCAACCCCATCGGCGCGCACGAATCGGGCTTGATTGGCGAGAACCCCAACGGCATACCCAACAACCTGATGCCTTACATCACGCAGACCGCCATCGGCATCCGCAAGGAACTGGGCGTATTCGGCAACGACTACGACACACACGACGGGACAGGTGTGCGCGACTACATCCATGTCGTCGACCTTGCCAACGGTCACGTCTGTGCCCTCAAAGCCATCCAGGAGAACAAGGGCCTGGCCATCTACAACCTCGGCACAGGCCACGGCTATTCCGTTCTCGATGTTGTCAAAGCCTTCGAAAAAGCCAATGGTCTGAAGGTTCCCTACGCCATCAAGCCTCGTCGCCCGGGCGACATCGCCACTTGCTACTGCGACCCCGCCAAGGCAAAGCGCGAGCTCGGCTGGGAAGCCAAGTTCGGCATCGAAGAGATGTGCCGCGACTCATGGCGCTTCCAGAAGAACAATCCCAACGGCTACGAACAGTAAAAGAAAAGAATAACAGCAAATCATCAAAACAACATTTTCGCTAAACCGAACGAGGGAATGTGTCAGAAGCAGAAAGATGCCTTGATATAACTTCAGTTCACACGTGACAAAGACAATTATCACACGTGACAAGAACAAAGTTCACACGTGACAAAAGCAAAGTTCACACGTGATAAAAGCAAAGTTCACACGTGCAGCTTCTAAGTTCGAAACTTAAGGACTGACACTCGGCCTTTTTGATTTTGACATATTCCCATCGGTTCAGCAAAAAGAGATAAGAGAAAAATAAGTTAAAGCTAACAACTATGAAAAAGACTTTTGTTTTTATCATTGGTCTCTGCATTGCCATTGCAACATCGGCAGAGCCTATCGGGAAGCAGGCAGCACTCTACACAGCAAGAACCTTCATGCAGGCAAAAGGCAAAAGCATCGATGCTGTCCAGAAACCATTCAGGGCTGCTCCTCAACAGGATGCACAGGCAGCAGAAGAGGCTGACACCTACTACTATGTCTTCAACGCCGGAAATGACGGAGGCTATGTCATTGTCTCTGGAGATGACCGCACAGAACCAATCCTCGGTTATGTCGAGCAAGGCACATTCGACCCCGATAACATTCCCGAGAACATGCGTTCCTGGCTGCAGCTCTATGCCGACCAAATCAAATACATCATCGACAACGACCTGAAGTCCGACTCTCCGGCATTGAGGAAGCGCAACAGGGTTCGCACCACCAAGCACAGCGTGCCCGAACTCCTTACGACACGATGGAACCAGGGAAGTCCCTACAACATCACCTGTCCGAAGTATTACAAGAAGGAGGACGGCACACAGCATTATCCTGCAACAGGCTGTACGGCAACAGCTATGGCTCAGGTCATGTACTTCTACAAGCACCCCGAAAAGACCAAGGCCATCATTCCTGCCCATTCCAATACCTACAACATGGACAACGGAACCTCGAAGACGGTCACCGCAAAGGCCATACCTCGCAACAGCATCATCGACTGGGAGAACATGCGCGACACCTATTCCTGGATAGACATAGACCATGCTAACACGCAGGACACAGCTGTTGCCAACCTCATGCTCTATTGCGGACAAGCTGTCAAGATGGGTTGGGGACCATCCTCCGGCGCCAACTTCAGTGCCGAAGCCTTCATCAAGTACTTCGGCTACGATAACAGTTGCTACGTAGGCGAACGACGCGACTACAGCATCGACGATTGGTTCGACATGATTTACAACGAGATAGAACAAGGCTATCCCGTGCTCTGCTCCGGCTTCTCATCGGGTGGCGGCCATGCCTTCGTGCTCGACGGCTTCGACGGCGACAACCTCTTCCACCTCAACTGGGGCTGGGGAGGCGGCAGCAATGGCTGGTTCCTCGTCGGCATCCTCAACCCGGGCGACAACAGCGGCATCGGCGCCAGCAGCAGCAGCGACGGCTACAGCATGAGCCAGCGCGCACTCTTCAACCTTCGCCTGCCCGACAACAACAACGCCGACACCTATCTCTTCATCAAGGACGTTGCCGTCACGGGCGGCACATCCATCAAGGCAACCTTCGAAAACAGGACAACGACTTCCGGCAGTTACCACACGGCTATCGTCAAGCAGGACGAGGACGGCGGCCTCTCCGTCGTCGGAGCTCAGCAAACCATCACCGGAATGGCAGCCAATTCTTCTCAGACCAAGACCTTCATAATCAAGAACAAACTTCCGGAAGGCACTTACAGGCTCTCGCCTGCCAGCAAGACAACGAGAAGCACCGAATGGCGCACGAAGTACAATCTGCGCAACCATTATATCGAAGCCGTAGTGGACAGTACGGGTAATGTCACTTTGACTCCCATCGACATCAAAAACGAAGAATACATCGGCATCGACACCATCACATTCCCCGGCACACGCATCGCCGGCACAGAACAGGAGGTGAAAGTGACCTACCACAACTACGGCAACGAATACTACAGGGAGATTCGCTTCTTCGCCAGCAAGACATCGGACAAGATCTATACCGAAAGCCGTTCGATGGTTACAGTACGCAAGGGCGAGACAGTAGAGATATCATACTTCTTCACGCCCGAAGAGACGGGAACCTACAACCTGTGGTTCTGCACAGGCAGCGACGGTAGCGGACAAGTGGGCCAAGGCACCGTGGAAATCGTAGAGGCAGCGAAAGCCGTCAAAGCCAACCTTTCCGTCAGCTCCTACACCATCACCAATGCCCTCAGCGGTACCGTCTATGGCAAACGGCTTGTCGGCAAGGCTGCCATCAAGAACAATGCCAGGGTGAACTTCAACGGAAAGATTCGCCTACAGCTGTGGCGGCAGCCCAATGGACAAGGCTCTGCCTGGAGTGGTTCGAGCCACACTTACAGCATCGAAATCGGTCCGGCAAAGATTGCCAGCGTCGAGTTCGACTTCGACGGCCTGAATGAGGGAGACAAGTATTACATTGCTGCCAGCTATGTCAACCAGGATGGTGCATTAGGTAACGGCGGCGTCTGGGACTTAGGCGGTTGGAGTATGGGCAGCGGCTTGCTGACGTGGAAGAACAACGGCGTGATAGCAGGCATGGCACGACGCCCGACAATAACGGCCGGCACAACAATCTGTGGCATATATGCCGACTGTGCGAACCTCACGCGACTGATGCCCAACAAGAATCCCAACACCATCTATGCCTTTGCTCCCGACATGGCTGTGCCGACAAGCATACTCGAGTCGAATGCCGTCAGCGGCGGACATGCCAGCCACATCAACCTGGTCAACGACAATCCCTATTACTTGCCTGTCACCTTCGATGCCGACAGCGCATCCTTCACCTACACCTTCCCCGAGACGGAGAAGGGCACCGGCTGGCATGCCTTCACGATGCCATTCGAGGCAGACTCCATCTTCCTGGACAGCATTCCCGTGACACTTGGCGACAGCCTCAACCACTTCTGGATTTACGAGTTCGCTGCACAGGCCGACAATGGCGAGATTATCTTCCAGCCTGCCACCATCCTGCGCGGCAACACACCTTACATCATTGCAGCCGACTCCACGATGGCCGGACGTTCCCTCGTGTTCCGTTCGCTCGACGTGCCCTTCTTTAGAACTGGCTCCGACAAGATGGTTGTCACGACGGAAGAATACCACTTCCACGGTGTCACATATGCTCCGGTAATGAAGGACTGCTACGTCATGAACGAGGAAGGCACAGCCTTCGAATACAAGGTACTCAACACGGCAATGACCGGGCTCACCTCGTACTTCACGACTACTCTGCCGGAAGAGCTGCGGCTGGAGAGCATCGTCCTGCCGGAAGTGCCCAAGGCCATCGTCGTCGTGACGGGTGACATCAATGGCGATGCTGTAATAGACATCGCCGATGCCGTCAGCATTCTGAACGTAATGGCTGGCGATGCCGAAGCAGACAAAGCTTTGGCCGACATCAACAAGGACGGCGTGGTGGACATCGCTGACTTCGTAATGATACTCAACCTGATGGCAGGTAAATAAAGCTCACAAATAAAATGAAACGACATACCTTAATAATCATGACGCTCTGCCTTGCCATCACAGCAACGGCAGAGCCCGTCAGCAAGCAAGCAGCGCTTTATTCGGCGCAAGCCTACATGTTGGCAAAAGGGAAACACATCGACACGGCACAGAAACCATTCAGGGCTCGCAAAGCTACAGTACAAGCCACCGACGAAGAAATGCCCTACTACTATGTGTTCAACGCTGGAGGCGACGGCGGCTACGTCATCGTCTCTGGTGACGACCGCACAGAGTCCATCCTCGGCTACGTTGAACATGGCACATTCGACCCTGACAACATCCCCGAGAACATGCGCTCCTGGCTTCAGCTCTATGCCGACCAGATTAAGTACATCGTCGACAATGACATCCAGCCCAGCTCGCCTGCTGTCAGGACACGCAACAGGGTACAGGCCACAAAGCACAGCATTCCCGAGCTGCTCAGCACGCGATGGAATCAAGGCCACCCCTACAACCTCACCTGCCCACTATATTATAAGGAGGACGGCACGCAGGCCTATCCTGCCAGCGGTTGTGTTGCAACGGCAATGGCACAGGTCGTCAACTTCTACAAGTTCCCCGCAAGGACCAAGGCTATCATCCCTTCGCACTCCTGCACATATACGCTGAAGGACGGAACGAAGAAGACCGTAACCCTTAAGTCCATTCCGCGTAACACCGTCATCGAGTGGGATGAGATGCTCGACACGTACCAATGCAACGACAGCCACGAGCACGACAGGGCCGACACGGCAGTTGCCAACCTGGTGCTCTATTGCGGTCAGGGCGTGAAGATGGGTTATGGCGCATCCTCCGGAGCGTCAACCGGGAACTCCCGCGACTTCTTCGTCAACATCTTCGGCTATGACAAGAGTGCATTCTGGGCAGGTCGTGGCGACTACAGCATCGACCAGTGGTTCAACATGATTTACGACGAATTGGAGGCAGGCTATCCCGTCCTCTTCGCCGGTCACTCGTCGGGCGGCGGACATGCCTTCGTGCTCGATGGCTTCGACGGCGACAATCTCTTCCACGTCAACTGGGGTTGGGGTGGCGGCAGCAACGGCTATTTCCTCGTAAGCATCCTCAATCCCGGCGACAACAGCGGCATCGGAGCCAGCAGCAGCAGCGACGGCTACAGCATGAGTCAAGGTGCGCTGTTCTCCCTTCGCCTTCCCAATGAGGCCAAGGCCGATTCACAGTCAAAGCTCTCCTTCGACGATCTGACCATCACCGGCACCATCATCAAGGGCAAATGGACCAACAGGACGGGTTCCGTCGGCACGTTCAACACAGGCGTTGTCATGCTCGAGGAAGACGGCACCTTCTCCCTTGTCGGCACCCAGCAGAACATCTCCGGCATGGCTACCGATGCCTCTGCAAGCAAGACGTACAACATCAAAGGCAAGTTGCCCGAGGGAACCTACCGGCTCTCCCCTGCCAGCAAGCTTGCAACAGCGAAGACCTGGCGAACAAAATACAACTTGAAGGGCGAATACATCGAGGCTGTGGTGGATACAGCCGGCGTTCCGACCTTGCGCAAGGTCAATCCTGTGGTCGACCTTACCATCGACACCATCACCTTCCCCGGTACGCGCATCGCAGGCAAGGAACAGGAGGTGAAGGTGACCTACCGCAACAACGGCGACGAATACTTCAAGGAAGTCCGTCTCTTTGCCAGCCAGACAAACGAGAAAATCTACACAGAGAGCCGCTCGATAGTAGCCGTACGGAAGGGCGAGACCATCGATGTCTCCTACTTCTTCACGCCCGACTCCGTCGGAACCTACAAACTGTGGCTCTGCACAGGCAAAGACGGTAGCGGACTCATCGGGGAGAGCACGGTGGAAATCATCTCGGCTTCGCAGGCAGTCAAGGCCAACCTTGCCGTCAACAGCTACACCATCACAAATACCGTCAGCGGTACCGTCTATGGCAACCGGCTCGTGGGAAAGGTATCCATCAAGAACAATGCACCGACCGACTTCCACGGAAAGCTCCGCATCCAGATATGGAGCCAGAAGAACGGACAGAATACGGCATGGAGCGGCTCGAGCAGAACGGTTGCAGTCGACATTGCAGCAGGAAGGATAGCCAGCGTGGACTTCGACTTCGATGGTCTCAGCGAGGGTTACAGATACCGACTGCCTGTCTACTACGGCAACCAAGACGGCAACCTCACCAATGGTGGACTTTGGGACCATGCCTGGGAAATGCACAGCGGACTGCTGACTTGGAAGAACAACGGCGTGATAGCAGGCTTGGCACGACGTCCGACGATGACAACGGGCACGATGGTCTGCGGTGTCTATGCCGACTGTGCAAGCATCATACGAATGATGCCCAACAGGAATCCCAACACCATCTATGCCTTTGCCCACGACATGGATATGCCGGAAAGTATACTCGAGTCGAATGCCGTCAGCGGCGGACATGCCAGCCACATCAACCTGGTCAACGACGAGCCTTACTACCTGCCCGTCAACTTCAATGCTGACAGCGCATCCTTCACCTACACCTTCCCCGAGACGGAGAAGGGCACCGGCTGGCATGCCTTCACGATGCCCTTCGAGACAGACTCCATCTTCCTGGACAGCATTCCCGTGATGCTCGACGACAGCCTCAACCACTTCTGGATTTATGAGTTCGCTGCTCAAGGCAACAATGGCGAGATTATCTTCCAGCCTGCCACTATCTTGCGCGGCAACACACCCTACATCATAGCAGCCGACTCCACGATGGCCGGACGTTCCCTCGTGTTCCGTTCGCTCGACGTGCCCTTCTTCAAGACCGGCTCCGACAAGATGGTTGTCACCACACCCGAGTATCATTTCCATGGTGTCACTTATGCTCCGGTAATGAAGGACTGCTACGTCATGAACGGGGAAGGCACAGCCTTCGAATACAAGACACTCAACACGACGCTGACCGGACTCTCCTCGTACTTCACGACCACTCTGCCGGAAGAGTTACGGCTGGAGAGTATCGTCTTGCCGGAAGTGCCCAAGGCCATCGTCATCGTGTCGGGCGACATCAATGGCGATGCTGTGATAGACATCGCCGATGCCGTCAGCATCCTGAACATAATGGCAGGTGACGCCGAAGCGAACAAGGCTTTGGCCGACATCAACAAGGACGGCGTGGTGGACATCGCAGACTTTGTGATGATACTCAACCTGATGGCAGGGGAATAAGCGCGAACTTATTCCAAAAGTACAAGGCGCTTATCTCAGAAGCGCCTCGCGCTTATTGAAGAAGCGCCCTGCGCTTATCGCGGAAGCGCCTCGTGCTTATTGAAGAAGCGCCTTGTGCTTATTGAAGAAGCACAAGGCGCTTATTTATGGAATGGCACGGAGGATGGAGGCAATCACTCAACGACGATAAGAAGCTCGGCGTAGGAAGTTCGCTTGCGGAGCCATTCCTGCAGCAGCGACAGATTGGCCTTCGGCAGAGGATGCTCTGTGCGGACGATTGCGATATGCTCCTTTCCTTCCGTGAGCGTGGAGTCCGCCTGACTGGCTGTTGTACCTAAGGCCATGCTCAGAGAACGCACCTGTGGGAAGAGAATCCTGAGTTCCGGCAGTATCTCTCGCGCCAGAGCCTCGGGCTCTTGGTATTCCGCCAGACTCTTCTCGGCCTTGCGCGTGTTGTTCTCTGCAATGGACAGGAGCTCGGCATTCTTCTCCTTCTCGCGGCTATGACTCATGATGAGCGACTGCACATCATCTGTCTTGATGCCCGACTTCGACTGCACCACCTGCAGGGTCGACCCTTTCAGCCGGTAGGCAGGCAACATCTTGCGAGCTTCCTCGATACGCGTGGAGTCCACCTCATCGCCGTACATCACTACACGAATAACGTGGTCGCCGTAGTCTACGGTATGGTTCAGGACCTGAGTGTTCTCGAAGTTCATGGCCTCATGGATGAACTGTTGCACCCGTTGCTGGTAGATAGTCTTCCGCACGATGCCGAAGGTGATGAAGATGCTGGGCACGATGGTGAGGACGGCAATCGTTGTGATGTATCGGCTGACCTGCTTTGCGCGGCGCTTGTCGATGAGCGTCTGCTTGTGGAAACGCATGATGAAGCTGACGCCGACATACGTGCTCAGGGCAATGAAGATGGTATTAATAAGGTAGAGGTAAAGTGCTCCGGCGGCATAGTACCAGTTGGCTGTGGCGATGCCGAAGCCTACTGTGCAGAGTGGCGGCATGAGTGCTGTGGCGATGGCAACGCCCGGGATGACGTTGCCTGTGCGCTGGCTCTTGCTGCTCAGGGCGATGATGCCTGCCAGACCGCCGCAGATGGCAATCGCCACATCGTAGATGGTGGGCGAAGTACGTGCCAGAAGTTCCGACTGAGCCTCCGTGATGGGCGTGATAAGGAAGTAGAGAGTTGCCGTGGCCACGCTGAAGAGGGTGGCCACCAGGTAGTTGCGGAAGGCTCGCTTGAAGAGCGGGAAGTCGTAGATGCCCACGCCGAGGCCCATGCCGATGATGGGTCCCATGAGCGGCGAGATGAGCATCGCGCCGATGATGACTGCCGTGCTGTTGGTGTTCAAGCCAAGCGAAGCGGTGAAGATAGCCAGCACCAGAATCCACAGCTTAGCGCCCTGGAAGCCGACGCCCTCGGCTATGCCGGCTATGGTTTCCTCCTCGGCGGCCTTGTCGTGCCCCATGTTGATGAGCCTGCGAAAGCGTGTGCTCAATGTCTCTCTACTTTCCTTCATCATCTTGTGTCAGGTTTGTCTATCAGCGCAAAGGTAGAATAAATTACGCAAAAAGGAAGAAGTTGGAGAGATATTTTTTCGCATATCGACACATTAACGTGCTTTTTTTGCCTTTGCTTGCCTCTTATATGGGAAAAACACCGTATATTTGCATAATAATTACAACTCGTTAATTCAAATTACACAATGGCAGAGACAGTCAGCACCAATGCAGAGGAGAAGAGAAGCCTCAACTTCATAGAGCAGAAAGTAGAGAAAGACCTGGCAGAAGGCCTCAACGGCGGACGCATACAGACACGCTTCCCGCCCGAACCCAACGGCTACCTGCACATCGGACACGCCAAAGCCATTGCCCTCGACTTCGGCATCGCCGAGCAATATGGCGGCAAGTGCAACCTGCGCTTCGACGACACGAACCCCGTCAAGGAGGACACCGAGTACATCGAGAGCATTGAGCACGACATACAATGGCTTGGGTTCCAATGGGACAATGTGTACTACGCCAGCGACTACTTCCAGGAGCTATGGGATTTTGCCGAGTGGCTCATCCTGCAAGGCCGCGCCTATGTGGACGAGCAGAGCGCCGAAGTCATCGCCCAGCAAAAGGGTACGACGACGAAGGCGGGCACCAACAGCCCCTTCCGCGACCGTCCTGCCGAGGAAAGCCTCCGCCTCTTCCGCTTCATGAACAGCGGCGAGGCTGTGCCCGGAACGCTTGTCCTGCGTGCCAAAATCGATATGACCCACCCGAATATGCTCTTCCGCGACCCACTTCTCTACCGCGTGATGAACATCCCACACATTCGCACCGGCAACAAATGGAACGCCTACCCGATGTACGACTTCACCCACGGACAGAGCGACTACCTGGAGGGCGTCACACATTCGCTCTGCACATTGGAGTTCGTCGAGCACCGTCCCCTCTACGACCTCTTTGTCACTTGGATAAAGGAGTGGGCTTCTGAAGTGAAGAACGAAGAACGAAGAACGAAGAATAAAAGTAACTCTGATTCTTCACTCTTCACTCTTCACTCTTCACTCGATAGTTACGACGGTCCGCGCCAAACGGAGTTCAACAAGCTGAACCTCAGCTATACGCTCATGAGCAAGCGCAACCTGCTGGCACTCGTCACGGAAGGTCTGGTCAGCGGCTGGGACGATCCGCGCATGCCCACCATCTGCGGCTTCCGCCGTCGCGGTTACAGTCCCGAGAGCATCCGCGGCTTCATCAAGAAGATAGGCTACACCACCTTCGACGCCCTCAACGAGATGGCCCTCCTGGAGAGTGCCGTGCGCGAGGACCTCAACAGCCGCGCCATACGCGTCAGCGCTGTGCTCGACCCCGTCAAGGTCGTCATCACCAACTACCCCGAAGGTCAGGTGGAACAGCTCACCGCGGTCAACAATCCCGAGAACGAGGCCGACGGAACCCATCAGGTTGCCTTCAGCCGCGAGATATGGATTGAGCGCGACGACTTTCAGGAAGAGGCGGAGAAGAAGTTCATGCGTCTGGCCCCAGGCAAGGAAGTGCGCCTGAAGAACGCATATATAATAATGTGTACCGGCTGCACGAAGGATGCCGACGGTCGCGTCACAGAGATTCAATGCACCTACGACCCCGAGACACGGAGCGGACTGCCCGGCGCCGACCGCAAGATAAAGGGCAAGACCCTGCATTGGGTCAGCTGCCAGCACGCCATCCCAGCCGAAGTCAGACTCTACGACCGCCTCTGGAAGGTGGAGAACCCGCGCGACGAGATGGCCGCCATTCGCGAAGCACAGGACTGCGACGCTGTTACGGCCATGAAGCAAATCATCAATCCCGACAGCCTGACCGTCCTCAAGAACTGCTACATCGAGGAGTTTGCGGCCACGATGCCCGCCCTCTCCTACCTGCAGTTCCAGCGCATCGGCTACTTCAACGTGGATACCGACAGCACACCCGAGCACCTCGTCTTCAACAAGACCGTAGGCCTCAAGGACACCTGGGCAAAGAAATAACAAAAAGACCAGCGCGACACAGCAAAACATCACGTGCATAGTCAGCCAACTAAGCGTGGTTAGTTTGCCAACAACACGTGCTTAGTTCGCCAACAACACGTGCTTAGTTTGCCAACGACACGTGCTTAGTCAGTCAACATCACGAGTAAAGTCATCACAAAGGCAATGGAAGATAACAACAGATACTACCAGTCGCGGCACTTTCTCCGGCTCCTGCATCGCTACGAGAAGGCTGTCTCCGAAGGGCACATGCCCTATCTGGAGGCAGACGAACTGACCGACATTGCCGAATACTACATGACCGGCAAGCAGGACGAGAAAGCCAACCAAGCCATACAGGCGGCCATCGACATGCATCCCGATGCGCCCGACCCGCAGATTTTCCTGGCCCGGCAGAAGATGTTCTACGGCCAGCTCGACGAAGCACGCGCCATCATCGACGGCATCACCGAGCAGGAGGACTGCGAAGTCGTGTACGTTCGCGCCGAAATACTCATTAAGGAGGGACGCGCACAGGAGGCATCGGCATTCCTCCACGAACAGGCCGAGCAGATGCAGGACAGCCTGGACACCTTCCTCTACGACTGCGCGGCCATCTTCATGGACTACGACCAATGGGAACTGGCCGAGGAATGGACTGCCATACTCAAGGACACCTACCCCACTCACCCGAGCCTTCCCATCATGGAGGCCGAGATAAAGATGGGACTCGACGACTACGAGACGGCCTTGCCCATGCTTCAGGACATCCTCGAGGAAGAGCCGTACAACTCCGAAGCATGGAATCTGCTGGCCGAAACCTACGTGGCTCTGGAGAAATATCCCGAGGCACAGGAGGCCGCAGACTACTCGCTTGCCATCAATCCGCAGGACAGCAACGCCCTACTCATGAAGGCAAATGCCTACATGCGCGACGAACAGATGGCAACGGCCATACAGCATTACACGCAATACCTCGAGAAGCAGCCCGACGACCTCAGCGTACAACTCTCGCTGGCCATCTGCTACAACAGCACGGAACGCTTCGAGGAAGCCCTCGCGCTACTCTCCAAGGCAGAGCAATATGCACGGAAACTGACTGACAGACAAACGGACCTGTCGCAAATCTACCTGATGCGCGCCTACGCCCTGAGCAGGCAAAAGAAGTTCCACGAAGCGCTGACGGCAATGGCCCGGGCCAGAGAAATCGGCGGAGAACAGCAGTCCTGGCAGTTCGACATCGCTGAGGCCGAGATATATCTCTGGAACGGACAGGCCAAACAGGCAGAGGACTTCTTTGCCAAATCCCTGTCGGAAAGTCCCGAGCAGGGCGAGACACTCTTCAACATTGCCCTGGCTTACAGCAACGCAGGCTACTACGACTGCGCCATCGACCTGCTCGATGACGTCTGGACCATCTATGGAACTCAGGAAGGGAAGTTCGTCGTCCCCTATCTCGCCGACTGCTATCTGAGCAAGAACGACATGCCGAACTTCCTCAAATACCTGCAGCTGGCACCTTCCTGCAACCGCGAAGCCACGCTTCATCTCTTTCGCGACCGCTACCCAGGCGTCGCGCCGGAGGAGTACTACGCCTATGCCTATCGCGATGTCTTCGGGCAGTTCCCTGCAACCGACACTTTGGACGACGAGACCTTCTCCTGATTATCGCCCGCCTCGGAAGTGATGATACAATAACTTCCGAACGCCAAAACCCGTACCGAGACACTTGCCTCCGCACAAAACTCCTCGCGCTTATTGCCGAAGCGCCCCGCGCTTATTTCGGAAGCGCCTCGTGCTTATTCCGGAAGCGCCCCGTGCTTATTGCTGAAGCGGCTCGTCCTTTTCTAAAAGCTCTATCAGCGTTTCGCGCAATTGATAGAGCTTTGTGCCATTACTCCCCTTGATGAGAATGGTGGTATGCTGAGGCGTTTCTTCGCGAAGCGCAGCCTTCACTTCCTCCACATCCTTGAAGACGCGCATGTCTTTCTCCGCAACCTTTGCAAACTCTTTACCGACAAGCCAAATCCGATCCAGGTTCATCTCCTGCAATCGCTTCACCACGCGACGATGTTCCTCGAGACTATCTTCACCGAGCTCCCGCATATCACCGAGTATCACCATCTTATAAGGATTGCTCAAGAGCGAGAAATTAGTCAGAGCTGCCGCCATGCTCGAGGGATTGGCATTGTAGGCATCGATGATAAGACGGTTGTTCCCTGCCCAAAGATACTCGCTGCGGCTGTTGGTGGGACGGTAGTCTGTCAGCGCCTCGTCAATCTGTTCGAGCGAGATGCCAAAGTAAAGACCGACGGTAATGGCTGCCCGCAGGTTGCTGATGTTGTAGGCTCCGACAAGCTTTGTATCGACGCGATGCCAATCTTGGTCGGGGTCGGCACGCCATTCTATCACGAGGTAAGGCGTAATGTCCTTGACGCGACCTTCCACGTAGGGCAAGGCATCCGTGCCGAGGGTAAAGCCACGCTGGAGGGCCATCTGCAGGATATCGTCGTCCAAGGCATTCAGGAAGACCTGCTTGCCACGCTGATGAAGGTCGTCGTAGAGCTCGCCCTTGGTCTGCTTCACGCCCTCGAAGCTGCCAAAGCCCTCAAGATGAGCGCGTCCGACGTTGGTGACGAGTCCCCAATCGGCCTGCACCAGTCGGCAGAGGCGTGCTATCTCGCCCGGGTGATTGGCTCCCGTCTCGATGACAGCCAAGTCGTGTTCATCGGGCCGGATGCGCAGCAAGGTGAGCGGCACACCAATGTGATTGTTGAAGTTTCCCTCGGTGATGAGTACATTCTTGCCTTTTGCGAGGACAGCACCGATGAGCTCCTTGGTGGTCGTCTTGCCGTTGGTGCCGGTGATTTGAAGCACAGGTCCGCCCCACGCACAACGGTGATGAGCTGCCAGCTGCTGCAAGGTCCTCAGCACATTGTACACCAGGATGAGACGTTCGTCCTGCTCTGCCACCTCCTTGTTGTCGACAACCGCATAGGCACAGCCCTTCTCGAGCGCCTGCATGGCGAACTGATTGCCGTCGAACGACGCTCCCCGAAGGGCAAAAAAGATGGAACCTTCGGGACAGTTCCTGCTGTCCGTCGTCACCTGCGGATGTTGCAGATATATGCCGTATAATTCTTCTATGTTCATGTTCGTTTGGTGTTCATTGTTTCGATTTACGCCACAAAGTTAAACCTTTTTTTCGAAATGTTTGCCTAAAAAATAAATAATGTATAATTTTGTACGATAATACATGCAAAACTTGTCCACTGCATCAACATACACCATCAATGTCGGCGGCAAATTGCTCGAACTGGACACGCCGATAGTCATGGGCATACTCAACGTCTCGCCCGACTCCTTCTACCAACATCACGAGGGAGCTGATGCCATACGCCAGCGCGTCGGACAAATCGTGGCGGAGGGCGCTGCCATCATCGACGTCGGTGCCTGTTCCACACGACCGGGAAGCACGCCCGTCAGCGAGGAGGAAGAGACGCAGCTGCTGCGGGTGGCACTCGGGGAAGTACGCAAGGAAGCGCTGGAAGCTGCCGTGAGCGTCGACACGTTTCGCGCTTCGGTGGCAAGGATGTGCATCGAGGAGTACGGCATACAGATAGTCAACGACATCAGCGGCGGCAATATGGATGCCGACATGTGGCGAACGGTGGCAGAGCTCGGCGTGCCCTATGTGCTGACACACAACACGCCAATCAGCGCCTCGGACGACGCCACATTCATGGCCGACCTCCTCCGCGACATGGGACAACGCGTGGAGAAGCTGCACGACATGGGCGTCTGCGACATCCTGCTCGACCCGGGCTTCGGCTTCGGTAAGACGCTCGAACAGAACTACATCCTCATGCGAAACATGGAAGTGCTGCACGAGCTTCAGCTGCCTTTGCTCGTCGGCATCAGCCACAAGAGCATGATATACCGTCTGCTGGGAACCACACCGGAGCAGGCGCTCAACGGGTCGACAGTCCTGCACACCGTTGCCCTGCAAAAGGGAGCGCACATCCTGCGCGTCCACGAAGTGAAGGAAGCAATGGAATGCATCAGGATATGTGGGATGCTGAACGGCAAGTCATAAGGCCACTCGATGCCCACTTAGAGAGAGAAAATAATAAACAGTAAATCATCAAACAGTAAATTACCTCGGTGCCGAACATTAGTTTCAAAGACATGGTGGACATCTTCCTTGTGGCAGTCGTGCTCTACTACTGCTACAAGCTGATGAAACAGTCGCGCTCGGTAAACATCTTCTATGGTGTCTTGCTCTTCGTCAGCGGCTGGATCATCATTAGCAAGGTGTTGGAGATGAAGCTTCTTGGCGGCATCCTCGACCAGTTGGTGAGCGTAGGTGCCCTTGCCATCATCGTTCTCTTCCAGGAAGACATCCGCCACTTCTTCTACTATCTCGGAGCCCGAAAGCAGGCACATCGCTTCCTGCGCTTCTTCCGACTCGACAAGCACAAGCAGAACGGCGAGTTCCGCAACGAGCGCGACACCATCTTCCCCATCGTCATGGCTTGCATGAACATGAGCAAACAGCGCGTGGGAGCCCTCATCATCCTGCAGAACGACCTGCCCCTGACCGAGTTCGTGCGCACGGGAGAAGTGGTGGAAGCCAAAATCAGTCAGCGACTCATAGAGAACATCTTCTTCAAGAACAGCCCTCTGCACGACGGCGCTATGATAATCGCTAAGGGAAGAATCGCAGCTGCCGCATGCATCCTGCCCATTAGTCACGACCTGGACATCCCCAAGGAGTTCGGTCTGCGTCACCGTGCCGCCAAGGGCATCAGCAAGGAGTCGGACGCGCTGGCCATCGTGGTGAGCGAAGAGACAGGCAACATCAGCGCCGCCTACGCCGACATGATGCGCACCCATCTCTCTGCCGAAGAACTCGAGACCTTGCTCATGAAAGGGAAATTCTAAAGGAACATCCAGATTACGCAAAGGCTCAGAAGACCCGGAAGGCCCATAAGGCTCAGAAGACCCATAAGACCAAAATAACACAGAACACATCGATAAACAAAACCCTTTACTATGACATTATTAGAACAAATCATCGCTCGAGCCAAGTCCTGCAAGCAGCGCATCGTGCTGCCCGAAAGCCTGGAAGAGCGCACGCTAACTGCTGCCGACAAGGCATTGGCCGACGACCTGGCCGACATCATCCTGATTGGTGCACGCAGCGACATCTTTGCTTTGGCCGAAAAGCTGGGGCTCAAACACATCGACAAGGCAACCATCATCGACCCTGCCACAAGCCCGCAGACCGAGACCTATGCCCAGCTGCTCTACAGCCTGCGCAAGAACAAGGGCATGACCGAGGAACTGGCCCGCAAGCAAGTGCTCAACCCGCTCTACTTCGGATGCCTCATCATCAAGAGCGGCGATGCAGACGGACAGATCTCAGGTGCCCTCTCTACGACAGGCGACACGTTGCGTCCGGCCCTGCAAATCATCAAGTGTGCTCCAGGCGTGAGCTGCGTCAGCGGTGCCATGCTGATGATTACACCCGCAAAGCAGTATGGCGAGGATGGCGTGCTGCTGATGGGCGACGTGGCCGTCACGCCGATGCCCGATGCAAACCAGCTTGCACAGATAGCCATATGCACGGCACAGACAGCTCGCAGCGTGGCAGGCTTCACGGAGCCGCGCGTGGCTATGCTCAGCTTCAGCACGAAAGGCAGCGCCAGCCACGAGGTGGTGGACAAGGTGGTGGAAGCCACCCGTCGCGCCAAGGAAATGGACCCCACCCTTCGCATCGACGGCGAGTTACAGGCCGATGCAGCTCTCGTGCCGAGTGTTGGCGCAAAGAAAGCACCGGGCAGCGACATCGCAGGCAAGGCCAACGTACTGATAGCTCCCTGCCTCGAAGTGGGCAACATCGGCTACAAGCTGGTGCAACGCCTTGCCGGAGCCGAAGCCATCGGCCCCATCCTGCAAGGCATCGCCCGCCCCGTCAACGACCTCAGCCGCGGCTGCTCCGTCGAAGATGTCTACAACATGATAGCAATCACCGCTTGCCAAGCACAGCAGGCAAAAGCATGAGTGAAGAACGAAGAGTGAAGAGTGAAGAATCAAAGTTACTTTTGAACCCAGGTGTTTCTTGATATGTACGAGAACAGTGAGTCTATCCTTTCAATGAAGGGCGAAGCATTTTCCAAGCGAATTGTGAAGATGGTTCAGTACCTCCACAGCAAACAAGACAAGACACTCGCTCCTCTCTACAATCAAATATTGCGCTCAGGCACATCCATCTCGGCCAACATAGGTGAAGCTCAGTTTGCACAGAGTCGTGCCGATTTCATAACCAAGTTGCATATTGCTGCAAAAGAAGCCAACGAAACACGCAAATGGCTTAAGGCTTTGCACGAAGGCAGCGTTCTGACACTCAAGCAATACAAAAGCATGGACGATGATTGCAACGAAATACTCTCCATTCTTGTTTCCTCGCTTAAGACATCAAAGAGAAATGCACAAATAATTATTAAATCTTAAATAACAACGTGAAAAGTGATGAAGGAAGAAAAAGGTAACTCTTATTCTTCACTCTTCACTCTTCACTCTTCACTAAAATGAAAATTCTTGTTCTCAACTGTGGCAGCAGTTCTATTAAATATGCACTCTACAACATGGACGACCGGTCTGTCATCACCAGTGGCGGCATTGAGAAGATTGGTCTGCCCGACTCGTTTATAACCGTCAAGCTGAATGGCGAGAAGCACAAGATGGAGCACCCCATAAAGGAACACACCGAAGGCGTGCAGTACATCTTTGAGGTGCTGACCAGCGGCGAATACGCTGTGCTCGGAAGCCTGAGCGAGCTGGATGCCGTCGGTCACCGCATGGTGCATGGCGGCGAGAAGTTCAACCAGTCGGTACGCCTCACGCCCGAAGTGATGGAAGCCTTTGCCGCTTGCAACGACTTGGCTCCCCTCCACAACCCCGCCAATATCAAGGGTGTGAATGCCGTCAAGGCTCTGCTGCCCGACATTCCGCAGGTCGGCGTGTTCGATACCGCTTTCCATCAGACGATGCCCGACTATGCCTACATGTACGCCTTGCCGTATGAGCTCTATGCGAAGTATGGCGTGCGCCGTTACGGTTTCCACGGAACGAGCCATCGCTACGTTAGTCAGCGTGTCTGCGAGTTCCTTGGCTGCAAGCCCGAGACCAAGCGCATCATCACCTGCCACATCGGTAACGGCGCTTCCATCGCAGCCGTGAAGTACGGCAAGTGCGTGGACACCTCGATGGGTCTCACGCCTCTGGAGGGCCTCATCATGGGCACACGCAGCGGCGACATTGATGCCGGAGCCGTCACCTTCCTGATGGATAAGTTCCAGCTCGACACGAAGGGCATCTCCGACCTGCTGAACAAGAAGTCGGGCCTTGCAGGTGTGAGCGAGCTGAGCAGCGATTTCCGCGACATCCTGGCAGGCATCGCTTCGGGCAACGACAAGGCTCGTCTGGCAAAAGAGATGTACACCTATCGCATCAAGAAGTACATCGGAGCCTATGCAGCCGCAATGGGTGGCGTCGACATCATCCTCTTCACCGGCGGCGCAGGCGAGAACCAATGGGAGGTTCGCGAAGGTGCCACGACCGGCCTCGAGTACATGGGTGTGAAGATGGACGAGGCAAAGAACCGCAGCTGCCGTGCTACGGAAGCCATCCTCTCGGCCGACGACAGCCCCGTTACCGTGTGCTGCATCCCCACCGACGAGGAGCTGATGATTGCCCTCGACACACAGGCTCTCTGCTAAGGCCAACACATTCAGAAAAGACGACTCACTTCTGTACTACCAAAAAGGCCGGGTTCCCGTATCGGAAGCCCGGCCTTTTGCTTATCCTTGTTCTTATTTCTTCAGGAAACCTTCGGCCGTGAAGTACTTGCTCTTGCTGAGTGGCTGGATGCTGCCGAACTGACTCCATTCGGCATCGGCCTGGAACTGAGCCAGGAAGGCATCGGGAACATAGAGCGTGCAACCCTTCTGGGGCGTGCAGTTCTTAGGCATAGCATAGTACTCGGTGCTGAGCAGATAGATCTTCTTCCACTTCGAAGCCGACGGTACAAGCCCGAACATGCGGTTCTTGAAGTCGTTAGGGATAGAGAATTCCTCGAGACCTGTACAGCCGTCGAAAGCGCCGTCCTCGAGCTTTTCCATCGTGATGGCCATGATGATGCTGCGGAGCTTGCGGCAATCGCCAAAGGCTCCTTCGCGAATCCAGTAGATGTGTTCGCCGAAGCGTGCACTCTCGAGCGAGCTGCAACCACGGAAAGCATCGAGGCCGATGGTGTAGACGTCCACGTTCAGACTCTTCAAAGCGGAGCATCCCTTGAAGGCTTCGTCGTTGATGACAGGCATGTCGCCCTGGAAGTGAACCTTTTCGAGCGAGGTGCAACCCTCGAAGGCATTGTTGGCTATGTGCTTGATCTTGGGGCTCACCCACACTTCGCGCAGGTTCTTATTGCCGAGGAACTCGTTCGTATTGATGCTGAGAATCGTCGAGCCGAAGCCCATCTTCTCCTCGGTCGGCTCGTACTTGTCGGCACGATGCTTGCTTGTGTAGTAGAAGATGTCGCCCGTGGGCTCTTCGCTTTGCTGGGATGCTTCCGACTCGTCGGACACTTCCTGCTTGGCCACTTCTTTGGTTTCCTGTTTGCCTCCGCAACTGCTCAGGCTCAGTACGAAAAGAGATAATGCCGGAACGGCAAGGAAAAGAATGATCTTTTTCATTGTGTTTGGGTAATAAATAAATAATGTGTTATGCTTCTTCGGCAGACAAAGTTACGAAAAAGGCACAGAAGGACACGCATCGAGGGGCGACATTTAATAATAATTAACTCAGAACAATTTCCTTCTCGGCGCAAGGACAAATTCGTCAAAACTTTTTCAGTGGCACGGAAATATATTTCAAAGGCTTGGAAATATATTTCAGAGGCTTGGAAAT
This sequence comes from uncultured Bacteroidales bacterium, assembly GCA_902799985.1. Taxonomy (GTDB): domain Bacteria; phylum Bacteroidota; class Bacteroidia; order Bacteroidales; family Bacteroidaceae; genus Physcousia. The sequence continues at coordinate 21,493 of CADCCR010000015.1, read as the reverse complement.
TTATTTCAAAGCCTTGGAAATAGTTTTATCGCAGGCGATGAAGAATTTTGTGGTGCAAAGTGAGAGATTTGGTTGCTGGCGAAAGAGGAGAATGTTGTTTGGAGTCAGAGAGGACGGCGCTTGGAGTCAGAATGGTTGAAACCTGAAGTCTAAGAAGATGTGGTCTGGAATCTGAGAGGTTGAAGCCTGGAATCAAAGAAGATGTGGTCTGAAGTCAAAGAAGATGTGGCCAGGAGTCAGAAGGGATGTCGCCTGAGGACTGAGAGGACGGCGCTTGGAGTCAGAAGGGGTGTCGCGAGCCGCTTGCTTCATTCTATTTTGCCCCAATAGGGCAAAGGATGCGGCAAAAATTTGGCAGAGAAGCAAAAAAGCTGTAACTTTGCAGAGATTGTGCACCTAAATGAACACATTAACCAGGAAACAAACATGAAGAACAAGATACTCTGGCTCGCTTTCTTGCTGCTGACGAAGTCAGTCTCTGCCATCGGAGCAGCCCTGCAAGTTCACTCCCTGCGAGTGGAACACAACCTGAAACCCTGTGTGATAGACGTGCCACAGCCCCGTCTGTCGTGGATAAACGAACCGAAGAACGAGCGAGTTCGCGGGGAGCGTCAGACGGCTTACCGCATCGTGGTGGCCTCCTCCGAGGACCGTCTGAAGCGAGGCGACTACGACCTCTGGGACAGCGGACGTGTGCCGTCGGACAGAAGTGTGCTGGTGCCGTATGAGGGCCGCGAGCTCACCTCGGGACAGGAATGCTTCTGGCGCGTCCAGACATGGAACGTCCGGGGGCAACGCTCCAAGTGGAGTCCCATTTCGCGATGGACCATGGGACTGCTCAAGCCCAGCGACTGGCATGCCCGTTGGATTACAGCCCGGCAGGCAAAGGGCGCCCCGATGTTCCGCAAGGCGTTCAGTCTCAGCCGGAAGATAGCGAAGGCACAGGCTTATGTCACGGCCGGCGGCTACTTCGAGCTGTACATGAACGGCCAGCGCGTCGGCGAGGACTACCTGGTGCCGAACTTCACGAACTACACCACCCGCGAGGGTCTCGACAAGGGCGGCATTGCCCTCGACCCGCAGTTCACGGCCTATCGCATCCTCTACCTCTGCTACGACGTGACAGCCCAAGTGCACCAGGGCCGTAATGCCATCGGCGCGCTCCTGGGCGACGGCTTCTATCGCTCCACCAGCTACCACGTCGGCAGCTTCGGCGAGCCCTGTCTGCTCGTCCAACTCGAAATAACCTACGACGACGGAACACGCGAACGTATCTACACCGACCAGTCGTGGCTCACACGACCCTCCGCGATAACCCTGACGGGAGTCTACGACGGCGAGGTGTACGACGCACGCCGCGAGACACCGCGATGGGCGGAAGCCGACTGCGACGAGAGCGGATGGAAGAGCGTCACGCTGGCCGAAGCACCCGTCGGACAACTGTCGGCACACTCCTCGCCCACCGACCGCATCACGGAAATCATGCAGCCCGTGAGCATTGAACAGACGGACAGCGGCTGCATCGTCACCTTCGAAAAGGAGATTGCCGGCTGGGTGCGACTGAAGAACATCCACGGCACAGCGGGTCAGAAGGTCAGCGTCAAGTACCTCAGCGAATCGCCTCTCGGCATCGAAGAATACTACTGCAAGGGAGCCGACAAGGAAAGCTATGCGCCACGCTTCACGTGGTACGTCTTCTCGAAGGTCATCGTCCGCGGGCTCAATGCCCTTTCCGCCAGCCAGATACAAGCAGAGGCTGTGAACACAGACGTGCCGCTTGCCTCCACTTTCTACTGCAGCAACCCGTTGCTCTGCCGCATCAACAGCATCTGGCAACGCTCGCAGTTGGACAACATGCACGGCTGCATCGCCAGCGACTGCCCGCATCGCGAACGCCTCCCCTACACGGGCGACGGACAGATAGCTGCGGCCATGGTGATGCTCAACTTCGATGCAGCGGCCTTCTATCAGAAGTGGTTGCGCGACATGCGCGATGCCCAGAACCCCGTAAGCGGGTACGTCCCCAACGGAGCGCCTTGGCAACCGACCTGCGGCGGCGGCGTGGCATGGGGTGCTGCCATGAACGTCATCCCATGGGAATACTACCTCCAGTACGGCGACCGCCAGCAGCTCGAGCTCTGCTACCGGCACATGAGGGAACAGCTGCGGCACATGCTCACCTGGCTCACCGCGGACGGCACGATGTATCAGCAGAAGCTCAACTATGAGACGGGCCAGGTCTGCTACTGGCTCAACCTGGGCGACTGGGTGCCGCCCTACGGCATGCCATCCGACGAAATAGTGCATACCTTCTACCTCTGGCTCTGCGCGACGAATGCAGCAAAGGCAGCACACGTCTTGGGCGACACTCAGGGCGAGGAGGAATGCCGTGCCATAGCCGAGCGGACAAAGCAGGCTTTCCACAGCAAGTTCTACGATGCCAAGGCTGCCAGCTATGGCGACTTCGGCCCCAACATCCTGGCCCTCTACATGGGCGTACCGGCCGAACGACGCGAAGCTGTCATCCAAACCCTCCGACACGAAATAATGGACGTGCACGACGGACACATCAACACAGGTTTCGTCACGTCGAAGTTCTTCTTCGAGACCCTGACAGACTGCGGACTGCACGATGTGGCAACAACCGCCATGCTGAAGACCGACTACCCAAGCTTCGGGCATTGGATAGCACAAGGCGCCACCGTGACGTGGGAACAATGGGATGGTCAGAACTCGCACAACCATCCCATGTACGGCGGAGGACTGACGTGGCTGGCACGACGACTGGCAGGCGTCAACGTCACCGAACAGGGAGCCGGCTACCGGCACTTTGAGGTGCGGCCCGTCCCTGCCGTAGGTGTCGACACCGTCGCCTACTCCCTGAACACGCCCCAAGGCTTGCTCGCATCGAAAGTTATCAGCAAAGAGGGACAGTTGCGCAGTCTGGAAGTCCGCGTCCCCGTGGGCAGCACAGCCACCATCTACCTGCCGTCGGACACCATCAACGTGGAGCAAGGCACATATAGGTTCGATTAAACTATGGTTTCGATAGATAATTTAAGCGTAGAGTTCAGCGCACGTCCACTCTTTACGGACGTTAGCTATGTCATCAACGACCACGACCGCATCGCCCTCGTCGGCAAGAACGGGGCCGGCAAGAGCACGATGCTGAAGATAATAGCAGGCATCCAACAACCCACAAGCGGCTCCGTCAGCGTCCCGCGCGACGCAACGATTGCCTACCTGCCGCAGGTGATGGTGCTCACCGACGAACGCACCGTACGCGAGGAAGCCGGGCGTGCCTTCGACCACATCACAGAGATGGAGGACGAGCTCAACAGCCTGAACAGCCAACTGGCAGAGCGTACAGACTATGAGAGCGATGCGTACATGTCGCTCGTGGAACGCTTCACGCACCTCAACGAACGCTTCCAGATGATGGGAGGCATGAACTATCAGGCCGAATTGGAGCGCACCTTGCAGGGACTCGGCTTCCGACGCGAAGACCTCGACCGCCCGACGAGCGAGTTCAGCGGCGGCTGGCGCATGCGCATCGAACTGGCAAAGCTCCTGCTGCAGCACCCCGACGTCCTTCTCCTCGACGAGCCTACGAACCACCTCGACATCGAGAGCATCCAATGGCTCGAGAACTTCCTTGCCACAAGCGCGAACGCCGTCGTGCTCGTCAGCCATGATCGCGCGTTTATTAATAATGTAACGAACCGCACCATCGAAATCAGTTGCGGCAAGATATACGACTATAAAGTGAAGTACGACGAGTACGTCACGCTTCATGCCGAACGTCGCGAGCAGCAACTTCGCGCCCTGGAAAACCAACAACGCGAGATTGCTGATGCCAAAGCCTTCATCGAACGCTTCCGCTATCAAGCCACGAAGGCCATTCAGGTGCAGCAGAAGATAAGACAGCTGGAGAAGATTGTGCCCATCGAGGTGGACGAAGTGGATAACAGCGCCCTGCACCTCAAGTTCACCTGCTCGGTGCGCAGCGGCGACTTCCCAGTCATCTGCGACGAGGTGGGCAAGACGTACGGCGACCATTGCGTGTTCCGCGGCGTCAACCTCACCATCAGGCGAGGCGAGAAGGTGGCGTTCGTCGGGCGAAACGGCGAGGGAAAGACGACACTCGTGAAGTGCATCATGGGCGAGATTCCCTTCGACGGCATGCTCAAGGTCGGGCACAACGTGCAGATAGGCTACTTCGCACAGAACCAGGCACAACTGCTCGACGGCGAGCTGACCGTCTTCGACACCATCGACCGCGTGGCAAGGGGCGACATCCGCACCAAGATACGCGACATCCTCGGCGCGTTCATGTTCGGCGGAGAGGCCAGCGACAAGAAGGTGAAGTTCCTTTCCGGCGGAGAGCGAACCCGTTTGGCCATGATTAAACTCCTGCTCGAACCCGTCAACTGCCTCATCCTCGACGAGCCGACGAACCACCTGGACATGCGCTCGAAGGACGTGCTCAAGGCTGCCATCCGCGACTTCGACGGCACAGTCATCGTGGTGAGCCACGACCGCGAGTTCCTCGATGGTCTCGTAACGAAGGTCTATGAGTTCGGCGGCGGCAAGGTCAGGGAGCATTTGGGAGGCATCTACGATTGGACAGAAAAAGTGAAGAACGAAGAACGAAGAGTGAAGAATAATAGTAACCAATCAGAAGGCAAAAGTAACTCTGATTCTTCACTCTTCACTCTTCACTCTTCACTTACATATGCCGAGCAGAAAGCCCTTGCCCGCGAACAGAAGCGGAAAGAGAAAGCCCTGCAAGAGGCAGAGGACAAGGTGACGCAGCTCGAAGCTGCCATCCGCATCCTCGAAGACCAGATGTCAACGCCCGAAGGCAGTCAGGACGTCTCGCTCTACGAGAAGCATGGCCGCCTGAAGGCACAGCTCAAACAAGCCGAAGAGGAATGGGAAGCGCTGATATAAAAATGAAAGAATGAAAAAATGAAAGAATGAAAAGACGAATCGTCATAAAGAGACATCGAAACATCGTAATAACGAAACATCGAAATAACGTAATAACGAAACATCGTAATAACGAAATATCGTAATAACGCAATCACAACATAACGAAACAAAGAAAAGACAACTATGAAGAAGCATCTCTTTACAGTCTATGCACTTGCTGCAATGGCTGCGGCTTGCACACCTGGCGGCAAGCAACTGGCGTCTGGCATCGACCTCGCCAACCTCGACACAACTTATCTGCCCGGCACGGACTTCTACATGTACGCCACAGGCGGATGGCAGAAAGCAAATCCCTTGACTGCCGAGTACAGTCGCTTCGGCTCGTTCGACGTGCTACAGGAGAACAACAACGAGCGTCTGCGCTCGCTCATCGAGGAAGTCTCTGCAAAGGAGAACGAGAAGGGTTCCATCGCGCAGAAGATTGCCGACCTCTACAACTCGGCGATGGACAGCGCGAAGCTGAACGGCGAATACTGTTGGTACGACCTCGAAGGCTTCCTGCTCTGCGACGGTTACCAGAACACCCGCGAAATCACGAACAACTGGCTCAAGGATGTTTGGCCACGCATGCAGAGGCAAGGTGTGCCCGGCTTGTTCGCCATGTACATCTCTGCCGACGAGAAGGACTCGAAGAACAACCTCGTGACCATCGTTCAAGGTGGCCTGACGCTCGGACAGAAAGACTATTACGTTGACAAGGACGAGCGGTCGGAGGAGATTCGCAAGGCCTACCAGAAGTACATCGTCGACCTCAGCCAGCATTCGGGCTTTGGTGAAGCAGATGCCAAGCGCATTAGTGAGGACGTCCTCCGCATTGAGACGCGGATTGCAGAGGCAAGCAAGAGCCGTACAGAGCTTCGCGACCCGGAGGCCAACTACAATAAGATTTCCTACGCAGAGCTGAAAGAGCAGTTCCCTGGCATTGACTGGGACGGCTTCTTCCAGAACTTCGGCATGGAAGGCGTGAAGGAAGTGTGCCTCGGCCAGCCTGCCAGCATTCACGAGGTGGAGAATGTCTTGAAGGAAGAGACGCCCGAAGCCCTGCAGAACATCTATCTCTGGCACGCCATGGACATGGCATCGTCCTTCATCGACGACGAGAGTCGCGCCCTCAACTTCGGCTTCTACGGCAAGGTGCTGAGCGGCAAGGAGGAGGACCGTCCGCGCTGGAAGCGTGCTGTGGCTGCTGTTGAAGGCGGTCTTGGCGAAGCTCTTGGTCAGCTCTATGTGGCCAAGTACTTCCCGCCCGAAGCAAAGGCTCGCATGGAGAAGCTCATTGCCAACCTGCAAGTGGCACTCGGCGAGCGCATCGACGTGCAGGAATGGATGAGCGACGAGACAAAGAAAGTGGCTCACGAGAAGCTCGATGCCTTCTACGTCAAAGTGGGCTATCCCGACAAATGGAAAGACTACAGCGACCTCGAAATTGGCGACAGCTACCTCCTCAACATGCTTGCCGTGGGCGAATGGGAGATAAAGGACATGATCCGGACGAAGTTCAACAAGCCCGTCGACCGCGACGAATGGTACATGACGCCACAGACGGTCAACGCCTACTACAACCCCACGACCAACGAGATTTGCTTCCCCGCAGGCATCCTGCAACCGCCATTCTTCGACATGCAGGCCGACGATGCATTCAACTACGGAGCCATCGGCGTCGTCATCGGCCATGAGATGACGCACGGCTTCGACGACCAAGGCAGCAAGTACGACAAGAACGGCAACCTCGTTACCTGGTGGAGCGAGGAGGACACGAAGCAATTCGAAGAGCGCATCCAAGTGATGCGTGCCTTCCACGACAGCATCGAAGTGCTGCCAGGACTGCATGCCAACGGCTCCCTCACCCTTGGCGAGAACATGGCCGACCACGGAGGTCTGATGGTTGCCTTCCAAGCCTTCAAGAACGCCACCAAGGATGCTCCCCTGCCCGACATCGACGGTTTCACGCCCGAACAACGCTTCTTCCTCGCCTACGCCAACGTCTGGGGGCAGAACATCCGCGACGAAGAGATACAGAAGCGCGTCAAGAGCGACCCGCACCAGCTGGGCATGTGGCGCGTGAACGGTCAGATGCCGCACATCGATGCTTGGTACGAGGCATTCGGCATCACCGAGGACGACCCGATGTTCGTGCCTAAGGCAGAGCGCGTCACCATCTGGTAAGGGGAAAAGCAAGCATCGCCTTTTAGCCCGAATCTGTGGCATAGATACAGAAGAGAGGGTGTGTCAGAATAAATGGCACACCCTCTCCTCGTATCATCGCAAAGGTTTATCTCAGAAGCGCAGGGCACTTATCTCGGAAGCGCTAGGCGCTTATCTCGGAAGCACGGGGCGCTTATCTCGGAAGCGCGGGGCGCTTATTTCGGAAGCGCAGGGAGCTTATTCTTAAATACTGATGACAAGTCCTTCTCGGGCAAGGACGGTGTTGGGGAAGATGTTCTGTGCTTCTTGAAGAAGAAGACTCTCGTCCTTGACCGTGGCGCTGAAGTGACCGATACAAAGTTGTCCCACCTCGGCATCGCGAGCCTGCATAGCCGCCTGTATAGCTGTGGAGTGGCGCGTCTGCTCAGCTCGGAGAGCCCGTTCGTGCAGATAGGTCGCTTCGTGATAAAGGAGTGTTACGCCATGCAGAATATCCTTGAGCTGAGGCAGATAGACGGTGTCGGAGCAATAGGCATACGAGCGCGGGGCGGCAGCAGGTGTGGTGAGTCGCTCATGGGGAATGACTGTGCCGTCCTCCAACGTCCACGATGCTCCGGCCTTGATGTTGTTGATTTGGCTGAAGGGAATCTGAAAGGCATCAATCATCTCGCGTCGGATGTGTGGCAGAAGCGGCTTTTCGCGGAAGAGGAAGCCTACGGATGGCACACGATGCTGGAGAGGAATGCTGTGGACGGTGATGCTCCGGTCCTCGTAGATGAGTGTATGAATGGTAGGGTCGATGGGATGAAAGAGGACACGATACTGGATGTCGGCGTAGTAGGTCTGCAGCAGGAAGCTGATGAGCTCGCCCACCTGTTGCGGTCCATGGATGTGCAGTTCAGCCGTTCGGCCCAGCAGATCCATCGTGCCGATGAGTCCGGGCAGGCCGAAGACGTGGTCGCCATGATTGTGGCTGATGAAGATGTGGCCGATGTTGGCCATCGAGAGTCCCATCATCTGCATCTGCGTCTGAGCCCCTTCGCCGCAGTCTATCATGAAGTACTTGCCGCGCACGTTCAGTATCTGCGACGAAGGCTGATGCCGACGCGTCGGCTTTGCCGAGCCGCATCCAAGTATGTTCAGTTCAAAGTTCATCGTACTTCGTTTAGAAACAGAAAATTCACAACTCATAACCCTGAAAGCATCCGGCCCTCAGAATTATGAATTGTGAATTGATAATTATGAATTACCGGAGGGATTACTCCTCGCCGGCCTTCATCTTAGCCTTCAGTTCAGCCAGAGCGTCGAGGTCGCCCAGCGTGGTGCTGGCAGCCTGGTTCTGGATAGCGGGAGCCTCTTCCTTGTGAGTAGCGGCAGCCTTGCGGGTCGTCTTCTTGGCCTCGCGAGCCTCAGCACGCTGTACATCTTCGTAGATGCGGCTGTGAGAGAGGATGATACGCTTGCTTTCCTTGTTGAACTCAATCACCTTGAACTGCAGCTTCTCGCCCTTCTGAGCCTGAGTGCCATCCTCCTTGACGAGGTGCTTGGGAGTAGCGAAGCCTTCCACGCCGTACTCGAGCTGAACGACTGCGCCCTTGTCGAGCATTTCGATGATAGTGCCCTCGTGGATGCTGTCCAGAGTGAAGACGGTCTCGAAGACGTCCCAAGGATTCTCCTCGAGCTGCTTGTGACCGAGAGAGAGACGACGGTTGTTCTTGTCAATCTCGAGGACGCAAACCTCAATCTCAGCACCGATCTGTGTGAACTCGCTGGGGTGCTTCACCTTCTTGGTCCAGCTCAGGTCGCTGATGTGGATGAGACCGTCCACGCCTTCCTCAATCTCGACGAAGATGCCGAAGTTGGTGAAGTTGCGAACCTTAGCAGTATGCTTGCTGCCAACGGGATAGCGCTCTTCGATGTTCTCCCAGGGATCGTCCTTGAGCTGCTTGATGCCAAGAGACATCTTGCGCTCCTCGCGGTCGAGAGTGAGGATGACTGCCTCCACCTCGTCGCCTACCTTCATGAAGTCTTGAGCGCTGCGCAGGTGCTGGCTCCAAGACATCTCGCTGACGTGGATGAGACCTTCCACACCGGGAGCAATCTCGATGAATGCGCCGTAGTCGGCCATAACGACAACCTTGCCCTTAACGTGGTCGCCCACCTTGAGGTTGGGATCAAGAGCATCCCAAGGATGAGGAGTGAGCTGCTTCAGGCCAAGAGCGATACGCTTCTTCTCGTTGTCGAAGTCGAGGATAACGACATTGATCTTCTGGTCGAGCTCGACGATTTCCTTCGGGTCGCTGACACGGCCCCAGCTGAGGTCTGTGATGTGGATGAGACCGTCCACGCCACCCAGGTCGACGAAGACGCCGTAGCTGGTGATGTTCTTGACGGTACCCTCGAGCACCTGACCCTTTTCGAGCTTGCCGATGATTTCCTTCTTCTGAGCCTCCAGCTCTGCTTCGATGAGAGCCTTGTGGCTGACAACGACATTGCGGAAGTCCTGGTTGATCTTGACCACCTTGAACTCCATCGTCTTGCCCACGAAGATATCATAGTCGCGGATGGGCTTGACGTCAATCTGGCTGCCGGGCAGGAATGCCTCGATGCCGAAGACGTCGACAATCATACCACCCTTTGTGCGGCACTTCACGTAGCCCTTGATGATTTCTTCGTTGTTGAGAGCCTCGTTCACACGATCCCAAGAGCGAGATGCACGTGCCTTCTTGTGAGACAGGATGAGCTGACCCTTCTTGTCTTCCTGATTCTCGATGTAAACCTCTACTGTATCGCCCACCTTGAGGTCGGGATTGTAGCGGAATTCACTCATAGGTATGATACCATCGCTCTTGAAGCCGATGTTAACCACCACCTCGCGCTTGTTCATCGAGATGACGGTACCGTCGACTACATCATGGTCACTTACCTTGTTCAGAGAGCCCTCGTAGGCCTCTGTCTGAGCCTCGCGGCTCACGTTTGCATTGCTGTCACCCTGTTCGAAGGCTTCCCAATCGAAGTCTTCCAGAGGAGCAACATTCTTCAAATCTGCCATACAGATTAATTAAAGAGTTAATAAATAAGTTAATTATCGCTTGCAAATATCTTTATTTGCGCGGCAAAGATACAACATTTCTTCCTACTATACATTATAATATATGTTCGCTTGCCAAACTTTTACGATTATTTAACAATAGAACATGCTGCAGGCTATCGAACCGACCCTGATTCACCATCCGGCATCAGGAGTGACACATGGCACGAAAGCTTAACGACGAAGCACAAGTGCTACCATTTCAGCACTTTCCTCTCGCTTGGGACATCGACATGCCGAAGCAAGACGAATTCCGCAAACGGGGAGGGGGGGGGTAATACCAAGCGTCCAACTTTGCATTTTACTGTTGAATATATTCAAAAGGGACAGAATCCATGAATCATCATTTTGTAATTTGAAAAAGAATTTGTAATTTTGCAAAGCGATTCGGACGCGAACATTTAAATCATGAAATAACAACATCCAACCATGTACGACTTAAGGGTTCCGGAAAACATTTGGTTCTATATGCTTTATGCAGGGGTGGCAACGTTGGCTGTAATAGCTGGCTTCTACCTGCTTTTCCGTAAGGGCAACGCCTTTGCAACAGAAATCACGTCATCCAAACGGTTGCGACGTTGGACGGCTGCCTTCTTTTTCTCCGTATTTTTGAGTCATGTATGGTACATGCCGGCCGCTTTCTACACTTCGCCCGAGGACAAAATGCTGTTTAATACGATAGGCGGACTGCTCGACAGCTTGCTGGTTATTCCTTTGGCAATAAACGTCATGCTCTGTATGCTGCAGGACCGCCGTCGGCCGCTATGGACTACCTTCGCGATGGTAGCGCCACTCGTTGCAATCTTTGTTTATGGATTATTCAATCCTTGCAATATAATCCTGCCATTGCTATACATCACGTTTCTGCTCCTGGGCATTGGCTTCATCATATATATGGTGCATGCTGTCAAGCAGTATGGACGTTGGCTGCGCAACAACTATGCCGACCTTGAGCACAAGGAGGTGTGGCAGAGCTTCGTGGTACTGGCCTTCATCTTTCTGTTGTTCAGCTTCTATATTTATGGCATAGGGTGGTCGGCTTACGAATACATCGTTCAGGTGAGTGGCATGTTGATTGTCTGCTATCTCCTGTGGCGAGTGGAGACCTTAAGCGACCTGAGTATTTCTCAGTCTTTGGCCCTTCCTGCCGAAGAGGAGACTGCCGCCGAAGAGGAGCAGGAGGACAACAGTCTTCCACAAGCCATCAACGACAAAATGGCTCCCTTGCTGCAGCAACATTGCATAGACACGCAACTCTACCTGCAGTACGACCTGAGCGTCAGCCAGCTGGCCCATGCCATTGGCACCAACCGCTCCTATCTCAGCCAGTATTTCTCCCAACAGGGCACGTCGTACAACGCCTACATCAACAATCTGCGCATCAATCATTTTGTCAATCTCTATCGCGAGACGGTTGCTGCCAAGCGTCCCTTCACCGCCCAACAGTTGGCCCGCGAAAGCGGCTACCACAGCTACAGCACTTTCAGCCTTGCCTTCAAGCAGCGCATGGGACAGACCGTAACAACCTGGATGCGCGACACAACCGTGTAACGAATCAGTTTGTCACACGTGACGAGACAATTCATCACGTGTGAAGAATCAGTTTATCACATGTGATAAAATAATTTCTCACGCGTGACAAAACATTTTATCACGCGTGAGAAATCAGAACGAGCCCAGAGGTATCAGTCTTCCGGCTGATGCTGTGGGCGCAACAGGTCGTTGACAGTCTTGACGGGATTGAAGGTCGAGAGGGGAACTTCGACCATGATGGTGCTCCAGTCGCTCATGGCGCCGTTCCAAAGACCGGGCAGCTCAAGGGCCTTCAGCTCCTTGCCATCCTTGCTCTTGTACGAGATGAAGCCCGTTGCAGGGTCAACGAAGTCGGGCAGATGGAACTTCTCGCCTTTGTAGTTGCGAATGGCACAGACGAGGTCGACGGGATTGAAGTGGGTGCCCTGGGTGAACATCTTCATGTAGGCTTCGTTGTTCTTGTCTATCTGACTGCTCTCGAGGATTTGCAACGAGACGCTTCCATCGGGGTTGTAGGCCTGGAAAGGACCGCCGCCGGGTTCGCCCACGTTCTTCACCACGCCACAGACACGGATGGGACGATTGAGTTTCTTGCGGAGGAAGATGGTCAGGTCGGCATCCTCCATCTCCTTCAAACCGGGCATGTCGCACCCGAGTGTATGGCGCACAAAGCGGATGATGTCCTCCAGGTCGGCATGACTGTACTTGCCGCTATCAAGCAGGCGCAGGTAGGCAAACACCTGCTTCTGTGCCTGGACGAGTGCGCCGGCTATGACTTGCTTCCACAGCACGGTATCGGCCTTCAGGCGGTCGGGCACCACATTATCAATATTCTTGATGAAGACGATGTCGCTCTGCAGGTCATCGAGGTTCTGGATAAGCGCTCCGTGACCACCTGGGCGGAAGAGAAGCTTGCCGTCGGCTGTGCGGAAAGGTGTGTTGTCCATGTTCACGGCAATCGTGTCGGTACTGGGCTTCTGCTCGCTCAAGCTGACCTTGCAGGTGATGCCATACTTCTGCTGCACCTCTGGCAGGACGCGCTCGATGAGTTCCTGGAAGAGTTCGCGATGCTCGCTGCTGACCGTGAAATGCACTTCTGCCTCTCCCTTGCTGCTGGCGTAAAGAGCAGCTTCGGTGAGGTGTTCTTCGACGGGAGTCTTGGCGCAGTCGTCGTAGGCATGGAACTGCAAAAGGCCCTTCGGCAGTTGTCCGTAGTTCAGTCCGTCTGCACCAAGCATGTTGGCAACAACGGCCTTGTAGTCTCCTTCCTCGATGAGGGCATCTACGCCCTTGCCTTCGTTCAGGAAGCAGGCGTCGTTCAGGGCATCGAAGAAAGCGAAGTTGTGGATGCGGGCGAAGAAAGTCTTCTCGAAGTCGGTGGTGGGAATGTCGTAGTCGGCATCGAGGAACTCGAACATATTCTTGAACATGCGGCTGGCTGCGCCGCTGGCAGGCACGAACTTCGTGATGGTGTGCCCTTCGGCTTTGTAGTCGTTCCATGCCTGGACGTAAGCTTCTGCCTCATCGTTAGTCGGGGCAATGATGCCGTCGCCCACGGCTGCTGCTCCGCGCAACTTGAGGTAGTCGAACCCCTTGCGGAAACTCTCCAACTGCGCTTCTATCTGCGCCTCACTAATTCCCTTCTGCTGCATCTGCAGGATGTCTTCTTTGCTGAACATATTTCTTTTAGTTATTAGTTTATTCAATAGCTCTGCAAAGATACGGGAAAACGCGCACAATACAAAATAAAATAGCTTTTATTTTTGTTGAAGGACGCAAAAGAAGCTTTAGTCCGACGAAGTCGAGCCGAGGTTGAAACAGCAAGAAAACGTCATCACACTTTCCGAAAACGCAGAAAACACCCTTTTGCCTACACGACTTAGCTTTGCCAACGCGCATCTAACAGACAGGATATAAGGCACATGCACCTCATTCGGGTAGACTTGCAGGCTGCGATGTACAAAATGTCACATGTGTGCGATTGATGCATCATGCTCGTCTCAGGCACCGGACTCGCACTCGACATAATCCCGCCGTTTCTGCGTTAAAGAAATATAATTATGAATTGTGCATCATGTATTGTGAATTTATTTGTGTATCTTTGCAACAAATAAGTAATGCTATTATAGGAAATGGAGATTACCGACACATTTACCGACGAGGAACGCGGACGGATTTCGACTGCCCAGCGCCAACTCTTCCAGCTTGCTGCCGATGTGATTCAGGAGGGAGACGAAGCAAAGCTCTCCCAGTACCTGCGACGAGCCACAGAGCAAGGCATGCTCCAACGCGATGCCTTCGGCATCAATCCCATTGTCAAGGACCTGGAGACGGCACTCATCGTTGGCGAGGAGATTGGTCTGTCGCGAGGAACTGTGCTGAGCGTTCTGCTCTGGTCGATAGTCAAGAGCGGAGCGGCATCGCTCGATGACATCCGGCGCGACTTTGGCGAAGAGGTGGCCCACATCCTGCATGGACTGATGCGCATCCGCGAACTCTATGCCAAGAGCGCTACCGTGAGCAGCGAGAACTTCCGCAGCCTGCTCGTCACCTTTGCCGAGGACATGCGCGTCATTCTCATCATGATAGCCAACCGCGTCTGCATCATGCGACAGATAAAGGACACGGAGAACATCGAGGCACAACGCAAGGTATCGATGGAAGCGGCCTACCTATATGCGCCGCTGGCTCACAAGCTCGGCCTCTATAAGCTGAAGAGCGAACTGGAGGACCTCAGTCTGAAGTACCTCGAGCACGATGCATACTACCACATCAAGGAGAAGCTGAACGAGACGAAACGCAGCCGCGATGCCTACATCGAACGCTTCCTGAAGCCTCTCGACGAGAAACTCAAGGCTGCCGGCCTGCACTATCACATGAAGGGGCGCACAAAGAGCATCCACTCCATCTGGCAGAAGATGCAGAAGCAGCATGTCGACGTAGATGGCGTCTACGACCTCTTTGCCATCCGCATCATCCTGCAATCGGCACCGGAGCGCGAGAAGATGGAGTGCTGGCAGGTGTTCAGCATCATCACCGACATGTATCAGAGCAATCCGAAGCGCATGCGCGACTGGCTCTCCGTGCCCAAGAGCAACGGCTACGAAAGCCTCCACATCACCGTGCTCGGCCCCGAACAGAAGTGGGTGGAGGTGCAGATTAGGACAGAGCGCATGGACGACATCGCCGAGCATGGCCTTGCTGCCCATTGGCGCTACAAAGGTGTGAAGTCGGGACAAAGTGGCGTAGAAGAATGGCTGGCAGGTGTTCGTAGTGCCTTGGAAACTAACGACGACGCTCAGCTCATGGACCACTTCCGCCTCGACCTGAAGGAGGATGAGGTCTTCGTCTTCACACCCAAGGGCGACATCTTCAAACTTCCGATGCATCCGGCAGAAGCTGCAAAGCGGCGATCAGGTGGAAATCCTGACCAACAGCAATCAGTCGCCCAAGCAGGACTGGCTGGGCATCGTCACTACAACACGAGCCCGTGCCAAGGTGCGGCAGAGCCTGAAGGAGATGGAGAGCCGACAGGCACTCCTGGCCAAGGAAGAGCTGGAGCGCAAGATGAAGAACAAGAAGCTGGACTACGAAGAGCCCGTCCTGATGCACACCATGACGAAGCTCGGCTACCGCATCGTCACAGACTTCTACGCAGCTCTGGCCGACGGTAAGCTCGACATGAACGAGGTGCTCGAAGCCTATGCCCAGCAGCAACGCTTCGACCACGGAAAAGCCTTACCCCAAACACCTGAAGGGCTTTCTGCCGACCAGTTTGTGCTGCCAGACAATGAGCTTCCACTAAAGGGAGCTGGAGGGTCCGACGTCCTCATCATCGACCAGAACCTGAAGGGTATCGACTTCCAAATGGCGAAATGCTGCCAGCCTGTCTATGGCGACGATGTCTTTGGCTTTGTCACCAGTGGCGGCGGCATCAAGATACATCGCGAGAACTGCCCCAACGCTCCACAGCTGCGTCAGCGCTTCGGCTACCGCATTGTCCGAGCCAAGTGGGCAGGCAAGCGCGGCAGTCAGTACCCCATCACCCTTCGTGTCATTGGCAACGACGACATCGGCATCGTCAACAACATCACCAACATCATCAGCAAGGAAGAGAAAGTTCTGCTCCGCAGCATCAGCATCGACAGTCACGACGGACTCTTCAGCGGCACACTCACCGTCATGCTCGACGACACCAGCCGACTGCAACAAATCATCAAGAAGCTCAAGACAGTAAAAGGCGTGAAGAACATCTCTAGAAGCTAATGCAGGTGAGCTTCAGGATGCGTTTGGTATGCTCGCTGACGCGGAAACGATTGTCACTACGATGACCTATCAGCCAGATAATGTCGTCGCCACAGGTGGCAACATACTGCTCAGCCTTCTGCAAACGATTCACCTTGCGGTCAGTCAGATAATCGCTCACCAGCTTGCGCCCCTTCATGCCAAAGGGAACGAAGGCATCGCCCTGGCGAATGGGACGCACCTCAATGGGGCCATCAAGCAGGTCTGCATCGAAATATGCCACATTCGGACCCTGTTCTTGCATGCAGGCCACTATTTCTTGCCCGAGCTGCGGCGGCGCCTGCTTCAACAACAAAGGGGAAAGTATTAAGGCTTGACGGTCTCTCAGCACTTGGTATGTGTCCGAATGCCAAAGCTTTCCTGTCTCCATGTCTGTGGCTCTGAGCATCTCCGACTCTTGTGTAGCATTGAAGCCCTTGTCTGCAAGCCATTCGTGCAATAAAGTCCGAGAGGGAAGAGCTGACAGCGGGAAGTTTTCCTCGGAGATACCAAGTTCGGCAAAAGTTGCCTCCACACCTTTTATATAATAAGGAAGACTCTGACGAACGTTGTCACAAGCTCGGCACAGATGCTGGACAGCAGCAGGATTGAGGTCCCGAAGCAAGGGGAAAAGGTCGAGCCGAAGACGATTGCGAAGGGCATCGCGCTCGTTGTTGGTGCTGTCGGTGACGTAGGTCTGATTGCGACTCTCCAGATACTGTAGAATCTCGTCGCGGCTGACACAAAGCAGCGGACGGATGATGCCATCGTGCCGTGGATGCATGCCAGCCATTCCGCGAAGACCTGTGCCACGAAGCAGGTTAAGAAGAAGCGTCTCTGCCTGATCTTCAAGATGGTGTGCAACAGCAACAAAGGTCTGATTGTTAAGAGAATCGGGAACCGAGGATAACGAATCGGGGACAGGTGACTGGGGATTGAGAACAGGTGATTGGGGATTAAGGACAGAACGGAACCAGTCATAACGAAGGTCGCGAGCTGCCATTTCAATGCTTATGCCACGCCGACGGGCCTCCTCCCTCGTTTGGAAATGATGCACGGAAAGGGGCACATCTTGCTGCCGGCAAAGTTCCTCAACAAAGGTCTGGTCGCGGTCCGACTCTTCGCCACGCAGATGGAAGTTGCAATGCATGGCATGAAGTCTGTAGCCCAATTCCTTCAGAATGAGCAGCAAGGCCGTGGAGTCGGCACCTCCGCTAAGCCCAACGAACACAAGGTCCCCCGAGGCGATTCCTATCTCACGTTCAATATATGTGCGTACCTTATTGAGCATCCTTTCATTATTTCATTATTTCATTCTTTCTCATTCTTTCATTCTTTCATTCTTTCATTTTTTAATCCTTTCATTCTTCCCTCAAAAGTTGTCTTGCATTCTCCCGAGCAGCTTCTGTAACCGTACTGCCGCTGAGCATGTGGGCCAGTTCGGTGATGCGCTGTTCCTGGTCGAGCTTACGAATATGCGTCAAGGTCCGGCCTGCCTCTTCTTCCTTATAGACAAAGTAGTGCGTGCGGCCTTTCGCGGCAATCTGCGGTAGGTGGGTGATGGCAAACACCTGTCCGCCGCTGCTGCACATCTGCTGCATAATTTGAGCCATCGAGCTTGCCACCTTACCGCTCACACCCGTGTCAATCTCATCGAAGATAATCGTGGGCAGATGCATTTGTCGGCTGGTCAATGCCTTTAGCGCAAGCATCACACGCGACATCTCGCCGCCGCTCGCCACATCGGCCAACGGTCTGGGCTCCATGCTCTTGTTGGCTGAAAAGAGGAAGGTGACGAGGTCTGTTCCCATGGGGAGGAGCTCATCCGATTTCGTCACACTTGCGCTGAATCTGGCCGCAGGCATATCCATCGCCTTGAGGGCCTCACCCACCAGCTTCTCCACCTGCCTGGCTGCCTTCAAGCGACCGACAGAAAGCTTTTCGGCAAGTTTTGTGGCTTGTTCTGTTTCGACCGCTATCTGTTGCTGCAGAGCCTGGATGTTGTCGGCTGAATCGGTGAGCGAATCCAGCTGCGAACGGATATCGTCGGCTATGCTGATGAGCTCTTCTGCCGAGTTGACATGATGCTTCTGTTCGAGGGCATAGAGCTTGTCCAATCGCTCCGTGACCTGCTGCAAACGCTGTGGGTTGTACTCCACATCTTCTGCCTGGCTGTTGAGGTCGTCGGCAATGTCGCGCACCTCGATGCTGACACTCTCCAAGCGCTCCAGATAGTCCTCGATGGCAGGATAGACACGGGCTATCTGCTGCATCTGCTGACAAGCATGGCGCAGGGAATCGGTGACGCCCGCCCTGTCATCATCTCCCTCGAACAGTTCCGAGATGGCAGAAAGCGTCATCTTTATCTCCTCCGCATGCGAGAGCGCACTCTGCTGTTGGTGCAGCTCTTCGTCCTCGCCAGGCTGTGGACTGAACTCATCGAGCTGGTCGAGCTGGAAACGGAGATAATCCTCATCGCCCTGTCGCTTTGCCAAGTCCTCCTCTGCCTGTCGGAGCTGTCGGCGGGCTTGCGTCAGACGCGCGTAGCAGTCACGATACTGGTGGAGCAGGTCGAGGTGAGCAGCTACAGTATCGAGGATGCCAAGCTGGAAGGTGGGATTCTCGAGCAGGAGATTGCTGTGCTGCGAGTGTATGTCAAGGAGCCTAAGGGCTATCTGCCGCAAGGTGGCAACACTGACCGGACTGTCATTGACGAAGGCTCTGCTCTTACCTGCCGCTGTCACTTCGCGACGCAGGATGCACTCCGCTGGTTCATAGTCGAGGCCGTTCTCCTCGAAAAGCGTCTGCATGCCATACCCTTCGATGCCGAAGATGCCCTCCACGGTGCACTTCGCTGCACCGGGCATGATGCTTGCCGAGTCTGCACGCTGACCCATGAGCAAACCCAATGCGCCGAGGATGATGGACTTGCCCGCACCTGTCTCGCCTGTCATGACCGAGAAGCCTGGCTGCAAGTCGATATCAAGTTCCTCGATGAGGACGTAATTATTGATGGTCAGATGAGTTAACATGAGGTAAATTCAAAATTAATAAATTCAAAATTGATAGATTCAAAATTCAAAGCTAACTGTCGGCAATCTTCTTCAAGAGTGCAACAGCTTGGCTGATGTCATTCACTTCGTCGATGAGCAGGTTTATCTTCCCTTTGTCTTGTTTGAAATGACATCGGTAGGCATTGACCTTGGCATAGTCAACGATTTGGCCGAAGACGAGTCCCTGGTAGAAGGGATTGTCGTCATCGGGTGCGAAGAAGAGACGCATGTGTCTGCCTTTCAATACAATGCGCTCGCAGCCAAAGTGTTTGCCCAACCTGCGCAACGCTACAACCTTTAGCAGGTCCTCTGCCTCCTGCGGAAGAGGTCCGAAGCGGTCGATGAGCCGCAATCTGAACTGCTCCACATCCTCGTCCCTCTCCATGGCATCCAGTTCGCGGTAGAGGAGCATGCGCTCGCTGCTGGTCGGCACATAGTCCTCACTGAAGTACATCGGCAGATTGCTGTCCAGCTGGCACTCGTCCACCACGCTGGTGCTTTCCACCACCTTTCCCCCCTCTACCTCTTCGGCATAGAGCTCGTGGAACTCATCGTTGCGCAGTTCGGTGACAGCTTGCGAGAGTATCTTCTGGTAGGTCTCGTAGCCAAGGTCGGCAATGAAGCCGCTCTGTTCGGCACCGAGCAGATTGCCTGCCCCACGAATGTCGAGGTCCTGCATGGCAATATGGATGCCGCTGCCCAAGTCGCTGAAGTTCTCGATGGCTTGCAAGCGGCGGCGGGCCTCGATATTGAGGGCAGAAAGCGGCGGTGCCAGCAGGTAGCAGAAAGCTTTCTTGTTCGAACGTCCCACACGACCACGCATCTGGTGGAGGTCGGAGAGACCGTAGTTATGGGCACCGTTGATGATGATGGTATTGGCATTGGGGATGTCCAGTCCGCTCTCCACGATGGTGGTGGAAACCAGCACATCATAGTCATAGTCGGCAAAGGCCAGCATGGTCTTCTCCAGCTCTTCGGGCGGCATCTGTCCGTGAGCAACAGCCACACGGGCATCGGGCACATGCTTCCGTATGAGTTCTGCCAGTTCAGGCAGCTGGCTGATACGGTTGTTGACGAGGAAGACCTGTCCGCCGCGACTCATCTCGAAGCCGACAGCCTCTGCTATCACTTCGGCACTGAATGTGCAGATTTGTGTCTGGATGGGATAGCGGTTGGGGGGTGGCGTCTGAATGACAGAGAGGTCACGGGCTCCCATGAGCGAGAATTGCAGGGTGCGCGGGATAGGCGTGGCAGTCAGAGTCAGCGTGTCCACGTTGGTCTTCAGTTGCCGGAGCTTCTCTTTCGTCGAGACACCGAACTTCTGTTCCTCGTCGATGATGAGCAGACCGAGGTCCTTGAACCGCACCGACTTGCCAATGAGCTTGTGCGTGCCTATGACGATGTTCACCGAGCCGTCCTTCAGTCCATCCAGCACCTGCTTCGCTTTTAGTGGCGAACGGGCACGCGTCAGATACTCTATCTTCACGGGGAAGTCCTTCAGTCGGCTTGTGAAGGTGCGGTAGTGCTGGTAGGCAAGCACGGTGGTCGGCACAAGGACAGCCACCTGCTTGTTGTCGGCACACGCCTTGAAGGCAGCGCGGACAGCCACCTCTGTCTTGCCAAAGCCCACGTCCCCACAGACGAGGCGGTCCATCGGTCTTTGACGTTCCATATCGGCCTTCACATCCTGCGTAGCCTTGAGCTGGTCGGGCGTGTCCTCGTAGAGGAAACTTGCCTCCAGCTCATGCTGCATGAAGCTGTCGCGACTGAAGGCAAAGCCCTTCTCTTCGCGCCGACGGCTGTAGAGCAGTATCAGGTCGCGGGCGATGTCCTTGATTTTCTTCTTCGTGCGCTCCTTCATGCGCTCCCAGGCACCAGTCCCCAGATGGCTGATGCGCGGTGGCTCACCTTCCCTACCCTTGTACTTCGACACCTTATGGAGGGCGTGAATGGAGACGTAGACTGTATCGTCACCGGAATAGATAATCTTGATGACCTCCTGCACACTGTCGCCGTTCTGCATGCGCACCAGTCCGCCGAAGCGACCCACGCCATAGTCGATGTGCACCACATAGTCGCCCACCTCAAACTGCTGCAACTCCTTCAGCGTCAGTGCCACCTTACCACTCATGGCACGCTCGCTGCGCAGATTGTACTTATGGAAGCGGTCTAATATCTGGTGGTCGGTGTAGAAGGCGACACGCAGGTCATCGTCGCTGAAGGCGCCGCGCAGGGTGCGGTCAACGGGCGTGAAGCGGATGCCGGTCTCCTTGTCGTGGAAGATGCTCTCCAGGCGGTCGGTCTGCTTGCGGCTGTCGGCCAGCACATAAAGGTCGTAGTCCTGTTCCTGCAACGCCTGCAGGGACGAGATGAGCAGGTCGAAGTTCTTATG
>CADCCR010000014.1 GCA_902799985.1 uncultured Bacteroidales bacterium | reverse complement strand
GACCAGCACTGGGGCACCATCTGGGGCGTGACGGACCACTTCGACCCCTTCTCGCTGGTGCATAACGAGGAGCCTGTCTTCACCGATAGCATCCCCGAGGATTTCTACTACGCCGACTTCGTGGCAGACAAGGCCATCGACATGATGGACGAGATGACGGCCGACGGCAGGCCTTTCTTCATGTACGTCGCCTTCCAGGAACCGCATTGGCCCGTCCAGGCTAAGCCGCAGGACATCGCGAAGTACAAGGGGAGGTTCGACGATGGCTGGGACGCCATGCGCCAGCGCCGCTACCAGAGGATGCTGGAACTCGGACTCATCAAGGCTGAGGAAATGCCTGTGGCACCGAATGCCTCCGGACGCAAATGGAAGGACGAGACGAACAAGAAACTACAGTCGGCCAACATGGAGGTGCATGCAGCCATGATAGACTGTGTGGACCAGAACGTCGGCCGCATCATCGACGAACTGAAGCGCAGGGGCATCTTCGACAACACCCTCATCATCTTCACTAGCGACAATGGTGCGTCCAGCGAGAACTATAGCATCGGCGACTTCGACCGTCACGACCGTACTCGCAGCGGGGAAATGGTGGTGCACAACTCGCCGACGCCCGGCAGCCAACTCACCTACAACTACCTGCACACGGGATGGGCAGGAGCCGTCAACACGCCTTTCCGCTACTGGAAGACGACGCAGTTCCACGGCGGCACGGCAGCTCCCACCATCGTGCATTGGCCTGCCGGCATGGCGAAGGAAAAGGAAGGCACCGTCACGTCGCAGCCATGCACGTTCCTCGACGTCATGCCCACCTGTCTGGAACTGGCCGGAGCCTCCTATCCTTCGTCGTATAACGGCAACAGCATCAAGCCGCTTTGCAGCGAGGCCCGCAGCTTCGTGTCCTTGCTCCAGGAGAAGGATAGCTGGGACGACGAGCGCACCCTCTACTGGGAGCACGAGCGCGGCAAGGCAGTCCGCAAGGGCAACTGGCGGCTCACGGCCCTGGCTGGTGGCGGCTGGCAGCTCTTCGACCTTGCTCACGACCTCTCCGAGACCACGAACCTCGCGGCCGAACATCCCGAAAAGGTGCACGAGCTGAAAGCCCTTTGGAACGCCTGGGCAAGGAGCGTCGGCCTGAATGCCGACGAGGACATCCCCGAATCTACATCCAACACGGCAAGAAAGTTGCCCACGGAACGAACAATAGATAAGTATTAACCCAAGTTTCTGAAGTAGTTAAGTAGACAGTAGTTAAGTAGTTAAGCCAATACATAAATCGCCCCGAATTGCAGCTCCCCAAACATTCGGCTTAACTACTGTCCGAAGGACGAGCGAAGCGATGACTACTTAACTACTTAACTACAAACACATTCAGAACATGCGAAAGTTGAATAATTATTAACAATAAAACTACTGAATCCATGAAGAGAACCCTACTTTTATTGCTGATGCCGCTGCTATGCGTGGCATCTGCCGTGGCTCTTGACATCGACAAGAACCAGTACTACGCCATCTCATCGCGTAACAATCACGATGCCTACATGAAGGACACTGGGAAGGACGTCCTCCAGTGCAACGTCGGGTTGGACTCCTATTCCTACTGGCGCTTCATTCCCACCGAAAATGAAAGTTGCTACTACGTGCAGAACCTCTTCACCAAGCGCTATATCCAGGCTGTTGCAGAGCAACCGAATGTGCAAGTGAACATGGGTACGGAACCTGTTGAAATCTTCATCAAATCTGCTCCATCGGAAGGCACTGACTGCTTTGGAATGACAAGCTCCGACCACAGAGACCTTGCCTTCAACAGCTCCAATTGCTATGCCATGAACTGGCACGAAGACAACAAAATCGTGCAGTCCTATATGGCAGCGATAGGCACCAATCACAAGAGCTTCTGGTTCTTCCGTGAGGTGGAGCCGCCATCGTGTCTCATCGGTTCGCACGACTACGAGCACGGCATCTGCACCATCTGCGGAGTCTTCGACCCGAACTATGTCGCTCAGGCAGAAGATGGCTTCTACGAGATAACCGACGGCTACCAGCTGGAATGGTTCTCGGCCCTGGTTAATTCCGGCAGGAACGATGTGTCGGCACGCCTCATGAACGACATCGACATGCAGGGCATTGAACACACACCCATTGCAAAGAACGTTGACCTGCGCTGGCGTGGCACCTTCGACGGACAGGGACACAGAATCCTGAACCTCGTCATCAATCGTCCCACAGAAAGCATACAAGGACTCTTCGGCTACCTCCGTGGCAATTCGGACAGCAATACGCGCGTATGTAACCTTATTATAGATAAGAGTTGCTCCTTCACCGGTTATCATCAAGTGGGAGCCATCTCCGGTTGCAGTCAGGGCAATACGGGACTCATCACCTTGGAGAATATCGTCAACGAAGCTAATGTGACGGCAGAAGGCGGCACCGATGCTGGTGCCCTCGTGGGCGGTCAGACGGGCAATGCTCCGACGTGGCGCATCCGCAACATCGTCAACACCGGAGCCATCACCAGCACCGCCGAATCAGGCTATGCCGGTGTCATTGCCGGTTACTATGGCAACAACGCACAAAACTATCAGGAGAACATCATCAATCTGGGAATCGTCAGCGGTTTCAATGGCGAGAACCAGATGGGACGTCTCACTGGCACCATCATCAATATGTTCGACATCAGCGGAACGGAAGGAGCAGGCCAGGGCATAGACCATGACTTCACAGCCGAGGATGTGGCAAGCGGTCGCCTTTGCTATTACCTCAACGGCAACCAGTCCAACATCTCCTTCTATCAGACACTCGGGCAGGATGCCTATCCCGTGCCGTTTGCCACCAGTCTGCAAGTCTATATGCAAGGCACCTTGCTTTGCGACGGCACACCCGTCGGCGAGGAGGGAACCTACAGCAATTCCGACGAGGGCAGCATCCGTCCGCCGCATACTTTCGCCGATGGCGAATTCTACTGCACCATTTGCGGAGCTTTCAACGACAACTTCGTGACTCCCGTGGATGGCGTGCTGCACATGAGCACACCTCTCCAGTTGCAGTGGCTGGCCGGATATGTCGAGAACGGACACGACAACCTGGAGGTCGTCATGGACAACGACATCGACATGGACGGCGAGTCGTTTACCGGTATCGGTTCGCTTGCCACACCATTCCTGGGCCACTTCGACGGTCAGTTCCACACCATCAGCAATCTGGTGATGGATGCCGTAGAGCACGACTGGTCGGGCTTCTTCAACTTCATCCGCGGCGGTTCGACCATCGAGAACCTGCGTCTCGACGAGAACTGCTACCTGACGGGAGCCAAAGGAACGGCCCTCATTGGCGGTTGCGGCCAGCAAGGCAATGTGCTGCTGCGCAACCTTGGCTTCGAAGGTAATGTCAGTGGCCTCACCACTTGTGCCGGAGCCATTCTCGGAGCCAACTTCCAAAGCATTGCCAAGCTGACGGTCGAGAACTGCTACAGCACAGGTTACATCAAAGGCGGTGGCGAGAGTGCTGCCCTTATTGCATGGCTTGGCAACAATGGAGCTGTGATCAGCAACTGCTGGACCTCGGCCAGCGCTTCCGGCATTCAGAGCGAGGACAAGTATGCCTTCCGTCACGACAATGCTATCGTCACCAACTGCTTCAGCATGTTCGGAACGCAGGCTCAGCGTATCGACGCAGAAGAGCTGGAGAGCGGTTCGCTCTGTTATCGTCTGAATGGCGACCAGAGTGTCATCCGTTGGTTCCAGAACCTCGATAACGGCGAAGAGGAGGATTACTTCCCCACCTTCATCCCGACTCATGGCACAGTGGTTGTCAGGGCTGAGATGCGTTGCGACGGCACCTACGACGAAGAATCGGCATACTTCTCCAACAGCGGAGAGGTGGTCATTCCTCCCCATACCTTCGTCGACGGCTTCTGTGAGGTATGCGGACAGGAGGACGACACCTATCCCTTCATCCGTATCTTTGCCAATGCCGACCACGATGCTGCAGGCGGGTATGTCAACAATCAGAGTAATGACGGTTCCGGCCTTGCCATCAACAACAGCGTGGCAGAGCATTGGAATCAGAAGTGGTTCCAGTCGTATCAGGAGCTGACAGGGCTGGAACCTGGTCTCTACAAGTTGCGTGTGCAGGGTCTTTCTCGCGTCAAGGCATGGACGACTACCGATTGCGTGGCTTATGAAGATGCTGAACTGAACCCCGACTATGTGCAGCTCTACCATAATAGCCAGTATTATGCCGAGGTTAAAGGCCTTCGCATAGGCAATCTCTTCATGGACATAGCCAATGGCAGGCAGGAGAAGGCAATAGGCACCGGAGGCCAGGCTTACCACGAGGCGACGGGCTACTATGTTCCCAACTCTCTTGCAGCATGCCGCGATTACTTCCGTAAAGGTCTCTATTGGAACGACCCCATTTACTTCGTGGTCCAGAGCCAACAGGATACCGTGAAGGTCGGTTTGGAGAACCGCATGTACCTTCAGGGCAACTGGACCGTTTGGGATACATGGCGACTGGAACGTGTGGCCGACGATGCTTCTGCCATAGAACTTATCCGGGCTCAGCAGGATAAAAACCTGCAGGAACTCGGCGAACTGGAGGCTCAGACACAATTGGTGGAAGCCTATCACGAGGCAAGCGAGGCCCTCAAAGAGGTTACTGCCCTGGACGAGATGCTGAGCATCAGCGACCAACTGTCGCGCCTGCCCCAGCAGATTCGCTTGAGCCACATGGCCTATATCGACTACGCTGCAGCTGTGAAGGCCATCCAGGACGACCTCAATGAACGCGAGCAGCTCAATGGCCATTATGCCGAATTGCTCTATACCTACCTGAACGATAACGAGGAGGAAGTGGAAGGCCTGCCCAATGGCACCTCCAATTACATCATCGCAGAGAAGAGGCTTTCCGTGGAGGAACTGACAGCTGAGATAGCCTTTATGCAGGAACTGTTCAACCTTGCCATCAAGAACAGCATAACGGAAGGTTCCGACCTCTCCAACCTTATTTATAATGCCGACTTCGCCGAGGACGGCAACTTCAAGGGCTGGGTGGCAAAGACTACCAAAACAGGTAACGGCTCGAACTTCTCCAGTCGCACTGGTTTCCTCGATATCTATCCTGTGAGTGCCAGCAAGAACACCGCATTCTATGTCTATCAGGACTTGGAGGAAGGTCTGCCCGATGGCCTCTACGAACTGATTGTCCCGGCATACCATCGTACTGGCGACATCGGTCAAGGCGACCAGTCAGGTTGCGAATTGGTGGCTGCGGATATCTTCATCAACGACTTCCATACACCTGTTTGGAACCTTTACAAGTGTGCAATCCCATACGACGAGGCCATCAATGGCGTGAACTGCCGCTACGACCCCTCTGGCGACCCCGATGCTCCGCATAATGGAGAGGAGACACACTCCTACGACCGTGACACTGGTACGGGTTGGGTGCCCGATGGCCGTTATGCCATGAGCATCGCATTCTCGGCAGGCCGCTTCGTCAACCATGCATATGCTATCGTCGAGGACGGCAACCTGCGCATCGGCATTCAGAACACAGGCATGCCTTGGTACGAAGGTGGTGTGACGGCTTGGGGCAAGTTCCGCCTCGTTTATCGCGGTCAGGACCAGGATGCTCTCCAAGCTATGATGGATAACTTCGAGGAGCGTCTGGCAAACTTGCGTCTGGCACAAGAAGTGCAGGAATTCTTCTTCGGTGTGTCGCACCTTGAGCTCATTTCGTCCCTCATCGACCAGGCAAAGGCAGAGACAGACGCAAAGGCGAAGTGGGAGCTGGCGAAGCAGATCAATGCAGAGTTCAATGCCGTCAACAGCAGCTATGCTGTCTATCAAGAACTGTTTGGCCTGATGAACTATTGCTATGCTGAGGCTGATGCAATCGTCAGCACAGACCCCGAGCAGAGCGATGTCATCTACGAGAAAGGCTACGAGATACAGAATCATCTGCAGGATGGCGACCTCACGGACGAGGAAGTCGTTCAGTATATGTCCGACATCAGAGACGATGTTTCGATAGGAGGCGGCTTCTATGTTCAGGGCGATTTGCTCGATGCCGATGGTAATGACATATCGAGAGATGTAAAGACCCAAGCCTATCCGCTTCAGCGCCAGGATGACGGCACTTATACAGGCGTATTCAAGACGCAGAACCGTGCCAACCTCGTCCATACCGACGCCCGTGCCAACATCTATTTCACCCGTTTTGACCAAACCTTCAAGTCCAACCAGCAGTACCATCGCTTCGTCACGCCCGAATGCAACATCCATCCGCTCGTGGCCGGCGCCGCTCAGGACTATCAGGTGATAGGCGCAGAGATGCGTGTCACTCTCAATCCGAAGGACAGTACCGTCGTGTTCGACCCCATTGAATATGCTTGGCACGACCGTGTGTTTGTCTGCGGTTCTATCATAAATAAGGAAGGCAAGGAGCATCGCTGGAAGAACGACGAGATGGCTCCCCTGAATCATGTTGGCAATGGCTTGTATGTCGGAACGGTACGCTTCTTCGAGGACTACATCTATCCTGGTTACGCCACCTTCCTCATTATGGCAAGCCGTTCTACGCTCGAGGACGTGGAGAACAGCTCAGTGACCCGTCCGGGCTGGCTCGAAGCCAGCTATGCTACGGCCAAGAACGACAGTATTCTCACTCTCGGCGAGATGACCGGCGACTTGGTACGCGGTTGGGGCAACGCACATCGCTTGCGCTTTGAATGGCCTGCAGGAGCAGAGCCGACAGACTATCTTGTTGTCTTCGACATGAATGCACGTTCCATTGGTGTCAAGCTCGACGACGGCAGTGGCTACGATGCTATCGAGACTATCGACGAAGCTCCTCGGCATGTGTCTGGCGGTATCTACAATCTTGCCGGCCAGAAGATGCTGGAAGGCAGATTGCCGAAGGGCATCTATATAATTAATGGCAAAAAGATTGCAATAAAGTGAGAACTGACAAACTTCTATTGATTCCCGGATTGGTCTGCTCTGCCGTCTGTGCGGGGCAGACCAAGCCTCGGCCAAATGTCTTGGTGTTCATAGCCGACGATTTGGGTACCAACGAGATAGGATGCTATGGAGGGGAGAATCTGGCTACGCCCAACATAGACCGCCTGGCCAAGGAGGGCATGCTGCTCACCAACAATTTCTGTTCGATGGCAGTGAGTGTCCCCATCCGGGCATCCCTTTATACCGGGTTGTATCCGCAGCATCATGGTTCCTTCCGAAACCACAAGCCCGTCAATCGGGGTCTGCGCAGCGTGGTACATTATATGTCCGACCTCGGCTATCGTGTCGGAAGGACAGGGAAGGACCATCCAGCAAAGCAGCTGAAAGTGTTCCCCTTCGAGAAGATTCCGGGCTTTGCTGTGGGCTGCACGATGTCCCATCCTCCCATTTCCACACCCGACGGCATCCGCGAGTTCATGAGTCGCGACGCATCGCAGCCTTTCTGCCTCTTCGTCTGCAGCATCAACACCCATGCCCCTTGGGATTCTGGCGATGCCTCCGAGTTCGACCCCGCGAAGGTGCATCTCCCGCCAAACTGTGTGGATAATGCCGTGACGCGACGCATGTTCTGCGACTATCTGGCAGAGATACGCATGCTCGACAACGAGGTGGGGATGACGCTCCGCACCTTGGAGGAAACAGGACAGCTGGACAACACCCTGGTTATCTTCCTTGGCGAGCAGGGGCCCAAGATGCCTTTCGGCAAGTGGACATGCTACCGATACGGCCAGCACAGTGCCTTCCTGGCTCGCTTTCCCCGAAAGATAAAGGCAGGAAGCCGGAGCGATGCCCTGGTGCAGTACGAAGACATCCTGCCGACACTCATCGATTTTGCTGGAGGCGAACCCATCGACACCCTCGACGGGCGAAGTGTCCTGCCCATCCTCTATGGCAAGAAAAAGGCAGACACCCGCAAATGGGCTTACGGCATACACAACAACGTGCCCGAGGGACCGCCATATCCCATCCGCTGCATCCAGGACAAGCGTTACCGCCTCATCATGAATCTGACGCCCGAGGTGCCGTATAGCGAGAAGCACATGATGGTGCCCAATCCCGACGACATGTGGGGCTCGTGGATGGTGACGGCACAGACCGACCAGCGCGCATCATGGCTGATAGACAGGTTCGTCCATCGTCCTGCACTGGAACTCTACGACCACGAGACAGACCCATGGGAGCTCAACAACCTGGCCGAACTGCCTGCTTACGCTACCCGTGTGGCAGAGATGAAGGAAGCCTTGCTCGAATGGATGGAGCGCATGGGCGACAAAGGCGTCAAGATGGAAACAGATAATTAAGGATTGAAGAAGATTGAAATGAACAAGAATCAATTATGCAAGATACTGTCTGGGCTTGCTGTTGTGCCTGCGGCGCTTTGTGCCGAGGAGAAGCAGCCGAACGTCGTCATCATGTACATCGACGATATGGGCATCGGTGATGTCAGCTGTTTCGGGGGTACGTATACGCCGACTCCCAACATCGACCGGCTGGCTCAGCAAGGAATTTCCTTCACCGCGTACTACTCAGCTGCGCCCGTCAGCTCACCCTCCCGTTGCGGTCTCATCACGGGGCAGTTCCCGTTGGAGCATGGCATCAACACCTTCATGGACACTCGGGCAGCCAATAAGAGAGTGGAGCAACGCAACTACCTGGACCCCTCTGCCCCCAGCATCGCCAGGGCTTTCCAGCAGGCAGGCTACGCCACGGCTCACATCGGGAAGTGGCACCTTGGCGGCGGTCGCGATGTGACGGATGCTCCTGGCTTCGAGAACTATGGCTACGACGAACACGTCTCCACCTACGAGAGCCCGGACCCCGATCCCATCATCACTTCCACGCGATGGATATGGGCAGCTTCCGATAGCGTGAAGCGCTGGAACCGGACGGCCTACTTCGTGGACAAGAGCCTCGACTTCATTCGTCGGCACAGCGACAAGCCCTTCTTCCTGAACCTATGGCCCGACGACATGCACACGCCTTGGGTGCCCGAGGCTTTTGCCGACATGCGCGACAGGTGGGAGAAGGAGAATGCCTTCGAGCCTGTGCTGAAGGAGATGGATGTGCAGCTGGGGCGTTTCCTTGCCGAACTCGACCGCATGGGACTTGCCGAGAACACCATCGTCATCTTCACCAGCGACAACGGTCCGGCACCCAGCTTCATGCAGCGCCGCACCCTGGGCATGCGCGGAGCGAAGAACAGCCTCTACGAAGGTGGCATCAACATGCCGTTCATCATCCGTTACCCGGCGAAGATAAAGGGCGGAGCGTGCAACAAGACGACCATCCTCAGCGCGATGGACCTCTATCCCTCGCTCTGCAAGATGGCAGGCATTCCTGTGGAAAAGGGATACAAGAGTAGGGGAGAGGACATGTCGCGACAGCTTCTCGGCAAGAGCGACAAGGGCCGCAGAACAGATTTGATGTGGGACTTCGGTCGCAACAAGAGCTTCAACTTCCCTGGCAGGAAGGAGAACAAGAGTCCGCATCTGGCCATCCGTCGGGGTAAATGGAAGTTGCTCTGCAACGACAATTGCACGGACATGGAACTTTACGACCTGGAAGCTGACCGCAACGAGACGACAAACCTGGCCGACCAGAACCCGCGACTTGCCCGCAAGCTGGCAGAGAAGGTGTGTGCCTGGTACGAAGAAAACAGACTGAAAGCATGGTGATGAAAAGGAAACAACTGGCTCTGCTGGCGGCTGCAACCGCTGCGAATGCCTTCGGAGCGACACGGCCCAACGTGGTGATTATCGTGGCCGACGACCTTGGCTGGGGCGACGTGAGCTATCACGGCAGCGTCATCCCGACACCCAACATCGATCGTCTCATCGGCGAAGGCATCGAACTGAACCGCTTCTACACGGCTCCCGTCAGCTCACCCACGCGGTGCGGACTCATGACGGGCCGCTATCCCAGTCGCTTCGGCATACGCGAAACGGTGATTCCGCCTTGGCGAGACTATGGTCTGCCCCCCGAGGAAGAGACGATGGCCGACGTGCTGGGACGCTGCGGCTACACGAACCGTGCTGCCATAGGCAAGTGGCACATGGGACACAGCCGGCAGCGCTACTACCCGCTGAACCGTGGCTTCACGCATTTCCACGGCGCCCTGAACGGTGCCTTCGACTACTTCGACCATACACGCGAGAAGGAGCTTGACTGGCATGACGACTGGGAGTCGTGCCACGAGGAAGGCTATTCCACCGACCTCATTGCAGCCGAGGCAGCCCGATGCATCAAGGACTATGCCAAGGGCGAGCCGTACTTCGTCTATGCTTGCTTCAATGCGCCGCATGCTCCCTATCAGGCTCCCGAAGAGGAAATCCGCAAGTTCATCTCGAAGGAAGAGTTCGATGCCCTGCCGCCGAAGGACCAGAAGGGATGGACCTACAGAGCTATGGTATCGCGCATGGACACAGGTGTGGGTACCATCTTGGAGGCCATTCGTCAGAGCGGAGAGTGGGACAACACCATCATCCTCTTCCTTAGCGACAATGGCGGCGTGCCCGGGATGGCACCTTATTGCGTGAATCATCCCCTGCGCGGCTCCAAGTTCGACGAATGGGAAGGCGGTGTTCGCACCGTGGCCGGCATCTACTGGAAGAAAGGCTTCCGGCAAGGCGGTCGGAAGCTGGAGCAAGTGACCGGCTTCGTCGATGTGCTTCCCACCTTGGCCGACATCATCGGAGCGAAAGGGAAACCCCGGAATCCATACGACGGCATTAGCATCTACAGCGTGCTCCGAGGCAAGACGAAGCTGATTGACCGCGACATGTATCTAGGCTGCGGCGCAGGTGTCTGCCAGCAGTACAAGCTCATCCTTGCTGGTCAGCACCTCGGGCTGAAGAAGGACTTTATCACCGACCTTCAGCAGAACCCCTCCGAGACCCGCGAAGGCCGCATCTACGAGGACCCGGAACGCGTCGTTCGGCTTCGCAAGACGGTGGAGCAAGGCGATGCCATCGTGCCCTGTCAGAAGGAAATCCCCTACGGCCAGGGCCAGAAAGGCTTTGTCGCCCCCAAGGAGTGGAAGGTCACGGAGTATTGAGCCCCCTCCAAACCTCCCCAAAGGGAGACTTCCTTTGCCGCACGGCATGTTCCGCATCGGGGGAAGACGAAGAGGGATCCTTCCCGAAGCGCCTCGCGCTTATTTCAGAAGCGCAAGGCGCTTATCCTGGAAGCGCAGGGCGCTTATTTTGGAAGCGCAGGGCGCTTATTCTGGAAGCGCAGGGCGCTTATTCTGGAAGCACGAGGCGCTTCTGAATACACAGCACAGAGAGATGAGGAAGCCGGCGCTGTGCATTCAACGGAAGTTTTCTGCCGAAAAGATTGTTTTTTCGGGGAAAAGAGTGTAACTTTGCAGTCTATGGTAGAGGAATTGATACATAAGTACTGTGAAGGTAATGAGCCGCTGGAGCGAATCTTGCTCCGTCACAGCGGCGATGTGGCGCAGCGGGCGCTGAAGATAGCCAAGGCGCATCCCGAACTGGGAGCCGACGAAACGTTTCTTTGGGAGGCAGCCATGCTGCACGATATCGGCATCTGCCGGGTGGATGCGCCCGGCATTTATTGTTACGGCTCGGAGCCTTACATCCGCCACGGCATCCTGGGCGCCAAGATACTGCGCAGCGAGGGACTGCCCCGGCATGCCCGTGTGGCAGAACGGCATACGGGTACCGGACTGACGGCCAATGAGATAAGGTGGAAGCATCTGCCCCTGCCGCATCGCGACTTCACGCCCGAGACCATCGAGGAACAGATTGTATGCTATGCCGACAAGTTCTATTCCAAGACACGCCTCGATGTGGAGAAGACGCCCGAGCAGGCCTTGCACAGCCTCAAGAAGTTCGGCAGCGAGGGCATCGACGTGTTCCTGGCTTGGATGGAAATGTTCGAATAAAAGGTGAAAAGGTGAAAAAGTGAAAAAGATGGAAGGGAGTAAGGGTTTAGGAGTTAAAAATATCCAAGAGTTCACATTTTAACCTTTAACCTTTTAACTTTTTCAACTTTTTGTCGTACCTTTGCAAATTGGAATTATTGTATACATAGTTTGAAGGCAAGGTTAATATCGATACTAACGGTCTGCTACGTGTTGGCATCGCTGGCATCTCAGCCTGCGGGAAGGGTCGCCCTGTCCCTGCGGGACGGAGCCGATACGCTTTCCCCCGACAGCGTGCCGTTGCTCCCCGACAGCCTGCCGTCGCTTCCGGATAGCCTGCCGTTGCTTCCTAATGACAGCCTGCCTTTGCTCCCCGACAGCTTGCCATCGCTTCCTGATAGCCTGCCTTTGCTTCCCGACAGCTTGCCGCGGCAAGCCTATACCATTCTGCCGGACTCTGTGCCGACGGACACCGTGCCGCCCGACACCGTGCCGCAGAGCAAGAACGCCCTCGACATGCCCGTCACCTATTCGGCCGAGGACTCCATCACCTTCGACTACAAGCGCTCGCGTGCCCATCTCTATGGCGACAGCAAGGTGCAGTACCAGAACCTGGAGCTGGAGGCCGAACTCATCCAGATAGCCATCGACAGCAGTCTGGTGCATGCCACCTCGCGAACCGACTCAACGGGCGCCGTCATCGGCAAGCCCCTCTTCAAGCAGGGCAGCGACGAATACGAGCCCGACAGCATCAGCTACAACTTCAAGTCGCGCAAAGCCTACATCTCAAACGTCTACACCCAGCAGGGCGAAGGCTACATGAAGGGACTGGACGGCAAGCGCGACAGCGTGGGCACGATGTATGTGCAGAAGGCTTACTACTCCACCTGCGACGACCCTAACCCCCACTTCTACCTGAACATGACGCGCGCCAAGATGCGTCCGGGCAAAGATGTCGTGTTCGGCCCCACCTATCTCGTCGTGTGCGACGTGCCCATGCCGCTGGCCATCCCCTATGGCTTCTTCCCCTTCAAGAGCAAGTACAGCAGCGGATTCATCATGCCGACCTACGGCGACGAGACCTCCCGCGGCTTCTATCTGCGCGACGGCGGCTACTACTTCGCCATCAACGACTACGTCGATGCCAAGGTGCTGGGCGAGATTTACACCAAAGGCTCGTGGGCACTCTCCACACAGTCCACCTACCGCAAGCGCTATCGCTTCAGCGGCAACCTCTACATCAGCTACCAGAACACAAAGACGGGCGAGAAGAACATGCCCGACTACAGCGTCTCGAAGAGCTTCAAGCTGACGTGGAGCCACCGGCAGGACTCGAAGGCCAATCCCTCGCAAAGCTTCTCGGCCAGCGTCAACTTCTCCACCAGCAGCTACGAGCGCAACAACCTGACGAGCATGTACAACCCCGAGAGCTACACGCAGAGCACACGAACCAGCAGCATCTCCTACAGCAAGACATTCAGCGACATAGGCCTCTCGCTGAGCACCTCCTTCAACCTCTCACAGAACATGCGCGACAGCAGCATCTCCGTCACATTGCCCACCCTCAACATACAGCTCAACCGCTTCAACCCCTTCAAGCGCAAGAAGATGGTGGGCAAGGAGCGATGGTACGAGAAGATAGCCGTGAGCTACTCCGGAACGCTGACCAACAGCATCAACACCAAGGAGGACCTCCTCTTCAAGAGCAGTCTCATCAAGGACTGGCGCAACGGCATGCGCCACCAGATACCCATCA
Source organism: uncultured Bacteroidales bacterium (assembly GCA_902799985.1). Taxonomy (GTDB): domain Bacteria; phylum Bacteroidota; class Bacteroidia; order Bacteroidales; family Bacteroidaceae; genus Physcousia. Next base: position 10,686 of record CADCCR010000014.1, on the reverse strand, counting down.
GCGCATCCTTCACCGTGGCCAAGTACATCAACATCAGCCCTAACTTCTCCTTCACCGACCGCATGTATTCCAACAAAGTCATGCAGTCGTGGGACCAGGAGCGACGAGCCGTCAAGCGCGACACCATCTACGGCTTCTACAACGTCTTCAACTTCAACATGAGCCTCAGCGCCAACACAAAGCTCTATGGCTTCTATACGCCTCTGCCCTGGTTCGGCGGCAAGAAGATAAAGACCATTCGCCACATGATGACGCCCACCCTCTCCTTCAGTTACGCTCCCGACTTCAGCAAACCCATGTGGGGCTTCTACGACTCCTACGTCCGCACCGATGCCAACGGAAATGTCTCCACCGTCACCTACTCCCCCTTCAGCAACGGCGTCTATGGCACAGCAGGCAGCGGCATGACCGGCAGCGTGCAGTTCGACCTCTCCAACAACATCGAGATGAAGATACGCTCCAGCCGCGACTCCACGGGCGAGAAGAAAATCAGTCTCATCGACGAGCTTGGACTCTCGCTCAGCTACAACATGGCAGCCAAGCGGCAGCCCTGGAGCGACCTCAACACACGCCTGCGCATCAAGCTCACCAAGTCCTATACCTTCTCGCTGAACGCCGTCTTTGCCACCTACGCCTACGAGTTCGACGAGAACGGACGCGTCTATGTCGGCGACAACACCGAGTGGTCGAAGGGACGCTTCGGACGCTTCCAAGGCATGAGCCAGAACCTCTCCTACACCCTCAACAACGAGAAGCTGAGGAAGCTGTTTGGCTTGAAGGACCTGAAGAAGAACCTGAGCGGCAGAGGAAGCGATGATGATGACGACGACGACGAATATGACGACGAGGACGAGACCGACCCCAACATGCAGAACGTCGACCCCGACCGCAAGAAAGGCATGACGGGCGCCCAAAAGGAGAACTCCGATGAGACCGACAAGGACGGCTACCTCAAGTTCTCCATGCCGTGGAGCCTGACCGTCAGCTACGGCGTGACGATGCGCGAGAACACCAGCGCCGAAATCAACCCCAAGCGCATGCGTTATCCCTACAAGTTCACGCAGACCCTCAACTTCTCGGGCAACATCCGCATCGCCGAGGGATGGAACATCAACTTCTCGTCCGGCTACGACTTCAACTACAAGAAGATGAGCATGACCACCGTCTCGCTCTCGCGCGACCTCCATTGTTTCTCCATGTCGTGCAGCATGGTAGTCAGCCCCTACACCAGCTTCAACTTCCTCTTCGCAGCCAAGGCCGGCACCCTGGCCGACGCCCTCCGCTACAGGAAACAGAGCTCCTACAGCTCCAACATCGAGTGGTACTGATTCCGTCAGTTGCCGTAGCATCCCTGTGCTTGCAGCCCGCAGCCCGCATCCCCCTCCCTTAGTCATAAGCGCGTGCCGTTTCGGTCATAAGCGCGTGCCGTGTTGGCCATAAGCGCGTGCCGTGTTGAGCATAAGCGCGTGCCGTGTCTAAGAGCATCGCTCAGAAATTAGAATCACTCGTCACTCATCAGGTTTTATATCCAAGAGTCAGAAAACCAGCCAATAAGACCCTGACGAGTACATGACGCACTCATCAGCCACTCGTCAGGTTCTAAGCCGCTGACAATTTGCGCCTTACATGCGAAACCTGACGAGTGACGAGTGTTTTACAATCCGTTTGCCTTGCACCCGTCTACACATATTTATATTTTATATAATGGACCAATATATAATGGGTCAAGCCGTTTCAAAAGGATATTTCCGTACCTCTGGAATAAGTTATTATCCGTGATGTGATGGAAAAGTGTATGTGGGGAAAGGGGATAGTCTCTGCGAGGCGAAGGAAATCCGGCTATGGGGTAGGGGCGAATGGTGTTCATTCTCCTGCTTCTTCCTCGGCGGAGTCTTCTTCCTCGGGCTGCTCGGGCTGGATGTCCGATATGTCGGCACTGGAGGTTGACGACGAGGCTGTTCCCGTGAAGTCGTAGTCGAAGGCTGTGGTGTCGGGGCGGTGGTAGGAGTGTTCGGAGCCTGTCCAGAGGCGCGAGTCGATGCCGTTGGCGGGCGGGAACTTCGTGCGGTACTTGCTGAAATGTTCGTCGGCGAGGACGCTCCGTATGAACTCTCCGAAGATGGGGAGGGCGGTGCGGCTGCCTTGCCCGAGCTGTCCCGTGCGGAAGTGTATGCTGGGGTATTCGCCGCCGACCCATGCGCCGCCTACGAGCTTGGGCGTGATGCCGACGAACCAGGCATCGGCATGGTTGTTGCTGGTGCCCGTCTTGCCACCGAACTCAGTATCGGCGTAGAAGGGGCGTATGTACTGCCAGAGGCGTCCCGAGGTGCCGGAGAGTCCGCCCTTGAGCATGGTCTGCATGAGGTAGGCCGAGCGGTAGGGGATGGCTTTCGTCTCTTTCTTGCGGGCCTGATAGATGAGGTTGCCGTCGCGGTCCTCGATGCGTACCACGAGGAGCGGCATGTTGTAGCGGCCGTCGTTCACCACGGTGCAGTAGCTGTTGACGAGCTCCAGCAGGTTGACGTCGCTGCTGCCCAGCACGAGGGCGCGTGTCTCCTGCAGGGGTGTCTTGATGCCCATGGCGTAGGCTGTCTTGGCGATGTTCTGCACGCCGCACTCCATGCCTATGCGGACGGCTATGCTGTTGAGGCTCATGGCAAAGGCGCTCTTGAGCGACACTTCCTGGTTGGTGAAGTAGCCGTCGGCGTTGTGCGGTGCCCATACCTTGGGCTTGCCGGCTACGGTATCGACGAAGGCGATGTAGGAGTCGGGGCGGTGGTCGATGGGATTGAGTCCCTGGTTCATGGCTTCGGTGTAGACGAAGAGCTTGAAGGTGGAGCCTGGCTGATGTCCGGCCCGCACGTTATCCACTTGCCAGAAGCGGAAGTCGATGTCGCCCACCCAGGCACGGACCAGACGTGTGTCGGGCTCGATGGCTACAAAGCCCGAGTGCATGAAGCGGAGCATGTAGCGGACGGAGTCGATGGTGCTCAGCTCCTGCTCCACCGGTCCGTCGTAGCTGAAGAGGCGCACGGGGTGGGGCTGGTTGAGGTAGTGCATGACGGAGTCGCTGTTGCCCTGATACTTAGCGTCGAGGTATTTGCCGTATGGCGAGCGGCGGGCTATGTCTTCGGCAAAGCCGGCTATCTCGCGTCGGCGGGCATTCTGCCAGGGATTGGTGCGGCCCCAATGGTCGTTGAACCGTTGCTGCACGGCTTGCATCTGCGTCCGCACGGCTTCTTCGGCATAGGCTTGCATGCGCGAGTCGATGGAGGTGTAGATGCGCAGTCCGTCGGCATCGAGGTCGAGCTTGTTGATGGCGTCGTAGCCTGGCACATGACCGTCGTCGCAAAGCTGGTCGATGTAGGCCTTGAGTGCCTCGCGGAAGTAGGGTGCCATGCCGTCCTGGTAGCTCTCGCTGATGCGTGTCCGCAGGGCGACGGGCAGTGCCAGCAGCGAATCGAGCTGTTCCGCCGTGGCTTCTTCTCCGTCGAGGATGAGGTGTCCGAGGTCATAGACCTGCTGCAGCACGGTGTTTCGGCGGCGCAGGCAGTTCTCGGGATTGAGGCGCGGGTTGTAGTAGCTGGTGGCTTTGAGCAGTCCGACCAGTGTGGCTGCCTGTTCGTAGGTGATGGCATCGGGCGTGGTGCCGAAGTAGGAGCGTACTGCCGTCTTGATGCCATAGGCGTTGCTGCCGAAGTCTACGGTGTTGAGGTACATGGTCAGAATCTCTTCCTTCGTGAAGAGCCACTCCAACTTTGTCGCCACTATCCATTCCTTGGCCTTCATGATGAGAATCCCGATGCCTGGCAGTTGTCCGAGCAGTCCGGTGGAGTATTGTGTGCGGACGCGGAAGAGGTTCTTGGCAAGCTGTTGGGTGATGGTGCTGGCGCCTCGTGCATGGCCGCTGAGGATGTCCTTGCCGGCGGAGAAGAGGCCGATGAAGTCGATGCCATGATGCTGATAGAATCGCTGGTCCTCGGTGTCGATGAGGGTGCGAATCAGGGTGGGCGATATCTCTTCGTAGGTGACGGGTGTGCGGTTCTCGTTGAAGAAGCGTCCCATGAGCACTTCGTCGCAGGTGTAGACCTCGGATGCTTCGCTCACCACGGGATCCTTGATGTCGTCGAAGCCTGGCGAGCGTCCGAAGAGGTAGCAGAAGTTGCAGTCGACGGCAACGAAGAAAAGCAGCACGGCAACGATGAACGTGATGAGCCAAGCGGCTGTCTTCTTGTACCAAGGGCCGGAATAAATGGTACGCAACTTCTTTATGTAGGTTAGAGGTCTATCCATTGTATGCTTGTGTCGTGGGCAAACCATGTCATCTGCTTCTTGGCATAGTCGCGAGTGTTTTTCTTTATCTTTTCTGTGGCGAAGGGCAGTGTCCACTCGCCGTCGAAGTAGCGGAAGAGTTCCTTGTAGCCCACCGTGTTGAGGGCGTTCTCGTTGCGATGGGGATAGAGTCGGCGTGCTTCGTCGATGAGTCCGCCCGCTATCATCTTGTCCACCCGAAGCGAGATGCGGTCGAAGAGCTCCTGTCGTTCGCGTCGCAACCCGAGCTTCACGATGCGGAAGGGACGTGGCTTACGCTCGCGGGTGAGGAAGGAGGAGTAGGGACGCCCCGTCGTGTAGCACACTTCCAGGGCATGGACCACGCGCTTGGGGTTGCGTGTGTCTGCCGTCAGGTAGTAGTCGGGGTCGAGCAGGTGCAGCTCGGCACGCATGCCGTCGATGTCGCCTTGGGTCAGTCGGTTGCGGAGTGTCTCGCGCACCAGCGGGTCGACTGTCGGGATGTCGTCGATGCCGTTGCAGACTGCGTCGAGGTACATCATGCTTCCGCCCGTGAGCAGGAGGGCCTCGTGTGTGTGGCTCAGTTCAGCGATGAGCTTCAATGCGTCCTGTTCGTAGAGCGCGGCGCTGTAGTAGTCGCCGATGTCGTGTGTGCCGACGAAGTAGTGCTTGACGCGTTTTTGCTGCTCTGCCGTGGGTGCTGCCGTGCCGATTTCCATGCCGCGGAATATCTGCCGGCTGTCGCAGTTCAGGATGGGACTGCCAAGCTCCTCTGCCATCTGCAGGGCAAACTCTGTCTTTCCGACAGCGGTAGGGCCAAGCAAAACGTAGAGTGTCATGCTTTACTCGTCAATCTCGTAGCCTTCCATGTCCAGCTCGTCAGCCTCGTAGCCGTCGTCACCGTAGAAGCTTTCTGCTTCCTCTTCAGCTTCTTCTGAAGGGAATGACGCAGCACTCCTCTCCTCCTCGGGGATGAGGTCGGGCGAGGCGACTGTCTGCAAGGGCGGCTGTCCGTGGCGTCGGTTCACGATGGCTTTCATCTCCTTTCTGCCGAAGACGTTCTCCGTGAGCTCCATGAGGAAGAAGCGTTTGCCTTCGGGGTCGAAGATGTAAGCCAGGCGCTGACCTTCATCCTCGAGGAGGTCGCCGATGCGTGTACGCGACATCAGGTTGACGTCCTCGTCGTAGCGTACGTCTTCGTTGTCGGAGAGGCTGATGCGTTGCTTCACGCGCCACTCGTCGTCGCAGATGAGAAAGCTCTGCTTCTGGTGTTCTTCGTAGTTACAGTCCTCCAGGATGAGCTGGTGAAGTTCGGAGAACCGGGCATCGCTGTCGATGAGTATCTCCAGCACGAAGTCCTCTTTCTCTTGGCTGAATAGTGTCAGTTTTAGGGTCATGTTTGGTCGTTTAGTGGTTTGGTGGTCTGGTCGTTTAGTGGTTTAGGATTGTTAGCTGTGGCCGTAGGCAATATCCCCAAACGACTAAACGACTAATCTCCTAAACGACTAACAACTGATTCTATCTGATGAATCCCCGTTCGCTGTTGCGAATGAAGTCGAGGATGTATTCTATCTCCGGACTCATGGGAATCTCCTGCTCCACGCGGGCAAGCAGGTCGTTCAGTTTGCCTGTGCCTTGCAGGATGATCTGGTAGGTCATGTGGATGTTGTTGATGAGGTTGCGGTCGAAGCCTCGGCGACGCAGTCCGACGGTGTTCAGTCCGCAGTAGGCAGCAGGGTCGCGTGCCACGAGGCTGAAGGGGAGGATGTCCTGCGAGAAACGTGTGCCGCCGCCCACCATGGTGTAGCTACCCACACGGCAGAACTGGTGCATCAGCACGTTGGCGCTCAGGATGGCGTTGTCGTCGATGACAATCTCGCCGGCAAGCTTGGTGCCGTTGCCGATGATGATGCCGTTTCCGACGTAAGCATCGTGGGCCACATGCACACCCTCCATGAGCAGATTGTTGCTGCCCACGATGGTGCGCCCCTTGGCTGCTGTGCCGCGGTTGACGGTCACATTTTCGCGTATCTTGTTGTTGTCGCCTATCTCTGCCGTGCTCTCCTCGCCCCGGAACTTGAGGTCCTGCGGGATGGCGCCGATGACTGCACCCGGGAAGAAGATGTTGCCACTGCCGATGCGTGCACCGTGAAGCATCGTCACACTGTTCATCAGCGTGTTGTTGTCGCCAATGACAACGCCTTCGTCAATGTAGCAAAAGGGGCCTATCTCGCAGTTCTCGCCGATGACGGCCTTGGGGTTTATGTAAGCTAAAGGACTGATTTTACTCATGCTATGTGTTCTTTTGTTGTTATTTCTTAGTAGCTATGACCTGTGCCGTGAAGGTTGCCTCGGCCACGCAGTTCTCTCCGATGAAGGCATAACCCTGCATGGTGCCGATGTTGTGGTGGAGGGGCGACACCATGGCTACGCGGAAGACCAGCGTATCGCCCGGCACTACTTTCTGCCGGAACTTGACGTTGTCGATGCGCAGGAAGTAGGTGCTGTAGGTCTCGGGGTGCTCCTTGTCGTGCAGGACGAGCAGGCCGCCTGTCTGTGCCATTGCCTCGATGAGCAGAACGCCGGGCATGACGGGCTCGTTAGGGAAGTGTCCTTGGAAGAAAGGTTCGTTGCTTGTCACGTTCTTGATAGCCACGATGTAGTTCTCCTTGATGTCGATGACCTTGTCGACCAGTTGCATGGGATAGCGATGCGGCAGCAGCTTCTTTATCATGCCCACATCCATCAGGGGAGTCTTGTTGGGGTCGTACTTCGGAGCCTGTACTTCGTGCTTGCGTATCTCCTTGCGCATCATGCGCGCGAACATATTATTAATAGTGTGTCCCGGACGGGTGGCAATGATGCGGCCCTTGATGGGCTTGCCGATGAGTGCCATGTCGCCGATGATGTCGAGCAGTTTGTGCCGGGCCGGTTCGTTGTCCCACACCAGCGGTTTGTGCTGCACATAGCCGAGTTCTGTGGCGTCGTGATGCTCGGAGCCTGTCAGCTGGCAGAGCTTGTCGAGGTTCTCCTGTGTGGTCTGCCGCTCGTAGATGACGATGGCATTGTCCAAGTCGCCACCCTTGATGAGACCGGCCAAAAGCAGTTGCTCTATCTCCCGAACGAAGACAAAGGTACGTGCGGCTGCGACTTCTGTGGCAAACTTGTCCATGCTGTCGAGCGTGGCGAACTGGCTGCTGAGCACTTTGCCGTCGAAGGCTATCATGCTCGTAATGGAGAAGTCGTCATCGGGGAGCAGCGTGATGCAGGCTCCGGTCTTGTCGTCGCGAAACTCCATCTTCTTCGTGATGTAATAATAGTCCTTGGGGGCTTCCTGCTCGACAAGGCCTACGCGCTGTATCTCGCGTACGAAGGGCTCAGCACTACCGTCGAGGATGGGGAACTCCGGTCCGTCGACCTGGATGAGCACATTGTCGATGCCCAAGGCATAGAGGGCAGCCATAGCGTGCTCCACTGTGCTGCATCGCATGTCGCCCTGTCCCAGGACGGTGCCGCGCTGTGTGTCGATGACGTTCTCTGCCACAGCATCCATGATGGGCTGGCCGGGCATGTCCGTGCGCTGTATCTTGTAGCCGTGACCCACAGGTGCCGGCAGGAAAGTTACCGTTAGGCTGAGGCCTGTGTGGAGGCCTTTCCCGCTGAGTGCAAAGCTTTCTTTAAGGGTATTCTGCTTTAACATGAATAGTTCTTTTTATGTCCTTGTCTTCAGGATGTCTCAGGACTGTTGCTTCTCCGCTAACTGCTCCTTGAGCATCCTTATTTCTTTTTTCATTTGGTTCATCTCGGCCCACATGTCGGGCAAGTTCTTGAAGACAGCACTGCTCTTCCAGAAGTTGCGACCCTCAATGGCCGGTGTGCCTTGGACGGCAGTTCCTTCCTTGCGGATGCTGTTCGGTATGCCGGCTTGAGCGCCAGCCATCACGCGATTGGCTATCGTGGCGTGGTCGGCAATGCCTACCTGTCCGCCGAACATGCACCATTGTCCCACCTTTGTGCTGCCTCCAATGCCGACCTGTGCCGACATCACTGTGTGGCTGCCTATCTCGCCGTTGTGACCAATCTGCACCAGATTGTCTAACTTCACGCCGCTGTGGATGATGGTTGCTCCCATGACGGCGCGGTCCACACATCTGTTGGCTCCTATCTCCACATCGTCCTCGATGATGGCAATGCCTATCTGCGGAATCTTCTCGTAGCCTTTCTCTGTTGGCTGGAAGCCGAAGCCATCGGCACCGATGACGCAGCCGGCATGCAGGATGCAGCGGTTGCCCACCTTGCAGTCGTGATAGATGACGGCATTACTGTAAATCTCGGTGTTGGCGCCTACCTTGGCGTTGCGGCCTATCGTGACGTGGGGATGCAGGATGCAGCCGTCGCCTATCTCTACACCTTCGGCAATGGCGACGAAGGGGCCGATGTAGCACCGCTCGCCAATCTTTGCCGAGGGGTCGATGAAGGCCAGCTCGCTGATGCCTTCCCGCTTGGGCTTCATGCTCTCGTATATCTGCAAGAGCTTGGCCACAGCCTCGCGAGCATCGTGCACCTTGATGAGGGTCGGCTTCACATCTTGCCTGACTTCGATGTTCTCGCTAATCAGTACGATGGAGCTTTCTGTGTCGTAGAGGTGCTGGATGTATTTGTCGTTGTAGAGGAAACTGATGCAACCGGGTCGTCCTTCCTCGATGCGAGCGAAGTTGTTGACCTTGGCTTCGGGGTCGCCTACGACGGTGCCGCCAATCAGCCCTGCTATCATTTGTGCTGTAAATTCCACGATTATATTTGCTATTTAACGATTTACTATTTACTGTTTAACAGATCTGCCATCTGGTCTGCCACTTCCTTTGCTTTTTCTGCGGCGACCTGTGCAAAGCGCTCTGTCTTGTCGGCATAGATGATAGCACGACTGCTGTTGACCAGCAAGCCGCAGTCCTCTATCATGCCGTACTTGCAAACCTCCTCGAGGCTGCCGCCTTGTGCGCCGACACCGGGCACGAGCAGAAAAGCATTCGGAGCAACCTTTCTGATGTCCTGGAACAACTCGCCTCTCGTGGCACCGACGACGTACATCATGTTCTCGTCGTTACCCCACTCCTGGCTCTTGCGAATGACTTTCTCAAAGAGGCGCTCGCCATCCTTATCTTCCGTGAGCTGGAAGTCGAGCGAGCCTTTGTTGCTGGTCAAGGCAAGCAGGATGACCCAATGATTCTTTTTAACTCCCTCTCCCTCGGAGAGGGTTGGGGTGAGGCTAATGAAAGGCGTCACGCTGTCCTCGCCCATATAGGGAGCGACGGTCAGCGCATCGACGTCGTACTCGCCGAAGAACGTGCGGGCATACATCTGGCTGGTGTTGCCGATGTCGCCGCGTTTCGCGTCGGCTATGATGAATTGGTCGGAATAGTTCTGCTTCAGGTACTTGACTGTCTTCTCGAAAGCCATCAGTCCCTTCACGCCGAACGCCTCATAGAAGGCGAGGTTGGGCTTGTAGGCGACGCAATAAGGTGCAGTCGCATCGATGATGGCCTTGTTGAAGGCGAATATTGGGTCGTCTTCCTTCAGCAAGTGCTCGGGTATCTTCTTCAAGTCGGTATCGAGGCCGACACAAAGGAAGCTCTTCTTCCTTTGTATGTTTGCTATCAGTTCTTGTCTTGTCATGTGTTAAGTATCTTTACGATGCGTCTTATTAAGCCTATCACTATGGCTGCTGCCACGGCAATAATTATCCAAACTCCCAAGAAGGCCCATCCGTTTTCTCCCCACCCGAGCCATTGCTGTAGAGTTGGAGTAAGCACTCCCGCCACAACTATTGCGACTAAGTCCGGCCAATGCTCCCTGAAGTCGGCTTTGATGCCGGCCCAAGTCCATTCTTGCTTTACATCATTCCAAAATCCCACGTCTCTTCTCTTTCTTTTACAGTTCAGATTCCTTGAGTCGCTCGGCGTTCTCTGCCACGATGAGGTGGTCGATGCAGTCCTGGATGTTGCCGTCCATGAAGGAAGGCAGGTTATAGATGGTGTAGCCGATACGGTGGTCTGTGATGCGGCCCTGCGGGTAGTTGTAGGTGCGTATCTTTGCCGAGCGGTCGCCCGTCGAGACCATCGTTTTGCGTCGGGAAGCGATGTCGTCAAGGTACTTCTGGTGCTCCTTGTCGTAGATGAAGGTGCGGAGGCGGGCCAAAGCGCGTTCCTTGTTCTTCGGCTGGTCGCGCGTCTCGGTACACTCTACGAGAATCTCTTCGTCCTGGTTCGTGAAGGGGTTGCGCCAGATGTATCGGGCACGGACACCCGATTCTACCTTGTTGACGTTCTGACCGCCGGCGCCGCTCGAACGGAAGGTGTCCCACTTGATGGCGCCTTCGTTGATTTCCACGTCGAACTC
>CADCCR010000013.1 GCA_902799985.1 uncultured Bacteroidales bacterium | reverse complement strand
ATGGGATAACCAAATATAACTATGAAACATCAGCTCAGAAGTTCCGTCTGCACGGAAGGTCGCCGCATGGCAGGCGCACGCGCGCTGTGGGTTGCCAATGGCATGAAGCGCGAACAGTTCGGCAAACCTATCATCGCCGTAGTCAATTCGTTCACACAGTTTGTTCCAGGCCACACACATCTGCACGAGATAGGACAAATCGTCAAGCAAGAGATAGAGAGCCTCGGCTGCTATGCCGCTGAGTTCAACACCATTGCCATCGACGACGGCATCGCCATGGGGCACGATGGCATGCTCTACTCCCTACCCTCGCGCGACATCATCGCCGACTCGGTGGAGTACATGGTCAATGCACATAAGGCCGACGCCATGGTCTGCATCTCCAACTGCGACAAGGTGACGCCCGGCATGCTGATGGCTGCCATGCGACTGAACATTCCTGCCGTCTTCGTCAGCGGCGGACCGATGGAAGCCCACAAGCTTGGCGGCGAGAATGCCGACCTCATCACAGCTATGGTGAAGGGCGGCGACCCGACAGTCAGCGACGAAGAGCTGGCCAAGGTGGAGCAGATGGCTTGTCCCGGATGCGGCGCATGCTCCGGTATGTTCACGGCTAACTCGATGAACTCGCTGACCGAAGCCATCGGACTCTCGCTGCCCGGCAACGGAAGCATCCTGGCTACACACAAGAACCGCATCCGCCTCTTCAAGAGCGCAGCAAGACTTATCGTCAAGAATGCCTTTGCCTACTACGAGGAAGGCGACGAGAGCGTACTGCCACGCAGCATCGCCACGCGCCAAGCTTTCCTCAATGCCATGACCCTCGACATCGCCATGGGCGCATCCACCAACACGGTGCTCCACCTGCTGGCCGTGGCTCAGGAAGGTGGCGTCGACTTCAAGATGCAGGACATCGATGCACTCTCGCGCAAAGTACCTTTCCTCTGCAAGCTCGCGCCTAACTGGCAGAAGTATAGCATACAGGAGGAGAACCGCGCAGGCGGCATCCTGGGCATCCTGGGCGAACTGGCCAAGGGCGGACTGCTCGACCTCACCTGCAAACGCGTGAACGGAGCTACGCTCGGCGAGGACATCAAGCGCTACTCCATCATCGGCAACAAGAATCTGAAGGAGAGCATCGATGGCGGCCTTTCTCCGTGGGACATCTACAGTTGCGCCCCAGGCGGCAAGTTCTCGAACGTCATGGGGTCGCAGGACACGCATTGGGAAACGCTCGATACCGACCGCTCGGAAGGTTGCATACGCGACATCGAACATGCCTACACGAAGGACGGCGGAATGGCAGTCCTCTTTGGCAACATCGCACAGGACGGTTGCGTGGTGAAGACCGCAGGCGTCGACCCAAGCCTCTGGCACTTCGAGGGACCGGCCGTCGTCTTCGACAGTCAGGAGGATGCTTGCGAAGGAATCCTGGGAGGCAAAGTGAAGAAAGGCGACTGTGTCGTCATCACCCACGAGGGACCGAAGGGCGGTCCGGGCATGCAGGAGATGCTCTATCCCACATCTTATATTAAGAGTATGCACATGGGCAAGGAGTGTGCACTCATCACCGACGGACGCTTCTCGGGCGGAACGAGCGGACTCAGCATCGGACACATCAGTCCCGAAGCTGCCAGCGGCGGCAACATCGGCAAGATACAGGACGGCGACATCATCGTCATCGACATCCCCAGCCGCAGCATCAACGTGAAGCTCAGCGAGGAAGAGCTTGCAGCCCGTCCGCAACAACCGCTGCGACGCAACCGCACAGTCAGCAAAGCGCTTCGTGCCTATGCACAGAGCGTCAGCAGCGCCGACAAGGGCGGCGTCCGTATAGTATGAAGAAACAAACAACCAACACAACCATGAATAGAAACATGCTCATCATGCTGAGCGCCGGCATCATGCTGGCTGCTTGCAGCAAACAAAAGGGAACCGAAACGACAACAGCAGAGGCTGAAACAACCACGGAGGCAGGAGCCAACTTCACAGACGCCGTCACGGCAGCGCTCTCCAACGGCGGAAGCATCGACCTCGGCAGCCTCCAGTGGACACGCAAGCCCGCCGGATATGAGGTGAAGGGCGACACCATCTTCATCACGACAGCCCCGCATACCGACCTTTGGCAGCGCACCTATTATCACTTCCAGAACGATAATGCGCCCGTCCTGCAAATGCAGACACGCGAGAAGTTCTTCAGCTTTGTCGTCAAGACCGACTTCACGGGCAGTCACCAACGCTTCGACCAATGCGGCATCGTCATGTATCTCGACAGCGAGAACTGGTTGAAAGGCTCCGTCGAATACGAGAACGATGCGTTCCAGCACCTGGGCAGCGTAGCTACAAACAACGGCTATTCCGACTGGGCCACCACAGCTATCCCCGCAGACGTCAAGACGATGTGGTACCGCTTCTCTCGCCGCGAGGACGACTATTGCATCGAGTGCTCTGCCGACGGCAAGGAGTTCAGCCAGATGCGTATCTGCCACATGTGTCAGGGAGCCGATGCCATCAGCTTTGGCATCTACGCATGTTCGCCCGAAGAATCGTCCTTCACGGCCATCTTCTCCGACCTGAAGATAACCGAATGCATGTGGAAAGCCCACGACGGACAGCAACCTGATGAGGAATAGCTTATGAAAAGACTGCTTTTACACTTGCTGTTCGCCTGCTGTCTGCTGCCCCTGACGGCACAGACCAAATGGATGAACCCTCTGGAACAAGGCGAGAATACAATTCACGGCCGCTGGTGGCACAGCGAGCTGAAGGACAGCTACCATCGCTTGCCGCCGCGGGCCGAGAGCAAGGTGCGTCCGGCCGTCTGGAGACTCTCGCGGCAGTCTGCCGGACTGTCTGTCTGCTTCCATACGAACGCACCGAGCATAAGAGTCAGATACAAGGTGGCAGGTGGCCTGAACATGTTCCACATGCCCACGACCGGCGTTTCCGGTGTTGACCTCTACGCTACAGATGCCAACGGACAGCTGCGGTGGTGTGCCAGCAGATTCAACTTGTCGTTCAAGGACACTATCAACTACGAGTTCAAAGACTTGACTTACTTCACAGGCGAAGAACGAGGCTACGACTTCGAACTCTTCCTGCCGCTCTATAACGAAGTGACGTGGATGGAAATCGGTGTGCCGGAGGAACGTGAGCTACGCTTCATTCCGACTTCCGAGGAAAAGCCCATCGTGGTCTACGGAACATCCATCGCTCAGGGAGCCTGTGCCTCGCGTACAGGCATGGCGTGGACCAATATTGTGCATCGCGAGTCGGGCCATCCCGTCATAAATCTGGGCTTCTCGGGCAACGGCCAGCTGGAGGAAGAAGTGTTTGACTTCCTGGCGGAAATCGATGCCAAGCTGTTCGTCATCGACTGCCTTCCCAACCTCTCGACAGAACGCTCGGAGTTTATCTACGAACGCTTGCTGAAGGGCGTTTCCATCCTTCGCGCGAAGAGCAAGGCGCCCATTCTGTTCGTTGAGCATGACTATGCCAACGGCATCAGTTCGCAGCAGGCTTTGGATTGGTTCACCAACTCGAACAAGGAGCAGCTGCGTGCCTACAAGGCCATGAAGAAGCAGGGCGTGAAGGATATCTACTACCTCAGTCACAAGGAACTGGCCTTCACGCAAGATTCCATGGTTGAGGGTCTTCATCCCAACGACCTGGGCATGCGCCAATATGCTGATGCCTACCTTCGGAAGCTTCGCAAGATATTACGCTAAAGGCTCCTTGCCAAGCGATTAGAAGCCTCTTTCAAGAGAGGATAGAAGTCAGTTGTGAGCGGATAGAAGCCTGCTTCCCTGGCGAATAGAAGCCACTTTCAAGAGCGGATAGAAGCCTGCTTCCCTGGCGGATTGCTCAGAAGTCGGGTTTCCATTCTTCACGCCAGCGGATGATGGGTTTGCCTTCCTCGAACTCGATGGGCAGCCAGATGTAGCGGGCATCAATTGGGTGACGCGGGCGCCAGATGTCGGCCATGAAGATGTATTGAACATTGTTGATTGAAGATTGAACATTGTTGATTGAAGATTGAACATTGTTGCTTGCAGATTGAACATTGCTGATTGAAGACGAATGTTCATTGTTCAAGGGTGTTCCGCCTGCGCCTGAGCGTAGCGAAGAATGGTCGATGGTCAGTATGAAGGTGCTTTGCCCGCCAAAGGTCTTCTCTGCCTTTGGACCTCGACAAGGGTTGGCATGTTGTGTCCACGGCCCCCAAATGCTGGTGGACGAGAACATGCGTGCTTCGTTAGGCTCCCAGCCTGTACAGCCGGACGTAATCATCCAATAGGTGCCATCGTGTTTGAAGATGGCCGGCGCCTCGTTGTGTCCGGCAGGAGCCACGCGGGTGTAGCGACCGGTATGGTGCAGGTAGTCGGCTGTCAGCTCGGCAATGTGGAGGGTCAGGTTTTCCTCGGAGGAGAAGATATGGTAGGCCTTTCCGTCATCGTCGACGTAGAGTGTCATATCGCGCGACATCTGTCCCTTGGGGAAGTCACGCTTCACGATAAGTCCCTCGTCGACAGCCTTTAGCCAAGCCGGCGTCCATTCTTGCTTGAAGTTGGCTGCGTTCAGGGTGTCCACGACGGCCAGTTCCTTTTCTCCGAACTCGAGAGGCCATGTGCCGGCATCTGCCCTTTGCGAATACAGGAACTTGAAAGGTCCTTCGGGACGACTGGCTACTGCCACTCCATAGCGTGCAGCATCGTATCCCCTACCCTTCAGCTCGAGGTGGAACCACATGCAGAACTTCTTTGTTACATTATTATATATTACCTTCGGACGCTCGATGATGCATCCGCGCTCGATGTCGTGACCGTGCTCGTCGGTGACGCTGAGTGCCACACCGCAATTGTGCCAATGGAGCAAGTCCTTCGAGCTGTAGCACGTCACGCCAACCAAAGCGTTGGAGGTGTGCTCGGCCTTGTGCTCGCCATACCAATAGAAAGTGTCGCCATGCTTGAGGATGCCGCCGCCATGAGCGTTGATGTGAACGCCTTCATCGTCGGGCCACAGCTCTCCGCTCCGAATAGCCGCAGGATTCGCATCATCCTGCAGGGCAGATGGATTCGTTCGGTCTGTTTCTTCGAACTGTCCGGCTGTTGCCGACATCACACTTGCTGCAACGAGAAGTGCCGCTGTCAGCATTCTTGTGCAATGTTGTGAACGTGTGTCTGTAGCGAGCTTCTTTAATATTCTGGGGTGCATGGCTGTTTAATAATGGTTTGGGTTAGGTAAGAGGGAAAAGAGAGGGGCAGATTGCTCCGCCCCTTTGCTGTTGATTATAATAAATGCTGTGTTACTGATCCTGCCGAGCTGTGTCGATGATTTTCCAAAGATATGCAGACATGCCTTCTCTGTCGAAATCGCTGCCAGGAGCCACCCACACCTCATCTCCGATGTAGACTTTTACGGAATAAGCATTTTCCAACTTGACGCCGTCTACCACTTGGCCGTCCATGTTGACGTATTCCTTTTTGATTTCGAAAGAAGCGCTTTGGCCCGTTTTGGGTGATGTCAGGACGAGCTGACCGTTCTTCAATTCCCAATTTGCATAGAGTCCGGAATCGTTGATGTCGGGATCAGATGGGTCTCCGTCGAATGTCATCTGGGCACAATCCGTGTTGCGGAATATGAAGAAAGTGCCCGATTGCAGGTCGGCATTGCTCTTCATCAGCACTTTCCAGCCAATCAGTTCGCTACTTGAAACAGAAAGTTTCTTGCCGTATTCAATCTCGTTGCCATTAAGATCGACTAACTTCGATTCCTCTTTACAAGATGTAAATGTTGTTGATGCGCCACAGAGAAGGATGGCAGCAAGCATCCATACGATTCTTTTTTTCATGAATAAAGTAATTTAGAGTTGTGAAAAGGATAATAGTTTGTTGTTTAAATCGAGAGCAAAAATAAGAATAATTTAGAAAATAATTGTATTTATTCAATAGTTTTTTTGCTTAATCGGGAGAATATGTACTAAGTTACGTGACTTTTTATACTTTTTTGTTCCTGAAACGACACGTGCTTAGTTGGCTAACGACACGTGCTTAGTTGGACAACGACACGTGGTTAGTTGAGTAACAACACGTGCTTAGTTGGCTAACAATACGTGCTTACTCAGGAAGCGCCCTGCGCTTATTTCGGAAGCGCCTCGTGCTTATTTCGGAAGCGCCCTGCGCTTATCGCCGAAGCGCCCTGCGCTTATTTCGGAAGCGCCACGTGCTTATTTATAAATCTCCCTTTTCTTTGATGATTTGGCTCCTTTCGCGACTACAATCGCGCCTCGGTTCAAAAGAATTCGAGAAAGAGGCATTTTTTATGAGCGGAACGCTTTCCAATATTCACTTATTTTTGTACCTTTGCAGCGCAAAAGGATAACATTACGATAATGAACGAAAAAATCACAGGTGCCGAGGTGCTGATGCGCTGCCTTGAGCACGAAGGTGTGGATGTGCTCTTCGGTTATCCGGGGGGTGCCATCATGCCTACCTACGATGCACTCTACGACCATAAGAAGTCTTTGCATCACATTCTGGTACGCCACGAACAGGCTGCCGTTCATGCTGCTCAGGGCTATGCCCGCGTCAGCGGCAAGGTTGGCTGTGCCATCGTCACGAGTGGCCCGGGAGCCATGAACACCATTACCGGTGTGGCCGATGCCATGTTGGACTCCACCCCGATGGTAGTCATCTGCGGACAGGTAGGTGCTGCCATGCTGGGTACGGACGCTTTCCAGGAGGTCGATGTAGTGGGTGTCACCCAGCCTATCACGAAGTGGAACTTCCAGATACGCCGCGCCGAAGACATCCCTTGGGCGGTGGCACGTGCCTTCTTCATCGCCAGAAGCGGACGTCCGGGGCCTGTGGTGCTCGACTTTGCCAAGAATGCACAGACGGCTCTGACCGAATACATTCCGCAGACCGTTGACTTCATCCGCAGCTACAACCCGAATCCGCAGCCTGAGCCGGACGCTTACGAGACGGCTGCACGCATGATAAACGAGAGCGTCAAGCCTTTCATGCTCGTCGGTCAAGGTGTTGAACTGGCCGATGCCCGCAAGGAGCTGCTCGACCTCTGCGAAAAGGCTCAGATTCCTTTTGCCGCCACGCTGCTCGGTCTGTCTGCTGCACCTTCCGACCATCCGCTGAACATGGGTATGCTCGGCATGCATGGAAACTTGGCTCCCAACGTCATGACCAACCAATGCGACCTGCTCATAGCCGTTGGCATGCGCTTCGACGACCGAGTGACGGGCAACCTGAAGACCTATGCCAAGCAAGCCAAGGTCATTCACTTCGAGATTGACCCCTCGGAACTTGGCAAGAACGTGAAGCCCACACTTTCCGTCCTGGGCAACTGCAAGCAGACGCTTCCCGAAGTGACGCGACTGGTGGACAAGGCTACACATCGTGCTTGGATAGAAGGCTTTAAGCCCTACGAGGAAAAGGAATACACGAAGGTCATCGACGCGGCTCTGCATCCCACGGAAGGTCCGTTGCTCATGGGCGAAGTGGTGCGCAAGGTGAGCGAAGCCTCGAACAACGAAGCCATACTCGTGACAGATGTCGGACAGAACCAGATGTTCGGCTGTCGCTACTTCAAGTTCACCAAACCGCGTTCCGTCGTCACCAGCGGCGGATGCGGCACAATGGGCTTTGGCATCCCAGCTGCCATAGGTGCATGTTACGGCGCCCCTGACCGTACCGTCTGCATGTTCTGCGGTGATGGAGGCTTCCAGATGACCATCCAGGAACTGGGCACCATCATGGAGAACCAGGTTCCCGTGAAGATGATTCTGCTCAACAACAACTTCCTGGGCAACGTCCGCCAATGGCAATACATGTTCTTCAACAAGCGCTACTCCTTCACGCCTATGCTCAATCCCGACTACGAGAAGATAGCAGCAGGCTACGGCATCCCTTGCCGCACCGTCGTGGACCGCAAGGACCTGGATGCTGCCATTCGCGAGATGCTCGACACCGACGGCCCATACATCCTGCAATGTGCTGTGAAGGAAGAGGACAACGTGCTCCCCATGACGCCTCCGGGTGCCAATGTGGACGAAATGTTGCTAGAGATTAATGCATAGTTCATAATTCATAGTTCATAGTTATGAAGACAGACAAGAAAATGGGTGCCGCTGAATGCGGCGATTGCAATACATGCGGGAAGTGTGACGAATTGGAGGAAGCTCCAGTTCTCGAGAACTTCAACGAGGCAGTCCTTGCGGCTGCAGCCATCGAGCGCGACAGCTTCGAGAAGAACCTGACACGTCAACGCCGGGCAACCCTTGCGCAGGACTCCGCACAAGGTAGCCAAAAGGAGACCTTCAAGCGCAATGCTGTGGCGCGGCCTGCTGTGCCCGGTCACGAAGGTGCTTTGCTCAGTCACGACGGCTTGACGCTCTACACGCTCATCATCTATTCGGAGAACTTTGCAGGTATACTCAATCAGATAACTGCCGTCTTCACCCGCCGGCAGGTCAACATCGAGAGTCTCAACGTCTGCGCCTCTTCAACGCCAGGCGTTCACAAGTACACCATTACCTGCTACTGCAAGCAGGAGATGGCGGAGATGCTGACCAAGCAAATCGAGAAGAAGATTGATGTCCTGCAGGCCAACTGCTTCGTCGACGACGAGATATTCATCCTGGAGACCTCGCTGCTCAAGCTTTCAACGCCGATGGTTCTTGCCAATCAGGAGATTTCGAGCATCGTTCGCCGCTTCGCCGCACGCATCGTGGAGGTGAATCCCATCTATACCATCGTTGAGAACACAGGCATTACGGACGACATCATCAGCCTTTTCACGCAACTCGATTCGCTGGGATGCGTCCTGCAGTTCGTCCGCACGGGCCGCATCGCTGTGACGAAGTCCTACATCGAACGCCTTGACGCCTACATCGCTAAGCGCGAGGAAGAACATAATGGCAATTCATAATGTTAGAGATTCTGTAGAGGTTAGTGCTTAGAGGTTAGTGGTTAGAGGAATGCTTGGGATGCTTATTTCAGGAGCCAAAGGTATTCTCTAACCACTAACCTCTAACCATTAGCCACAGACAACATTCCTCTTACCACTACTATGCACTATGAACTATGAACTAATAGACTCCTACCCCTTCTACGTCGAGCCCTTTCATGTCGACTTCAGGGGAAACATCTTCCTCAGCATCCTGGGCAACCACATGCTCAACGCGGCCGGCAACCACTCGCAGAAGCGTGGTTGGGGCATCGCAACCCTGAACGAGTCGCAGCACACGTGGGTGCTCTCCAGACTTAGCATCGAGATGAACGAGATGCCGCGCCAATACGAACATTGCGAGGTCAGGACATGGGTGGAGAGCGTCAAGCGGTACTTCACCAAGCGTAACTTCTCCATCCATCGCGCCGACGGCACACCACTTGGCTATGCCCGGAGCGTCTGGGCAATGATTGACCTTGAGACGCGCAAGCCTTGCGACCTCTTGACACTCTTCGATGGTGACATCCTCAATTACGTTACTCCAGAGGACCATAAAGAGCCTTATTCTTCGGAGGGAGGTTGGAAGGAGGCTGTTTGCCCCATCGAAGGACATGGACGTTTCCGCTTCCGTGACCCGGAGCACCTGCGCACCATCGACACACATTACAGCGATGTTGACATCAACGGCCACGTCAACAGCATGAAGTACATCGAGCACATCCTCGACCTCTTCCCTCGTGAACGCTTCGAGAAGCAGCAAGTCCGCCGCATCGAGATTGCGTACAAGGCGGAATCATACTTTGGCGACCGCCTCAGCTTCTACTCTCAGCCCGTCAGCAACGACGAGACAGACATCGAGGTTCGCAAGCAAACTCGTTCCGAGGCTGATGGAACGACGAGTCAAGAGCAAGGCGAAACACCGTCTTCGCCCGCATCAGAGCGAAACGAGGAAGTGGTCTGCCAGGCAAAAGTCTGCTTCAAGGATTAGCCAACTTATCTTTTTGTACGATAGAAGTCCGAGGCTACACGCTCCTCTTCGGCAGTCCGCTTCACGATGTCGAGGCGCGACCAGAGCGTCGAATCGAAGCCTGCATCATCGGCGGCGCTGAGGATGTTTGAGCCCACAGCTTTTGGCTGGACAGTCAGCAGGCTGTCGTTCGGGATGTCGAACAGGATGCCGCGATACCTCATCCTGTCGTTGCCGCCCTCGAAGGAAAGGTTGCTGACTGAGGCATAGCCATGGGAATAGTTGTACGTCAAGCGGAACCGGATGTCGGTCGGCATGCGGATGAAGTCGACACGCTGATAGGCATTCTCCACCATTCCATCGAAACGAAACAGCCGGAGCTTCTCTGCATCGACGTATGCTGTGCCGACGATATGGCGTCTGTCCGCCAAAGATTCCTCCTGCCATTGCGGGCGATGCTTGTCGTTCATGCTGAAAGTGATGCGGTACAACCTTTCCCCATTGCTTCCGGAAAGCTTTTCCACATCGACCTTATAGTATTTCTTTGTTGTTGAAAGGCTGTGAAGCGGCTTAATGGCCTTCAGCCAATAGCTGTTCGCGAAGGCGCTCGGACCAATCTCCATCACTCTCTGCAGGTTGGTGAACTGGAGGTTCATGCGGCTGTCGTCGCCTTCCTGGTTCTGTCCTCTCCGGGCACTCAGCAGCTCTTCCTCTCTGAGATTGACCGACGACTTTGCAGAAAGGATACTCTCTATCAGGTAGGAATCTTCGTCGTTCTTCAGCAAAGCACGCAGGAAGTAGCCTTGTCTCGCCCGCTTGTTCTTGGAGAAATCTGTCTTCAAGTTCTTGATTACCTGGCGAACGATATCCAGTTCATTTACAGGATGTACTGTAACTTCGTCCAAAGCCTGCTCGAAGGGCATAAGCTTCACGACCTTCGGTACTTCGGCTGCCACAAAGATTTGTCTCTCGAAGCCAATGAAGCTGAACGTCAGAACGTCGCCTTGCGAAACAGACAGACTGAAGTCTCCATCCGCATTCGTCATCGCTCCGCGACCTTTTTCAAGATAAATGGCAGCATAGGGCAAGGGGGCTCCCGTCTCAGCATCCACCACCCGACCATGAAGTGTTAGCACTTGCGAATGAGCAAGAACAGGCAACAATACGAAGAAAAGAGTGATGATAATGCGCATGACAGGTAGTTAAACTTGTACAAAGGTAAGAGTTTTGTGCTTTTTCTGCAAAGAAGTGAAGATGTTTTATTGAGGACTAAGTCAGTTTTGGCAGGATAGTCTGTCAACTAAGCACGGGTAGTTGGCAAACTAAGCACGTGTAGTTGGCAAACTAAGCACGTGTAGTTGGCAAACTAAGCACGGGTCGTTGCAGAATTAACCGCTAGGCACTTCCGAAATAACCGCTAGGCGCTTCCAGAATAAGCGCTAGGCGCTTCCGAAATAAGCGCAGGGAGTTTGAAATAGCACTATGTGTCTCTGCTCTAGTCGAGGAACAAAGTTTTCGAATTATTACCTGTTTAATTTTGAATTTTGAATTTATAAATTTTGAATTTATGATTAAATGTCGTATCTTTGCACCCGAATTGAAGGATAACACAGTTAGGAATCGAAAATTTAACTTTATAAACTCAAATTACTATGGCAAAAATGAATTTTGGCGGCGTCATTGAGGAAGTAATGACCCGCGAGGAGTTCCCTCTTGAGAAAGCACGTGAGATTCTGAAGGACGAGACGATTGCCGTCATCGGCTACGGCGTTCAAGGTCCCGGTCAGGCTTGCAACCTGCGCGACAACGGCTTCAACGTCATCGTTGGTCAGCGTCAAGGCAAGACCTTCGAGAAGGCAAAGGCCGACGGATGGGTTCCCGGCGAGACACTCTTCTCCATCGAGGAAGCAGCCGACAAGGGCACCATCGTCATGTGCCTGCTTTCCGATGCAGCCGTGATGAGCGTATGGCCCACCCTGCAGAAGTACCTGACTCCCGGCAAGGCTCTCTACTTCTCTCATGGCTTTGCTATCACATGGAACGACCGCACCGGTTGCGTGCCCTCGAAGGACATCGACGTCATCATGGTAGCACCCAAGGGCAGCGGCACAAGCCTCCGCACCATGTTCCTCGAAGGTCGTGGTCTGAACAGCTCCTATGCCGTCTATAACGACGCAACAGGCCGTGCACTCGATCGCACCCTTGCTCTCGGCATCGGTATCGGCTCAGGCTACCTCTTCGAGACCACCTTCCAGCGCGAAGCAACTTCCGACCTCACCGGCGAACGCGGCTCTCTGATGGGTGCCATCCAGGGCCTGCTTCTGGCTCAGTACGAAGTGCTCCGCGAGAATGGCCACACACCCAGCGAGGCATTCAACGAAACCGTTGAGGAACTCACCCAGAGCCTCATGCCTCTCTTCGCACAGAAGGGCATGGACTGGATGTACGCCAACTGCTCCACCACAGCTCAGCGCGGTGCCCTCGACTGGTATCCTCGCTTCCACGACGCCATCAAGCCCGTCGTAGAACAGCTCTATGCAAGTGTGAAGTGCGGCAACGAAGCACAAATCAGCATCGACGCCAACTCGAAGCCCGACTATCGCGCTGGCTTGGAGAAAGAACTGGCTGCCCTGCACGACAGCGAGATGTGGCGCACCGCTGAGACCGTCCGCAAACTTCGTCCCGAAAACAACTAAACTTCACATACAAGTGTGAATAACGCAGGAGACAAGTACTTCGTCGGTACTTGCCTCCTGCTTTTGTCAAAACAGGACATTAACGATGACTCCAACAGATAAAAAGGCATTAAAGGATTTCTTCCAGCACGATGAGTTCGCCCGGCAGAATGGGATTGAGATAACGGAGATGGCAGAAGGCTATGCCCGCACCCAAGTCCGCATAGAGCCTCGCCATCTGAATGCAGGCGGATATGTGCAGGGAGGCGTGCTCTTCACCTTGGCAGACTTGGCTTTTGCTGCCGCCACCAACAGCCACGGCACTCTGACTGTCACATCCTCAGCCAACATCACTTTCGTTCGCGGCGCCAGCTCTGGCATCATCTCAGCTCAGGCGCAGGAACTTGTCAACCATCATCATCTGCCCTTCTGCGAGGTGCGTGTCACAGATGATGCAGGCAATCTCCTTGCCATCTTCACAGCAAGCGGTTATCGCAAGCAAGGCATTACATCAATCCCCCAATAGAGAACTTTCAATTATCCTTTCGATAAAGATTACTTCACGAAATGAAACCATTATCCATAATGATGGCAGTCATACTGCCGCTGACGGGTTGGGCTCAGCAGCACAAAGCTCCAGCCCCGATGTTCCGTGACCCTGTGACCGATGGCGCAGCCGACCCTGTGGTGTTCTATAACCGAACAGAAAAGGCATGGTGGGCGCTTTATACCCAGCGGCGTGCCAATCAGGAAACGGCTGACGTGGCCTTTTGCTACGGTAACCCCATCGGTATTGCCGAGAGTGTGGACAATGGTGCATCATGGTACTATCGCGGTACGCTCGACCTTAACTTCGAACGTGGGCACAACACATTCTGGGCTCCTGATGTGGTCTATCACAAGGGAACCTACCACCTCTTCGTTACCTATAAGCGAGGAGTGCAGAACCATTGGGGCGGCAAGGCCACAACGATGCACTATACGAGCAAGAACTGTTGGGACTGGAAGTATCGGGGACCTGTGAACTTCGGCGAAGATAACGTCATCGACATTACACTCTGCCAGGACGAGACAGGACTATGGCACGCTTGGTACAAGAAAGATGACCAGGCCAATATCTGGACCTCCGAGAGTCGCGACTTGAAGCATTGGACACAAGGAAGGCCAGCTGAGACAGAAGGTTCATGCGAAGGTCCCAAGGTGTTCCGCTTCGCAAACTACTATTGGATGCTTACAGACGAGTGGCACGGCATGCGTCTCTATCGCTCGACCGACCTAAAGAAGTGGGAACGACAGGGTTGCATCCTCGAAGATGCTACCAACCGAACAGATGATGGTCCAAGCGGTGCCCACGGCGACGTCGTGGTTGTGGGCGAGAAAGCATACATTATATATTTTACTCATCCCGGTCGTACCATCCATCCGCAAGCCCACATGAACGAGAGCGGCAACTTGCCATATGAAGAGCGTCGGTCCTCGTTGCAATGTGGGGAACTCGTCTTCAACGGCAGCACCCTTGAATGCCGTCGTACCGACTTCGACTTTTATTTGCCTAATCTCAACGAATAATACTTGCCGCTACTGCGTTACTTACTACCGAGCGCAGGCGAACCGTAGAGCCGCCTTCATCGGGATGAACTAAATTCGTAAGCAGGATGACGCTGCAATCCAGTTCGGGGTCGATGACAATACCTGTCCCGGTGAAGCCTGTATGACAGTATGTTTGTGGGGAGAAAAGGTCACCATTGCACGAAGCATAGTCGCTGTAGCAATCCCAACCATATGTACGTCCGAAGGGTTCGGCAAAGCGTGGCACGGTGCGAAGCAGACGAGCAGCCTGCTTGCTCAGGATGCGTTTGCCGTTCCATGTACCGTCGTTCTGGAGCATGGCACAGAGGATAGCAATGTCCTCAGCAGAGCTGAAGAGTCCGGCATTGCCGCTGATGCCACCATTCATGATGCGTGCCAGCGGGTCGTGCACCATGCCGCAAAGCACGCTGTCGGCAGTCTGTCGCGTAGTGGGTGCTACGATGCTGCGCCAATCCTCGCCCCGAGGCATGAGAGAAGCCCAACAAGGTTGGTCGGTGTTGTGCCAGACACCTTCAGCATCGGGGGCGCAGGGAATGTAGTCGGTGTGGTTCATCCCGAGAGGTGCAAAGATGCGACTGCGGGAGAAGTCGCGTAACGACATACCGCTGGTCTTCTCGATGATGCGCTGCAAGGTGATGAAGTTCAGACAACTGTAGCGGAAACCCTTACCTGGCTCGAATTGGCGTTTCATGTGAGCGATGTGGTCGATGCATGCATCGGGATTCGGTACGGCCTTAGGGTCGGGCGAATAGTATGCAGGCAGACCCGAGGTATGCGTCATGAGGTGATGTATGCGGATGGTAGTCGTTTCGCCCGACTCGTCCTTCCAATTCTCGAAGCCCGGGACATAGCGATTCACGGCATCGAGCATACGGAACTTTCCCTCTTCGCAAAGGATATGGGCCGAGAGTGCTGTGGACATCGCTTTGCTGCACGAAGCCATGTCGAATATGGTGTTTGTCGTCATCGGACGCACTACTGGCCAAACCTGCTTGTTGCCGTAGGCTTTCAGGTAGGCCATCTTGCCATGACGAACCACAGCCAACACCGCTCCTGGGATGTCGCCTTGTCTGATGGCATCTTCAATAATGGAGTCGGCCTTGAGGAGTCGTTGCGAATCCATGCCCACCTGTTCCGGGCGAACATGTTTCAGAGCCTGTGCCTGACCGAGTAATGGCATTGCAGCAAGGATGAACAAGGTCAGGAAATTCTTGATGTTCTGCATTTGTGTATTCTGTTTGACTGAATCGTTATCTGTATTTGCAGGACAGTTGATGTTATTTGGATACAGCAACTTTTCGTCCGTTCATGATGTAAAGGCCACGCGGTAATGACTGTTTGCCGTTTGTCAAGTTACGGTTTACCCTTTGACCGGCGAGATTATAAATGAATTGTTCATCGTTTGTTGACCTCAGACCTTGTTCATTTCCGTTGAGTTCGGTGAGGCCGTCTTCTGTGTCGGTGGTGAGCATCTTCTCGCGGAAATTGTCGATGGCTTTATCTGTCAGGTTGAAAGTGGTCTTCAAATAAGTGCGGAACTTCTGCTCCAATGTCTCGCCTTCCAATGCTTCTATCATAGCGAACATCTCGTCGAGCTGGCCTTTGCTGCAGGGAGTGTTGAAGTAGGAAAAGTTGGTCAGCTCGTAGTCCTTGTATATGTCGCTTTTGCTCATACCGAGAACACCTTCGAGCAAGAAGGCCAATGTGCCAGTCCGGTCACGTCCGATGGCACAATGGAAGTAGACAGGCTTGTCAGCATTCACGCATGTCAGCACGAATTGCAAGGCAGTCTTGTAGGTGTCTTTCGAATTGGTGAGGCCGTTCATGTGGCTGGCAGTCTGTCCCAGCGGAGTGCGCTTGTAGGTGACATCGTTGCCCAGCACCGATGCTGTGATGCTCTTTGCCTCGCTGTCGCTGCGCAGGTCGAGCTCTGCCATGATGCCAGCCCGACGCATAGCTGCGATGCCTTCCGGCTCCAGATTGTGACCGCCATTCAATTCGCCTCCACGGAATATCTTGCCGTACCTGATGTGGTGTCCGCTTGCTGTGGACCATCCGCCAAGGTCGCGCACATTGGCTGTGCCGTCGACTTTGAGGTGGCGCATCTGGCCTGTCGTGTTGAAGACACAACTGGCAATGGGCTTTGTCGTTTGACCGTTTTCGGGACTGGACACAGTAGCTGTCACCATGCAATAGTATGTGCGACCGGGAATAAGGTTGTAAATCTCGCAAGAAGCTGCATCAGCAGGCACGGTCTGTGTTGAGGCATCGGAGAAGTCGGCATGCTCGCTCCATGTTACGAGCTGTGCTTCGGCCGTGGTATCCTGCTTCCAGAAGACTGCTACGGGCTGAGGCCAGTCGCGTCGTTCTGGCGGGTTTACATTGTAAGTGCTTATGCGGCTGGCATCTCCGTCGGCATACTCGAAGTCGTGTACGAAGCCTTGCACTCGGGCGTTCTCCAGATTGTGGTCCATGACAAACTGGTTGGATTCTGCCGGATGCATCCGCCACATCTGTCGTGCCTCCATACTACCGCCTGCAGGATAGTTATATACAGCGACACGGCTGCCAGTATAAACATAGGGATAGGTTGAGGGACCTTGTATCTTGAAACTTCCTCCGCCTGCCCATGTTATTGTCTGCTCGTAACGTGCATCTGCAGTCAGCGAAATCGGTTTTCCGCTGCTGTTGCCGCCTATTACGGTACCGACATACATGCCATTGTCGACACATTGCATGAGCCAGCCGCCGCCCCTGCGAGTCAGCTTGAAGTAAGGGGGCGTATCAATGTCGTCGAGAGAGACAGTCTTCAGCCCCATCCTGTTTGCATTGGCTTCATCGCCCATGAGTATTTGGCCGGGGAAGCTTACATTTTCAATGTAGTAATAGCCCTCGTTCAGCGGATAGCAATAGAGAGCTTCATAGGCAATCAGTATGCCGTTGATGGCCTTGTTGAGCTGCTCGAGGTTTGCATCTTCGCCCAGCGATTGCGCCATGGCAATGGCCTTGCTGAAAGCTTCAACTGTGCTCGACGAATAGCAACCGGGGTCGGTGCCAACAGCATCGCCTGTAGGTAGTTTCGGGGCATAGTCGCTGAGCACTTTTTGCAAATCTTCGTAGCTGTACTCTTGCCAGAGGTCGCCGATGATGTCGTAGCTGCTCCATGCGGCATCGTCGAGGAAGGACTGATACATTGCCGGACGCACATGCACGTTGGCTCCGGTGAAGTCGAAGGTATAAGAGCGCAACTTGGGCACAGCATCGCAATTCATGTATACCTCATACTTCTTTCCGCCATAGATGCAGAGTTTGTCGCCCCAAGTGTTGGCTGCAATATTCTCGCCGAACGATATCTTCTCCAGCACCTTGTTGTAGCCCAATGCCTCGTAGTCCATCAGCGTTACAGAATTAGGCACGACAATCTCGGTGATTTGCGTCTGATAGATTGACTTGTAGCCGAGGCTTGTGATGCCTTCTGGCAGGTTGAGCGCTGTGATGTTGGCGCAATGGAAAGCATAGTCGCCGATGGAAGTCACCTGATATTCCTTGCCCTTAATCGTAACAGTAGCCGGTATCGTCACCTCGCCGGTATAGGTACAAATGTTCGTTGAGGAGGGCTGTGTCTCGTTGGGATAAGTCACGGCCACGGTGTTGTCGCCAGTCATCAGATACTTGATGCCGTCCACCATCATATCCTCCTCGGTGGCAGGCCCGTCGTTGTCCTGCGGAACGGGATATTTGGCGCCTTGTGTCCAGTTGAGAGCACCCAGCTTCGCGGGCAAGGTGCCATCGGTGAGCTGTGTTGCAGTCACCGTGGTAACGGTTGGAATCTTGCTCGAGACGGTAGAGCTTCCTGTAATGGGCAGACCTTCGAGCATGTAGTTGTTGACAAGGGAAGTGACAGCAGCAGTATTGTTGCCAACCAGCGCACCTGTTCGGGTTGCACTCTTCGGACTGCTTATATCGCCGATGCTCAGGTTGTTGGAAATAGTCACTCCTGTCCGAGCGCTACTGTTGAAGCCTACGATACCGCCCAAATAGGCACTACCGGAGCCTATACCTGTTGATGAGAGCGAGCCGGCAAAGAGGCAGTTGCTGACCGTCGTATTGTTGGCATCGGGCCAGCCCAAAATGCCTGCAACCTGCAGATTGGTGGCAGCTCCTTTTATCGTACCATCGTAGATACAGCGGTTGATAGTGCTTCCTTCTGCCCTTACCACGACACCAGCCATGCGAAGCGACACCTGACCGGAAGTTGGATTGGTGATGTCCACCGAGCACCACACATCTTCTATCTTATGAGCGCCGTTTGATGAAGCCACAACACCGGAAGCGAAATGGTCGTAAGTGGTACCAGAGGCAGTCACAGAACCGGAAATGTGGAAGTCGTGAACATCCTTTGTGCCGCTGTGGTAGCCGATGAAGGCAGCATAGCCCGTCGATGCATCGGTCACAACCTTGAGGTTCTTGATGCTGTGACCCTGTCCGTCGAACTCGCCGCTGTGCTTGTAGGAACCATTTCCCATGGGTTTCCACGAACGGTTCTCAAGGTCGATGTCGGCTGTGAGCCGAGCATCAATATTGCCATTGCCGTTGTTAACCATGAATGCCAGCCAAAACAGCTTGCCTCCATTATCTATCTCATAGTAGCCTTCGCTATTCAGAGTTGCAGGTTCGTAGGGAGCAGCGTCGCAGGTGCAGAAGCCGTTGACGTAATTATGCTCGTGGGCTCTGGGCGTTGCAATGATGATGTTTGGCACATTGCGAACCGAACCTCCTGCAAGTCTGTTGATGATGCCTGCTCCCGACACCCAAAGCGTCGAAGAACCGCCGCCATCGAGGTTGATGGCATCCGTCATACCGAGGTCCTCGGCCAAGGAAACCATGTTGCTCATCGAGAAGCCGGAAGCACCCTCCAAGCGTCCTTCCATCACCACCATGTACATCGTGTCGTTGGCACATTTGCCAATCATCGTTCGCGGATGTGGACCATAGAAACCTTCTCCGCCGATGTTGGCATCCATGCTCCTGCCGTTTCGTCGGATAATCGGTCCACAAACCACGAAGGCTTCATACGTTTTGCCCATTGCCCGATACTTGGCATCAGAGGTGGCTGAAGAACATGGATGAATGAGCATCTTGCCGTCCTGAAAGCAAAGGGCACCATTGCAGCGAGCATACTCCTCGGGAGCTGTGGTGGCAATCTCTTTGCCATTTACCCAGACACCTGTAGTGGAGGTGAATGTGCTCATGTTGAAGTAGCTGCCATTGATGGCAACCGTAGCTCCGGCTTCGGCTGCAAGAGCGTTTGTGCCCTGCGAGGAGTATTCCTTGTCGTAGAGCATGGTGTACATCTCGGATGACGAATACTTGGCAATCGAGACTGTTTGTGGATTGCCATAGAGGTCGGCAAAGCTTGCCTTGCCATAGGTCACTCCGCCGCGAGTCTGCCAATTCCAGTTGGCATTGGCAAGTACTTGAGCATAGTTGCTCTGCGCTGCTGTCGTGATGGAGAGGCATGCAAGCAGAACAGTAATGAAGCATTTGGTTGTAGTTGTTAGTTTCATGGGTATTATAGTTTTAGACTGATTTCGTTTGGTTGTGCAGAAGCCTCGGAAGAATTGTGCAGAAGCCTCGGAAGGATTATGTTGAAGCCTCGGGCAGATTCTTCACGAAGGCTTCAGCTGCGGTCAATGTATCGAGCTTGCCGACATCCAGAAGCTGGAGGTTGGGCTGAATGTATCCGTAGATGGGTTCCTTGTTGCAGACAGACAAGTAGAAGTCGATGATGCCGAACTTGTCGGGGAAGTCGTTGAAGTAGCGGAACAAGCTGGGATTCATGTAATGTATGCCAGCGAAGGCCAGCTTCCGATAGCGTTGCACATCAAGGTTCGGATAAGGACTTTTAACCTCTCCGGTTGCGATGTTTGTCCAGCCGACGAGTCGCATTTCATCGTCGAAGAGCAAGTAGCGTTGTGTCTGGCGTTCGCTGACGAGCAAGGTTGCAGCCCGAGGTCTTGCCCCAGCCTTCTCGGAGGGAGCTGGCGAGCGTCCTGCTTCGGCAAAGGCTCGCAGGTCTACGTTGCTCAATATGTCGACGTTATGGATGAGGAATCCTTCTTCGGCATCGCGAAGCAGAGGTGCTGCATGCTTGATGCCGCCACCAGTCTCGAGGAGCTTTTGGCGTTCGTCGCTGAACATGATGCGCATCTGCATGGGATGCTGCTGGCACCAGTCTTCTATCATGTCGGCGAAGTGATGTACGTTGATAACGACATCGTTGAATCCTGATGCCTTGAGTTTCAGGAGCAGATGTTCCAGAAGCGGTTCCTCTCCGACGGGGACGAGTGCCTTAGGCATCGTGTCTGTGAGGGGCTTCAGCCTTGTGCCGAGGCCAGCTGCGAAGACCATGCAACGGGCTGCTGTCAGGACCTGCTCTATGCCTTGTTCGCGGTGGCATATATGCACCTCGATGCCGAATTTCCTGTGAATGTGCTCGGCCAGGTGTTGTGCGCTGTAGACGCTGCGATGCTGGCCACCTGTGCATCCGAAGCTGAACATAAGGCTGGTGAAGCCTCGTTGCATATAGCGGTGGATATGTGCATCGGCCAGCTTGTAGACGCTCTCCAGGAAGGTGAGGATTTCACCATCGTCTTCAAGGAAGCGGATGACAGGCTCGTCGAGTCCCGTCAGCTGTTTATAGGGTTCGTAGCGACCGGGGTTGTGTGTGCTTCGGCAGTCGAAGACATATCCTCCGCCATTGCCGCTGGTGTCCTCGGGGATGCCTTTCCGATAGGAGAAGCTGAAGACGCGCACCACGAGAGGCCCTTGTGCATCGTAGCGGCTGAAGGTGGCTGGTCCGTCCTGCGGATGGGCCTGATAGGGATTGAGCTGCGTCGTCTTGTAGCCATCGGCTCGCTTGACTTTTTCCTTCGGTTCTGCCTTAAACTGAGGCATCGACACGAGCTCGGTAAGCACTTCATTCAGATACTGATATGGGCATCCGCCACTTTGCAGCAGGTCGCGCAGGCTTTCCATTGCAGGCGGTATGCTCTCGAGGAAATGCTTCTTGCGTTCGAAGTAGCCACGGAAGCCGTAAGCGCCGAGCACCTGCAGCAGTCGGAAGAGGACACAAAGCTGTAGGCCTTGGCGGAACTGCTTTTCGCTGACCTCCTGATATTGCTTCAGTCCCTTGAGATAGACTTTGATGAGCTCTTCGCGGAGCGACTTGGGATAGCGGGCAGAAGCTTGCCAAAGGAAGCTGGCCACGTCGTACTGAACGGGGCCCCGTCGGCCTCCCTGGAAGTCGATGAAATAGGGATTGTCCTGCGCATCGAGCATGACATTGCGGGCTTGGAAGTCGCGATACATGAAGGCGCAGCTGGGGATGCTGACGATATCGCGGGCCATCAGTTGGAACGATGCCTCGAGCTTCAGTTCGTGGAAGTCGAGCCCCGTAGCCTTCAGGAAGCAGTACTTGAAGTAGTTGAGGTCGAAGAGTACGTTTGTCTCGTCGAGTGCTTCCTGCGGATAGCATTGTGCGAAGTCGAGTCCTTGTGCTCCGAGAATCTGCATGGCCGGCAGAGCGGCAATGGTACGGCGGAGGAGCTCGCGTTCGTGGGCATTATAGCGCCCGCCTGCCTCTCGCCCACCCTTCAGGGCATCGAAGAGCGACTGACTGCCAAGGTCGGTCTGCAGGTATCGCAAGCCGTCGGAGCTCTCGGCCATGACCTGTGGGACGGGTAGTCCTGCCTCGTGGAAGTGACGGGCCAGGTAGCTGAAGGCGTGGTTCTCGTCGCGACTTGTTCCTATGGCTCCGATGAGTGTGCTGCCGTCCGAGCCCTTCAGACGATAGTACTTTCTGTTGCTCCCCGAGCCGGCAATGGCTTCTGCCTCGATGACGTCGAGGCCTGTGGCTTCTCTGTATAGATTCTTCAGCTGTTCCATTCAGTTCTTGTTATTCCATATTTTATTGATGCGTCCACGGATGACCAGGGCATTAGCCAGACTGACCACAACGAAAAGTGCTGTGCCAAGCAGGATGGCTGGCAGGATGCTTCCGTCCTCCATCTTCGGGAAGACGCTCCACAGCTGTTTCATGTAGAGCGAGCGAACGACGAGCAGACCGCCAGCTGCAAGCAGAAGGACCGCAGCATTCATGCCGGTGGTGAGCAGCTGGTAGGGCAATGCCACTTTTGCGGGACTGTAGCCGATGAGCAGCAGGGTTCGCATCTTTTCCGTATTCTTTTCGACGAGCAGGTAAATCGAGAGCATGAGGATGTAGAAGCTGAGCAGACTGATGAGCAAGCCGACGGCCATGACGATGGCAGCGGTGATGCGCAGGAAGAAGGTCATGCGTCCGGCATCGAGCTTGTCCTCCTCCAGCTCGTAGCCGTGCTGGTTGATGTAGGTCACGATGGCATCATCGGCAGGATTGTTCACTTCCAGGATGATGCGGTTGGGCGAGGCATCGCTCTCAGGTGCATAGCGGGCATTGCTCCAGCGGATGAAGCTCTCGGGCACAAGGATGGTGTTGAGTCGTGAGCTGAAACCGGTCACACGACCTTTGATGTATTCGTTGCGCCCATTGCCTCGCATCGTGATGGTCAGCTCCACCATTCCGACGATTCCTTCGGAGAGCTTCGGCAGATTCTGACTTTTTGCAAAGCCGAAGTTGTAGATGGCCAGATAGGTGCGGGGCAGTATGATGGGTACCACCTCGTCGCCTTCTGCGAAGTGCCATTTCCCGAGGTCAACGTCGACAAAGGCATCGGGTACGCTCTCGAAGAACATGTCTGTGCCGAATTGTGCCACACCGCTGATGCCCATGCTGCAGGACACTTTGTACTGGCTGGCTGTGAAGCAGCCGACGCGTTTTG
Organism: uncultured Bacteroidales bacterium; assembly: GCA_902799985.1. Lineage (GTDB taxonomy): Bacteria > Bacteroidota > Bacteroidia > Bacteroidales > Bacteroidaceae > Physcousia. Next base: position 1,498 of record CADCCR010000013.1, on the reverse strand, counting down.
TGAAGGGTTGGCGGGCGAGGTCGTCTATCTCACTTTGGGAGAAGGAGCCGTCGGAAGCCAGTCCGATGGAGGACAGAGCCGTGACACGCTTGTTGAGGATAAGATAGTCGGGGCGGATGAAGCCGTCCTCGGCCGAGAAGATTGGCTTTATGTCACGATAGAACTGCAGGCTGAGCAGCACAATGAGCATGCCCAGGAGGTTGGCGAGGAAGAAGCCAGCCAGCTGCGGCAGACTGATGTGCCGGCGAAGGAGTTTCCAGACGAGTCTCATAGGCGAAGTGTTTTATCGTAGGGGATTTGCATGTGCTTGCCGATGCTGGTGATGATGATGCCGGCTCCCTGTCGACGTGCCTCGTCCATCATGATGTGGGCCATGGCAGCGGAATTGGCATCGTCGAGGTGGGAGACAGGCTCGTCGGCAAGCAGGAAGTCGAAGGGCTGCACCAGGGCACGTATCATGGCAACGCGTTGCTGCTGACCGAAGCTCATCAGTCGGACGGGCGAATGCATCTTGTCGGCTATGCCAAGTGCGTCGAACCACTCGCCCACCTCTTCTCTTGTCTTGAATCGGGTCAGACTGTTCTTTATCTCGATGTTCTCCATGGCTGTAAGTTCGGGGAAGAGTCGGAGTTCCTGGAAGAGCATGCTGATGTGGCTTTGGCGCAGGGTGGTCCAGTCGCTTGTGCTCAGCTCTCGGCTGTTGCGTCCGTCGAAGAGGATGTTCCCCTCGAAGTCTTTCCGATAGCCGATGATGAAGCTCAGGAGCGAGCTTTTGCCTGTGCCGCTGCTGGCTTCCACAAGGTATGTCTTGCCCTTTTCGAGCGTCACCGGTTGTCGCCATACATCGCTCCGGATGTCGTCCCTCCGGAGGAAAACCCGAGGCAGCGTGTTATCGAGGTTTATCTTTAACATATTATTGTCGTATAATTGCCGTTGAACTTCTTTTTAACATCGAATATCATAGTCACACAGAAAGCACGGAAATAGTTTAGAGTTTAGGGTTTAGTGTTTAGAGTCAGTGGTCGCTTCGCGAAGTGAAAAGTGAATAGTGAAGAGTGAAGAATCAAAGTAACATTTGGAGTGAAGAAGCAAGGCTCGACGCCAGTCAACTATGAACTATGAATTATGAATTGCTAAGGGCGTAGCCTTAATTTTGAATTTTGTTCCGCGCATTAAAAGCGCGCCTTCTTGCGCTCCAGTTGGTGCTCAGGCGCAGGCGGTTCTTCCCTTCGGTCAGGCGCAGGCGGTTCTTCCCTTTTGGTCAGGCGCAGGCGGAGCTGCGGGACATTATTATAATTCGTTAAATTCGTTTTAATTCGTTGTTTAAAATATAATCTGTTAAATCTGCTCAATCTGTGGTTATATTTAAATCCGTTAAATTCGTTTTAATTCGTTGTTAAAGAAATAATCTGTTCAATCAGCTTAATCTGTGGTTATATTTAAATCCGTTAAATTCGTTTTAATTCGTTGTTAAAGAAATAATCTGTTCAATCAGCTT
>CADCCR010000012.1 GCA_902799985.1 uncultured Bacteroidales bacterium | reverse complement strand
CGAGAGCAGCTACCGGCAATCACCCTTCTTCGAATACTATGCCGACGACTTCGCCCCCTTCTACGAGAAGAAGTGGGAGTTCCTGGCAGACTACAACGAAGAACTCATGGCGCTGGTCGCTTCTTTGTTCGACATTGAAAAGCCTGTCAAGAGAACTCAAGCCTTCAGCCCCCTCCCCGCTCCCCCTTTGGGGGATTGCCACAATCCCAATGGACAAGGAAGTTTTGGCGGCAACGGAGCACTCCCCCCAAGGGGGAGCAGGGAGGGGGCTTCCTACTACCAAGTCTTTGCTTCGCGACACGGCTTTCTGCCCAATCTCAGCATTGTCGATTTGCTCTTTAACATGGGACCGGAGGGCGTGCTATGGCTGTAACGATGCATCCTCTCCCTACCTCAGCCAAAGGATTGTCTGCTCCAGAACAATTCACCTACCCTTTCTGCTACGAGCCTCATCCGCTCTGCATCGCAGCAGCCGACGAGGTGCGACGCTACCTCTCAGAGCATCCCGAGTGGCACGATGAGTTGCAGCGCGGCAAGATGTTCGGCGTACTCATAGTAGGCCCCTCTAAATCTCCCCTTAAAGGGAAGACTTCTTATCCTGTGTCCTCCCCCTTTAAGGGGAAGTTAGAGAGGGGCTCGTTCTCTTTTCTCGCAGCCTTCTCCGGCACGCTCGACGGCAAGACGCGGCACGAATACTTCGTTCCTCCTGTCTTCGACCTCATGGCACCCGGCTGCTATTTCCAAGAGGAAGAGGCAGCCATCAGCGACATCAACGGCAAGATTGCATCGCTCCTGCCACATTTAGAGGAATTGGAAGAGGATGCAACCATGTTGCGTCGGCAGATGCAGGATGAGCTTGCCGCCTACAAGGAATTCAGGCAGCAGAGCAAGGCCAAGCGAGATGCCCTGCGACAAAACGCCTCCACCTCGAGGGAGGATGAGAGGGAGCTCCTCCTTGTCAAGGAGAGCCAGCACCAGAAGGCTGAGTATCGTCGGCTGAAGCAAGCTTGGGAACAACGCATCCTTGCCGATGAAGCGCCGCTTCGGAAGCAGCAAGAGCAAGTGAAGCAACTGCAGAAGGCACGGCATGAGCGCAGCATAGCCCTGCAGCAATGGCTTTTCCGTCAGTTCAAGTTCCTCAATGCTTTGGGCGAAGAGAAGTCTTTGCCGGAGCTCTTTGCCCCAGCCATTCCACCGGCAGGAGCCGGCGAGTGCTGTGCCCCGCGACTGCTCCAAGCCGCCTATAGCGAAGGACTCCAGCCGCTTTGCATGGCAGAGTTCTGGGTGGGCGCTTCGCCAGTCGACGAGGTGCGGCACGACGGGCACTTCTATCCTGCCTGCAACAGCAAGTGCCGCCCCATCCTTCGCCACATGCTCCGCGGGCTCAATGTGGAGCCGAATCCCTTGCATGCCGACCGCGAGGAACTGCTCTCGCGCCTACACATTATATATAATAATAAGGAGATGGCTGTCGTGAGCAAACCTGCGGGACTGCTCTCGGTGCCGGGGAAAGACGACCAGCCCAGCGTGCAGGAAGCCATGAGGCAGAAGTTCCCTTGGGCCACAGGGCCGCTCATCGTGCATCGTCTCGACATGGACACCAGCGGACTCATGCTCATCGCCCTGACGGAAGATAAGTACCACGAGCTGCAGGACCTCTTCCTCCACCGACACATCCACAAGACATACCATGCCTTGCTCGAACGGGAGATGCCGGTGGGGCAGGAAGGCGACATCTGTCTGCCCCTTCGTCCCGACATCGACGACCGTCCGCGCCAGATGGTTGACGAGGAGCACGGCAAGCCGGCGCAGACACATTACCGCGTGATAGCCAACAGCAAAGGGCACGCCCTGCTGGAGCTCAGACCGATAACGGGCCGCACGCACCAACTCCGCGTCCATTGCGCCCATCCGCTCGGCCTGAACAACCCCATCGTGGGCGACCGACTCTACGGCAAACCTGCCGAAAGACTGATGCTCCACGCCTATACGATTTCCTTTGAAGGCAAAACCTTTACTGACTCTTCAACCTTGAACTATAAACTATGAATCATGAACTAAAACTTGACGTCCACACCCACACCGTCATGAGCGGTCATGCCTACAGCACTCTGCAGGAGATGGTGACGGCTGCCCAAGAGAAGAACCTCGAGATACTCGGCATCACGGAACATGCTCCGGGCATCCCCGGAACATGCCATCCTATCTATTTCCGCAACCTTCACATCGTGCCGCGACAGATGGGCAACCTGCGCCTCATGCTCGGTGCAGAGCTGAACATCCTCGATACCCACGGCACACTCGACCTCGATGAGTTCTACTACAGAATGCTCGACCTGCGCATCGCCGGCATTCACCTGCTTTGCTGGCAGGGCGGCACCATCGAGGAGAACACCGACGGCATGATAGCTGCCATACGCAACCCCTGGACGCAGATCATCTCGCACCCCGGCGACGGCACAGCAGAGCTTCTCTTCGAGCCGATAGTCCTGGCAGCGAAAGAGACGGGAACATTGCTCGAAATCAACAACAGCAGCCTCAACCCGCAACGCAAGAAAGGGACGGCAAGAGCCAATAATCTGGAGATACTGCGCCTCTGCAAGCGGTACGACGTGCCCGTCATCCTGAGCAGCGATGCACATATCAGCTATTCCATAGCCGACTACAGCTTCATCTGGCCATTGCTCCAAGAGACAGAATTCCCCGACCAGCTCATCATGAACTACGACACCGAAAGGTTCCTGGAGTACATCTCACAGAAAGGAGGCACACAATGAAGAAGATGCTATTTGCCTTGGCTGCCCTGATGTCGATGGCATGCCACCTGGAGTCGGCCGAACCGGTCTTGGACTCCCTAAAGATACAAGGTCAGATGCGCTGCTTCTGGATTTACAAACCCGATGGCATTCAGAAGGATGCACCGTTGGTGTTTGTGCTCCACGGCTACAGTAATCCTGGTAAGAAGGAGACATGGATGAACACAGCAGCAGAGAAGCACAAGTTTGCCATCTGCATACCGCATGGATGGAAGGACCCCAAGGGGAAGCCTTCATGGAACGTTGGCTATCCCTTTCAGGAAGGATGGCAGGTGGATGAAGTGGCAGGCATGGAGAAGCTGGCCAGGTTTGTCCAAAAGAAGTATGACCTGAGCCGAGAGAACACCTTCATGACAGGCATGTCGAACGGTGGCGAGATGTGCTATCTGACAGCATTCAGCAAGCAGAAAACCTTTAAAGCGGTTGCGCCCGTATCGGGTCTGACCATGGAATGGATCTATCGGACGATGGATGCGCCGAGGCCCATGCCGCTGTTCGAGATACACGGCACGGCCGACCATGTCTCGGAGTGGAACGGCGACTTGGAGAACAAAGGCGGTTGGGGAGCCTACATGTCGGTTCCTATTGCCATCGGCTATTGGGTTGCCAAGAACAAGAACGAGCGCGAGCAGGTGGAACAAGTTGAGAGTCTGAACAAAGAGAGCGGACGGACCATCATCAAGCATAAGTACATAGGTGGGCCGACAGGCTGCGAGGTCTGGCTCTACGAAGTGACGAACGGTTCACACAGTTGGTTCGTCGATGACTTCGACACAGGCGAGGAAATCTGGACTTTCTTCAGCAAGTATCTGAAATAAGCACGGGGCGCTTCCAAAATAAGCACAGGGCGCTTCCAAAATAAGCACGAGGCGCTTCGGGAAGCGCCCCCTCTCCGTCTCCCCCGAGGGGGAGTGAATGTCGCTGCAAAGAAAGCCTCCCCTCGGGGAGGTTTGGTAGGGGTCTCTGGAATAGTTCTACGAACTTAGCCAGCAACAAATGTTGCGCATGAGGCCGTCGTACTTGGCACGTTTGACGGCGGAACCCTTGAAAAGGCTCTGGTATTGGTCCTCTGTAAGGTGAGCCCAATCATCGGGCGTCATATTCAACAAGTCATCTGAAGGTTGGAAGGCAGGTTCGTCGGTGGGATGCGCCTCGGCGAACTGCGGATTGGCACGCAGGCAACGGTCGCAGCCATAGAAGGTTGGACCTAGATGGAAGCCTGTGGGGAAAGATCCGCGATGCTCGATGGTCTGATAGCTGATGCAGCGACGCGCATCGAGACCTTCGGCTGTAAGGGCAGGGCAGATAGCCCCACAAGAAGCGGGGAGGGAGCTTTGAAGGGGGCTGCCATAGTGGTCAGCCTCGCTCGTAAGGAAGAGTTCGCCCAGAAAGACCGTCGGACCATAGCCAGGCACGCTGATGAAGCCACCGTTCTGTGTGATGATGCCTATGCCGCTTCGCCATGCCCAATAACGCTCGAGCACGGGTGCCGTGTCGACGAAGGCACGACCTTCGAGCCCCATGTCTTCCATGAGCTGACGCATACGGCTGCGCATAACATCGTGATAGTCCTTGCCTTGTGCATAGAGGCTGATGGCAGGCTGCTGGCGGGCAGGCATGAAGTTCATGGCAAGGCTGACGATGGTCTTCACGCCAGGCACAAGGAGGTCGGGCTGCATGCGCATCTCGACGTTGCGGCGCAGGTAGTCCATGCCGGCACAATAGCCCAGCTCCAGCCATCGGCGGTAGTGGGCGGCCACAGACTCGGCCACGGGTTCGGCCTTGGCAAGTCCGCAAGCCACAAAGCCCAGGCGCAATGCCCGGGCTTTGACTTCCCTGCTATTCAATAACGCCAAACTCATATCCCTGCTGCTTGAGCCAAGCAAGTGCCTCGGGGAGTGCATGCTTGAGTTTGTCGATGCTCTTCTGCGAGTCGTGGAACGTGATGATACTGCCCTGACGGGTGTAGCGCTTCACGTTGTTGAGCACGTCGTCGGCCGTGAGCAGGCGGCTGTAGTCGCGCGTCACGACGTCCCACATCACCACCTTGATGCCGATGTATCGCAACACACGGTACTGCACCATGCCAATCCATCCGTGGGGCGGACGGAAGAGTTTGGTGTGGAGCACATCGTCGGCCTTCTTGATGTTTGCCAAGTATGTCCAGGCCGTGTGGCGAGCTCCGGAGAGATGGTTGTAGGTGTGGTTGCCGATGCGATGCCCACGCTGCAACACTTCCTGGAGCAGATGCGGATACTTGATGGCATTGTCGCCCACCATGAAGAACGTAGCCTTGGCGTCGAAGCGATCCAAGACATCGAGGATGAAGGGAGTCGCCTCGGGGATGGGGCCGTCGTCGAAGGTCAGGTAGACAACCTTCCTGTGCCGGTCTATCCGCCACAAGGCGTGGGGATAGAACCAGCGGAAGATGCGTGGCGGTTGCTCGATGAACACGGAGGTAACTTAAGGGGTTAAGGCTTTTCGCCAGAACGGAATGACGTCATCACGGAATTGCGCTATCACGATATCACGTTATTACGTTATAACGATATTACGTTATCGCGTTATTACGTTATCACGGAATCGCGTTATCACGGAATGCGTCCTGGCGGTAACGACTTACAGGCTGTCCTCCTCATATACTTCCTCTTCCTCAGCTTCGTCTGCGGCACTCAGGCCGACGTCGCCGTAAATGCGGCTCTGGAAGAGATGGTTGTACATATCGAGCTTCTTGGAGAGTTCCATCGTCTTGTCGCTTCCGGCGCTTTCCAGCACGCTCAATGCGCCATGCAGCTGATAGAGGTAGTACATGTAGTCCCTCTCGCTGAGCATGAGCATCTTGCCGGGCAGACTCAGATACCAGTCCATGTACTCGGTGGCCTGCACAGCCACGGGATAGGCGATGCTGCAGGCTTCCTTGTTCTTGCCCAGGATGTTCCAGATGCGAGCCAGCTCGAGCGAGCCGCTGGCATAGGAGTGAGGCACGTTGTAGGACGGGATGACCTCCTCGACCTTGGCCACCACGCGGGCTGCCTTGTCGAGCTTCCCTTCCTTGGCCAAACGTGAAGCAAGCTGCGAGAAGATGCGACGGTGGGTGCTGCACATGCGCAGAACGGTCTCGTCGAGATAGATGCCCGGCTTGTCGATGCCGCCAAAGGTGAAGCGTGTCATGAGGTTCTCGTACATCTTCTCCGTGTCGATGTCCTTGCCGCTCTGCTTCGTGTTGAAGGGCGAGATGCGGTAGGTGAGACCTTCCTGAATGAAGTAGTTCTCGAGGGTTGCCCTGTTGTCGGGACCTACGGTCATGGCAATGTAGATGGGACGTTCCCAGTTGCATTGCACGAGCATCTCGTACATCATCAGTTCGCTCTTGTAGACGGCGCGCTTTCCCTTGAGGCTGATGTGCATCTGGTCGGGAATGCTGTCGGCAGCCATCATCATGCCGCTGCGACGCACAGCTTCCTTGTCCACGCTGACGACGATGCTGTCGGTGGGGATGAAGCGCAGGTCGGGGTTGTCGTTAAGTACCCAGCGGTCGATGATGTTGCGGAGCTCGTAGGGATTGTCGCCCAGCATCTCGCGGAGGTCTTCGGGATTGTCCTTGTACATCTCCATGACGCGCTCCAGGGTACCGGGCCTTACGGATATTCCCTCGCGGGTGCCGGCAACGTACTGCAAGCGGCTCCAATGGATGGGCACAGCCGGCGAGTCGTAGGCCGGACGCTTCATCTGGTCGATGTACCAGTCGGTCTGCAGATAGGAGAGGTTGCAGACGCGGGCGTCGGTGCGGAAGCCTTCGGTCTCCTGAGCATACCAGAGGGGGAAGGTATCGTTATCGCCGTTGGTGAAGATGATGGGGTAGTTGCCCTTTGAGAGCGACTCGAGATAGTTGCGGCCGAAGTCGCGACAGGTGTATCGTCCGCTGCGGTCGTGGTCGTCCCACGTCTGGCCTGCCATCTGTATGGGCACCAGGATGCAGAGACAACTGAGCAGAGCACAGGCGGTGTCGCTCTTGAGGAGTCTGCGCAGGGAATAGGCGATGCCAGCCACGCCAAGGCCGACCCAGATGGCGAAGGCGTAGAAGGAACCTGCATAGGCGTAGTCTCGTTCACGGGGCTGCATGGGTGTCTGGTTGAGGTAGAGCACGATGGCGAGGCCTGTCATGAAGAAGAGGAAGAAGACGATGCCGAACTGTTTCTCGCCCTCGCCGTTGTTCTTCTCGTCGTTCCTGAAGAGCTGCCACAGCAAGCCGATGAAGCCGAGCAGGAGCGGCAGGCAGTAGAAGACGTTGTGACCCTTGTTCTCGCGGAGCTCGCTGGGCAGCTTGCTCTGGTCGCCCAGGCGCATGTTGTCGATGAAGGGAATGCCGGTTATCCAGTTGCCGTGCTCCCATTCGCCGTTGCCCTGCAGGTCGTTCTGCCGGCCTGCAAAGTTCCACATGAAGTAGCGCCAGTACATGAAGTTGACCTGATAGCTGAGGAAGAAGCGGAGGTTCTCGAGCTGTGTGGGTGTCTTTATCTGCACCATCTCGCCGCAGCGCTCGTAGGTCTTGACGGTTCCCTTCACGCCGCCCATCCAGCTCTCGTAGGCTTTGGCATACTGCTCGCTGTACATGCGGGGGAAGAACATGTTCTGCTGGTAGACGTAGTCGGTGGCGTAGCGCTGTATCTCGTAGCGGTCGGGCTCGTCGGGACTGGCCTTCTCCTTGCGCTGATAGACGGGAGCTCCCTTCTTGCTGACGGGCACGCAGTAGTTGCCATCGGGCTTGAGGAGCACCTGGCTGGTGTAGGCCTGTCCGTAGAAGAGCGGACGGTCGCCGTACTGCTCGCGGCTCAGGTAGGTGCCCAGGGTGAAGATGTCCTCGGGCGAGTTCTGGTCCATGGGCGTATTGGCCGAGCTGCGGATGACGATGACTGCGTAGGAGCTGTAGCCTATCATTATCATGAGCATGCAGAGCAAGGAGGTATTCATCAGGCGGGCCGTGACGACATGCTTGCCTTCGCGCTTCCAGCCGAGGGCGAGATAGAGCAGTCCGAGCACGATGATGCCGCAGACGATGCTCGTCCAGCCGTGGCCGTAGAAGGGAATGCCCAGCATGCCCACGCTGAGCAGGAAGGAAACCTTCGCGAGTGAAGAGTGAAGCGTGTAGCGTGAAGAATGAGATTTACCGTTAGAAGCCGAGGCTGACTTCGACTCCTCGCTCTTCACTCCTGGTTCTTTCAGTCCTCTAATCTTATGTGTCTCCCAGATGCTCCAGAGCACGATGGCTGTGAGCAGGGCTATGTAGACGATGACACCTGTGTTGAAGGGCATGTTGAGGGTGTTGACGAAGAGCAGTTCGAACCATCCGCCCACCTTCACGATGCCCGGCACGATGCCGTAGAGCACGGCGGCGATGAGCACACCGCTGCCCACAAGCGAGAACAGGGCACCCTTCATCGTAGCGTTCTTCACCTTCCTGTAATAGAAGATGAGCACGAGGGCAGGCAGGCAGAGCAGGTTGAGCAGATGCACACCGATGCTGAGACCTGTGAGGTAGGCGATGAAGATGAGCCAGCGGTCGGAGCCCGGTTCGTCGGCATGGTCCTCCCACTTGAGCATGAGCCAGAAGACGACTGCCGTGAAGAGGCTACTGTAGGCATACACTTCGCCCTCGACGGCGCTGTACCAGAATGTGTCGCTGAACGTGTAGACCAATGCACCGGTCAAGGCGCTGGCCTCCACAACGATGAGCTGCGCGAGGGTCTTCACCTGTCCGTTCTCGCCCACCAGCTTGCGCGCCAAGTGGCTGATGCTCCAGAAGAGGAACATGATGCAAGCGGCGCTGAAGAGGGCACTCATGGTGTTCACCATGAGGGCCACAAGGGTCGGGTCGCTCACAAACTGCGTGAACAGGTTGGCCGTGAGCATGAAGAAAGGTGCCCCAGGCGGGTGTCCGACTTCCAGTTTATAAGCTGTGGTGATGAACTCTGGGCAGTCCCAGAAGCTGGCCGTCGGCTCTATTGTGCTGCAATAGACGAAGGCCGCGATGACAAACGTTAGCCAACCCATCAGGTTGTCTACAAGTCTGAAATGTTTCATTTATTTTATTATAATGTCAAATTCCGTGCAAAGGTACGACTTTTTACGGAATATCCCACCATCGCGACGCATTTATTATAATTGATTAACGTATTATGTCCCTCTCCAAGCCCCTTGGCGACCTTTCTCCCAGCCTTGGGGAAGCCCCACCCGAACAAGAAGCAGGCACTCTCCCAGCCTGGAGCATAGTTCCAAACCGCCCGATGCAAAATCCTTCGCCGCCCTATATAAAATCCTCCGCCGCACGCCACAAAAACCTTCGTCGCTCGATGCAAAATCCTCCGCCGCTCGATGCAAAATCCTCCGCCGCCCAATGCTAAATTCTCCGCTGCCCGATGCAAAATCCTCCGCCGCCCGACATACAATCCTTCGCTGCTCGATGCAAAATCCTTCGCCGCTTGATGCAAAATTCTTCGCCGTCCGATGCAAAATCCTTTGCCGCTCGAAACAAAACTTTTTCAGTGGCACGGAAATATATTTCCAAAGCTTTAAAATATATTTCCAAGCCTCTGAAATATATTTCCAAGCCTTGGAAATAGTTTTGTTCCCTGCCGCGAAGGAAAAGTACCAGCGCGACGAGGAAATTGCGAGCTTATACGCCGGAAATTATTGCTGCACGGGGAAAAGCACCAGACAGCAATATAAGGGAATTGCTCGCCTGCGGCTGAGAGATTCTCTTCTTGAAGCTGTGAGATTCTCTTCTTGAAGCTGAGAGATTCTCTTCTTGAAACTAAGAGGTTCTTCCCTTGAAGCTGAGAGATTCTCTTCTTGAGGCTGAGGCATTTGTTGCCAGGATACAAAAAATCCTCAGCATGCAGGCGAGAAGGACTCTGCCTGTTGCTGAGGATTTAAGCGTGTTCCGAAGGCGATTACCGCACGAATATCTTCTTGCGTTGGAAGATGTAGAGGCCGCTGTCGAGCTGGTTCACCTGCTCGGGAGTTGCGTTCTTCATCACCAGTTTGCCGTCGGGAGTATAGACATCCGACGGGCCGTCGTATTCCCTTCTCTCCTTGACGATGCCGATGGGATCGGCGGTGTCGCTGGCAGGGAACATCAGCATGAGGGCCGGCATGCCGCTGGCTCCATAGCTCTCCACCACGGCGTCCGAGCCGGTTGTCTTAGAGAAATCGCCTATCTGTATGCCGCGGCCAGAGTCCATGTTGGTGTATGCCTTCTGGATGTTGCGCTGGATGTGCATCAGGTACTTCCTCGTCAGGGCAAGACTCAGATTGCAGTCGTAAATCAGTATCTTCATGTACTGGGCATAGATGGCTGCATAGATGCCCTGCTCGTAACCTTTCTCGTACTTGAGGATGCCGCTGGAGCACATGTTGCTCATCACATAGTCTGCGGCTTTCCTTGCTTTCGTCAGGTAGCTGATTTCGTTCGTCAGCAGGTAGAGCATGCAACTGGCTCCGATGTAGGTGGCTTGGTTGTAGAGGTGGTCGCTGAACTCCGCACCGCCGCCATGAATGCCGTCGGCCACGCGACCATCTTTGACGAGCGTCGCGTCGGCCCAGGCATAGACTTCCTTTGCCTTTTCCAAGTACCATTCCTTCGTTTGCTGCGTGGGTCGAGCCGTGGTCGGAGGAGTACGTCCCTCTGGCACAAGCCGATGAAGCAAGCAGGCTGCGATGACGGTGGGGAAGTTGATGCAGGCGGAACGGAAGTCGCCGGGCTGGTGAGGCTTGGGGTTGCTGATGGGCTGCCACTCCCAGAACATGCCGCCGCCGTACTTGCCTTCGAAGCGAGCAGGGTCGGCATACGAGCCGTCGTCGCCGACCTTAGCCGAACCGTACCAAACGCGACAGAAGCTCTTCTCGGAGTACGTGAGGTAGGCCTTCGTGCCGAATGTCTCGTAGGCACGCGCCAAGGCACAGGTCCACCACATGATATCGTCGTAGACGAACCAGCCGTTGTTCGTGTTTGGGTCGTCGAAGTTGAAGCCGACATAGTGCGACTTCTCGCCGGAGTACAGGCGTCCGTGCAACGTCTTGTACGTCTTCATGCGTGCTTCATCACCCTCTGCTTGGGCTCGGCGATAGGCGTTGATGACCATATCGTACATGATGGCCTGGCACCAGATAGCGGCGGCACAGCCCGAGACGTCGTTGTCGCGGTAGCCGTTGCCACGATGGTCGGCATTGGGCTGCTTGGTGTCTGCCTTGTAGATGTAGCGTGTCTTGTCGAGGAACGCGTTGTTGAAGTCGTCGTAGGCTTTCCACTCTGCTTCGTCGTCGTAGGTGATGGCGAACTGAGCGCTGGCATAGCCTGTTCCCAAAAGCAAGGCGAACAGGAGGATTGATAGGCGTTTCATTAGTTCTTTTGTTTAATGGGCTTATGGGACTTATAGGGCCCATAGGTCTTGGAGAGCCTATGAGTCCTACATGGCCCACGAGTGGTTATTTCTTTTTCTTTCCTTTGGCTGCGGCAGGCTTGTACTCCTTGCTGAAGGAATAGGGAGCTGCCTCGGCCGATGTACCGCGCTGGCGGTTGGGCTCGGACTGCATGGTGTAGTCCATCTTCATGCCGCCGAGGAGGTCGGTGTGGTTCACGTAGTTCTTGTCGTACGCCGTGCCGTTCACGCGGAGAGAGCCGACGTAGCGGTTCGCGTCGCTCTGCTGGGGAGCCGTGATGACCACGTCCTTGCCGTTCTCGAGGTGCAGCGTCATCTTCTTGAAGTAAGGCGCTCCAAGCACATACTCGCCGCTGCCCGGGCATACGGGATAGAAGCCCATCGCCGTGAAGATGTACCAAGCCGATGTCTGCCCGTTGTCCTCGTCGCCGCAATAGCCGTCGGCATGGGCGTTGTACATGCGGTTCATCGTCTCGCGCAGCCAGTACTGACTCTTCCAGGGCTGTCCGCTATACGCGTACATATATATCATGTGCTGGATGGGCTGGTTGCCGTGTGCGTAGTTGCCCATGTTCATAATCTGCATCTCGCGTATCTCGTGGATGACGCCGCCGTAGTAGCTGTCGTCGAAGATGGGAGGCAGGATGAACACGCTGTCCAGCATCTGGTTGAAGACGTCCTTGCCGCCCATGAGGTCGATGAGGCCCTGTGGGTCGTGGAAGACGCTCCAAGAGTAGTGCCAGCTGTTGCCCTCGGTGAAGGCATCGCCCCACTTGAAGGGGTTGAAGTTCGGTGCCCACTCGCCGTTGGCCAGCTTGCCGCGCATCAGGTTGTGGCTCTTGTCGAAGAGGTTCTTATAGTTGAAGGCGTGTTCGGCATACACTTTGATTTCCTTCTCAGGCTTGCCCAGCGCCTGACCGAGCTTGTAGATGCTCCAGTCGTCGAAGGCATACTCCAGGGTACGTGCCGCGCTCTCGTTGATGCTGTCGTAGGGGACGTAGCCCAGCTTGTTGTAGGTCTGCCACTGCTTGCGGCCGCTGGTCGTGCGGGGCAGGTCGGCGTTGGCACCATGCTTGACGGCTTCCCAAAGGGCATCGATGTCGTATCCGCGAATGCCTTTGAGGTAGGCATCGGCCACGACGCTCGCCGAGTTGTTGCCCACCATGCAGGCACGATGGCCGGGAGCGCTCCATTCGGGCAGGAAGCCGCTCTCCTTGAAGGCATTCGCCCAACCTTCCTGCATCTTTTGGCTCATGCTGGGATACATGAGGTTGACCAAGGGGAACAACGCTCTGAAGGTGTCCCAGAAGCCTGTATCGGCAAAGAGATAGCCGGGCAGCACTTGTCCGTTGTACGGGCTGTAGTGCACGACTTCGCCCTTCGCGTTGATTTCGTAGAAGCTGCGGGGGAAGAGGGTGCTGCGGTAGAGGCAGCTGTAGAAGGTGCGCAGGCGGTCAACATCGCTGTTGTCGTCCACGTCGATGACGCTCAGCACCTTGTTCCACTCTTGGCGTCCTGCTTCAGCAACCTCTTCGAGCGTCTTACCAGCAAGTTCCTTGAGGTTCTGTTCGGCCTGCTCAATGCTGATGAACGAGCTGGCAACGCGCACGTTGAGCTGTTCGCCGCGCTTCGTCTGGAAGCCCACCGCGGCTGCGGCATGCTTGCTCTGCATCTCGAGGTTCTTGCTCTCCTTGCCTTCGTCGGCTGTCGATGTGTAGATGAAGGGACGGTCGAACTGCAGGACGAAGTAGTTCTTGAAGCCTTCGGGCACGCCGCCGCTGTTGCGTGTCGTGTAGCCCACCACCTTGTTCTCGCCTGGGATGACCTTGACGTAGGAACCGCGGTCGAAGGCATCGACAATGACGAAGTTCTTGCCTTCGGCACAGGTGAAGCGGAAGATGGCGGCACGGCTCGTCGGGGCTATCTCCGTCGTGATGTCGTAGTCGGCGAGATATACCTTATAATAATGTGGCTTGCTCACCTCGGCCTTGTGGCTGAACCAGCTTGCTCTTTTGTTCTCATCATAGATGGGAGCGTCGCCGCATTCGGGCATGATGTTGAACATAGCGTAGTCGTTCATCCAGGGGCTTGGCTGGTGGGTCTGCTTGAAGCCGCGTATCTTCTCGGCATCATAGGTGTAGCACCATCCGTCGCCCATCTTGCCGGTCTGTGGCGTCCAGAAGTTCATGCCCCAAGGCAGGGCGATGGCAGGATAGGTGTTGCCCGTGGAGAGGCCATGCGTGGAGTGCGAGCCGACGAGGGGATTGACGTACTGCACGGGGTCGTCTATAGCGTAAGTGTTTACGCAAAGGAATGTGGCAATGGCTGCCAGAAAGAGTTTTTTCATTGTGTGTTGCTTTTTAGGATATCCTAGGCTTTCCTAGGAATCTCTAGGAATCCCTAGGCTTTCCTAGGAATCCCTAGTATTACAGTTCCTTAATCTTCACGTTCTTGAACCATACTTCGTCGCCGTGGTCCTGCAGGAGGATGCGGCCGTCGCGGTTGCCGAAGTTGGGCCAGTTCTTGTATTTGCTGTAGGCCACGAGTGCGTTCCACTCCTGGTTGTTGCGCTCGTACTCAAGCATCTTCACGCCGTTCAGCCAGTGCTCTACGTGACTGTCCTTGACGATGACCATGGCGGTGTTCCATGTGGTGATGTCGAAAGGCTTCTGCTCGGGAGCAGGGATGAGGTCGTAGAGCGAGCCGAGCTTGCGGTTGCCCTTCACGCCGAGCTTGGCATCGGGGTGACGCAGGTCGTCGAGGATCTGGAACTCGCAGCCGATGGCGCTGCCCTCGCCCAGGTTCATGTCGGGGTCAACGAAGTACTTGATGCCGCTGTTGGCGCCTTCGGTAATCTTGAAATCGACCTTTAGGATGAAGTTGTGGTAGTTCTTTTCGGTGACGATGTCGCCGCCGTTGCCGCTCTCGGCACCGTTGGCCTTCTCCACCTTGAGCACGCCGTCCTCGATGCGCCAGCCTTTCTCGGGGAAGGTCTGAATCTTGGCACCGCGCCAGCCGTTCGTCGTCTTGCCGTCCCAAAGGAGCTTCCAGCCTTCGCGCTGCTCCTGTTCGGTGAGTACGTTGTCCGTTGTGGGAACCGGAGCAGGCTCAGTCACTACTTTCTTTACTTTTGCAGATGCAGGCAGCACGGCCAGCATCGCCAGGGCTAATATTATCTTTTTCATATTTTGTCGTTTGGTCGTTTTGTCGTTTGGTCGTTTGGTCGTTTGGTCGTTTGGGGAAGATAGCTGTGGCCGTTGGCTATTACCCTAAACGACCAAACAACTAATCCCCTAAACGACTAGTTTAGTCAATCTTGTAAAAATCTTCCCATCCTCTGCGCGGGGGCATGCCGCTGAGCATGGCGTTGGCGAACTCGTTGTTGGTGAACTTCTTGGTGCGTGGGTCGAAGAAGAGCTGGGTGTTGAGGCGCTGGGTGATGACGCCGAGGCAGAAGACCTGGCAGAGCACGCCGGCAATCTGGAAGGGCGAGCGCGTCTTCTCTATTCCCTGACAGGCACGCAGGAAGTTGACATAGTGGTTGCTCGGGCTCTTGGGCACAACGGGCAGTTTGTCCTTCATGGCTTCTGCCTTCTCCTTCGGGATGATTTCGAGTGTGCTGCCGTGGCTTGCTCCCTTGAAGGTGAGGTCGCGGCCATAAATGATCTTACCAGGGTTGATTTTCTGCTGTGTGTATTCGCCCTGACCGCTTGCGGGGATGCCGTCGGCGAGTTTGCTCTCGCCATATCCTTCGGGCAGCGGCGGCAGATTGTCAACGCCGTCGTACCAGATGACGTCGCAGGGAGGCATGTTGCCGCGTGCACCGAAGCGGAACTCGATGGTGCTGCTGAAGGGATAGAAGAACTCGTTGTGGTTCTTCGCATACTTCATGTTGATTTCGTAGGGCAGTCCGAGGTTGAGGAACTCATGGACAGTGTCGAGCAGATGTGCGCCCCAGTCGCCCAAGGCACCCATACCGAAGTCGTACCAGCTGCGCCAGTCGCCTTGGTGGTAGAGCTTGCTGAAGTTATGATAGCGGATACCGCCGTGCCATGTGTCGTAGTCCATGCCTTCGGGGATGGGGTCGCCCTCGGGCATCTTCGTCATGTTCCAGTCGTACTTGTGCCAGCGGCGGTCGTTGTTCATGTGAGCCACCACCTTCGTCACATCCTTGATGATGCCGGCTTCCAGCCAAGCCTTGAACTGGAAGTAGTTGCCTTCGGAGTGACCCTGGTTGCCCACCTGTGTGACGAGTTCCGGGTGGCGGTTGGCCATCTCGATGAGAATCTCGCCCTCCTGGAAGGTACGGATGAGGGGCTTCTCGCAATAGACATGCTTGCCGTGCTTCATGGCAGCCATGCAGACGAAGAAGTGTGTGTGGTCGGGCACGCTGACAGCCACGGCGTCGAACTTGTCGCTGTACTCGTCGAACAGCTTACGGAAATCGGTGAACCGCTTGGCATCGGGGTACATCTTCAGCACCTTCTCACACTGCTTGCCCTGCAGGTCCACGTCGCAGAGAGCCACGACGTCCACCATGTTCGTCTTGGCAAACTCGTCGATGTTCTGTTGTCCGCGGTTGCCGATGCCGATGTAGGCAATCTTCACCTTCTCACTCTTAGCCTGCTTGGTTTCTTTGCTCGTCATGGCAAACACACTGGCAGGGTTCAAGGTCATGCCTGCCGTAGCGAGGCTGACACCCTTAAGAAAATCTCTTCTTGTTGACATAAAGTAGTTATTTTATTACTGTTTTCATCATGTTAGCGCACAAAGTTAGCAAAAATAATCACACCATCCAACGATTTTGGGCAAAAAAGTGTACAATATGGTGCTTTTTTATCTTTCGGCTCTCAATAACCTACATAATATATAATGTAGAACGGCGCATCTACCCACGTCAAACCACACGTACTTATCTCGGAAGCGCCCCGCGCTTATCTCGGAAGCGCCTCGTGCTTATCTCGGAAGCGCCCCGTGCTTATCTCGGAAGCGCCTCGTGCTTATCTCGGAAGCGCCTCGCGCTTATTTGGGAAGCGCACGGACTTTTTGGCGGAAGACTACGGCGCTTTGAGAAAACCTCCGAAACGAGAACAGCACAGCAACTTTCGGCTTCATATAGAGCCACAGAATTGCACATTGAAAGAAAAACAGCCCATTTAGCTCTTTTTATTTGCAATTATTCTTGCAATGTGAAAAGAAATGCGTATATTTGCTATCATTTTAACAACAAACTATAGTTTTTACCATGGAAAAAGTAGATGAACTGGACAAAAAGATTCTGGAAATGATATCGTGCAACGCACGCATGCCCTTCAAGGACGTTGCTGCGGAATGCGGAGTGAGCCGTGCTGCCGTGCACCAGCGCGTACAGCATCTCATCGATGCCGGTGTGATAGTCGGCTCAGGCTTCCACGTCAATCCCGCCAGTCTGGGCTACAGCACCTGCACCTACGTCGGCATCACCCTGGAGAAAGGCTCGATGTACAAGCGCGTAGTGGAGGAGTTCGAGAAGATACCCGAAATTGTAGAGTGCCACTTCACCACCGGCCCCTACACGATGCTCGTCAAGCTCTATGCCCGCGACAATGCACACCTCATGACGCTCCTCAACGACTACCTGCAGGAAATCAACGGCGTAGTCTCCACTGAGACACTTATCTCACTGAAGCAAAGCATCAAGAAAGAAGTGCCCATCGGAGCACAGCATGCCGAGACGAAACCCTCCACACTGGAAGAAGCATGACCCGGCAGCATCCCCTTATCGGCATCACAGGCAACTACGGCGAGAAGGGCTGTGAGCTGGCCGATGGCTACTACCTCTCGGTGCTCCGCGCTGGAGGCACTCCCGTGGCCATTCCGCCGCACGACAACCGCGAGGCACTACTCTCCCTGCTCGACTCGCTCGACGGCATCGTCCTCTCGGGCGGCGGCGACATCAACCCGTTGCTCCTGGGCGAAGAGCCGTTGCCGCTGCTCCACAGCGTCTGTCCGCAGCGCGATGCCGCAGAACTCTTCCTCGTCCGCGAAGCCTTCCATCGGCAAATCCCGATGCTCGGCATCTGTCGCGGCATACAGATGATGGCAGCGGCACTGGGCGGCAAAGTCTATCAGGACATAAGCCTCTCCCCCACCCGCTGCAAAGGAGAAGGAGACGTGCGCCCGCTGCTCAAGCACTCGCAGGACATGCCCCGGCAGTTCGCATCGCACACCGTCAGCATCCAGGAAGGCAGCCTGCTCCACAATATTCTCGGCGTAGAGACACTCCCCGTCAACTCCTTCCATCACCAAGCCGTGAGCGAGGCGGGGCTACACCTGCGCGTCTCAGCACAGAGTCCAGACGGCATCATCGAGGCAGTCGAGTCGGCCGAGCACAAGGCATTGCTCGGTGTGCAGTGGCATCCCGAATGCTTCATCCTCGGAGGCGACGAGACGATGATGCCCATCTTCCGTTGGCTCACCGACGAGGCACGCACCTTTGCACAGGCAAGACACATCCACGAGAACGCCATCATACTGGACAGTCACTGCGACACACCGATGTTCTTCACAGACAACAGCAAAGAGAACATCGAAATGTTCGGCACGCGCTCGGACAAAGTGCTCGTCAATCTGCCGAAGATGACGGAGGGACGGCTCGATGCCTCCATCATGGTGGCCTACTTGCCGCAGGGCGAACGTACGGAAGAAGCCTACCGCACCGTCACAGCACGAACGGACCTCCTCCTCACTCAGATAGAAGAGATAGTGGAAGCCAACAGCGACCGCGTGGGCCTGGCCGAGACGAAGGACGACATCCTGCGCCTCAAGGCACAGGGACGCAAAGCTGTCCTGCGCGGCATAGAGAACGGCTATGCCATCGGGCACGACCTCCATCTGCTGGAACACTTCAAGCAGCGCGGCATCGTCTACATGACACTTTGCCACAACGGCGACAACGATATCTGCGACTCGGCACGCGGCAATGCGGAGCACGGCGGCCTGAGTCCCTTCGGACGCGAAGTGGTTCAGGAGATGAACCGCCTGGGCATCCTTGTGGATATGAGCCATGCTGCCGAGACAAGTTTCTACGATGCCCTGGAGCTCAGCACGGTCCCCATCGTGTGCAGCCACAGCTCGGCACGTGCCCTCTGCGACCATCCACGCAACCTCACCGACGACCAGATGCGGGCTCTTGCCAAGCGCGACGGCGTGGCACAGACCACCGTTTACCAGGGATTCCTGCGCACCGACGGTACTGCCACCATTGTCGATGCCGTCGACCACCTCTGCCATGCGGCACGGGTAATGGGCGTGGAGCACGTCGGCCTCGGCACAGACTTCGATGGCGACGGCGGCGTTCCCGGCCTGGCCGACGCATCCGAGGTCATCAACTTCACCCGACATCTTCTGCACCGACACTTCTCGGAAGAGGACATCCGCCTCATCATGGGCGGCAACTTCCTCCGGGCAATGGAAACATGCAACAGACTGAAATCGAAATAACGCAATAACGACATAACGCAACATCTACATGACAAGAATGAATCAAGCATTCTTCCTGCTGGCCATAGCCGCCTTCCTGCTCCTCGCCTCATGCGACGGGCAAACGAAGGGCAAGGCTTCCATGGCTGACACCATCGCGCTGACACCTTGCCCGAGCTTCTCGGCAGACAGCGCCATGCTTTACATCAACGAGCAATGCAACTTCGGACCACGCGTCACAGGCAGCGAGGCGGCACAACTATGCGGCGACTACATTGCCGAGCGCTTCCGACAGTTCGGAGCCGAGGTGGAGGAACAGACAGCCAACGTCACTATCTGGGACGGCACACAGCTGCCTGCCCGCAACATCATTGCACGCATCAACCCCGGCAACCCTGACCGCATCCTGCTCTGTGCCCATTGGGATTGCCGTCCCTGGGCCGACAACGATGACGACGAGGCCAACTGGCATACACCAATACTTGCAGCCAACGATGGTGCCAGCGGCGTGGCAGTCATGCTCGAAGTGTGCCGACTCCTGCAGCAGCAACCCGCAAAGGTTGGCATCGACCTCATTTGCTTCGACGCCGAAGACCTTGGCACACCGCAATGGTCGGAAGACCGTCTGGGGTCGTCCGACACATGGTGTCTGGGCTCACACTTCTGGGCAGAAAGAGCCAGGGCCAACGGCTATAAGGCCCGCTTCGGCATCCTGCTCGACATGGTGGGTGGCCGGGGAGCCACCTTCTCGCGCGAAGGCATCAGCATGCAAGTGGCCGAACCCATCGTCAACAAGGTGTGGCAAATGGCCGGACAACTGGGCTACAGGCAGTTCTTCCCGCTGAGGAACGGCAGCCACATCACCGACGACCATGTCAACGTGAACCTCATCGCCGGCATTCCCTGCATCGACATCATCCCCTACTACAGCGATGGTCCCAGCAGCTTCGGCCCCACATGGCACACCATCCAGGACACACCGGAGAACATCGACACCAATGTCCTCAAAGCTGTAGGTCAGACAATGACACAAATAATATATAATGAGTAGTCGGACAACAGACATATAAACACATGACTAAATCAATCAACGAGATACAGGACGAAGTTATTGCCGAATTCAGCGACTTCGACGACTGGATGGACCGCTATCAGTTGCTCATCGACCTGGGCAGCGAGCAGCCTCCCTTGGAAGAGAAATACAAGACAGAACAGAACCTAATCGACGGCTGCCAAAGCCGTGTGTGGCTGCAGGCCGACCTGGTGGACGGCAAGCTGCAGTTCCGTGCAGAGAGCGACGCACTCATCGTGAAGGGCATCGTAGCGCTTCTGGTGCGCGTGCTCAGCAATCATACGCCACAGGAGATACTGGATGCCGACCTCTACTTCATCGAGGATATTGGCTTGCGCGAACACCTCTCCCCCACTCGCAGCAATGGCCTCGGAGCCATGCTCAAGCAGATGAAGATGTACGCACTGGCATTCAAGTCAATTCATAATTCTTAATTCATAATTCATAATTAGGCTACGCCCCGCAACTTCATGAGGGGAACCGGCAAAGAGACCTCAGGTCGACATGGTCAGCCCCATGCCACGAGCCGATGAAGCTTCTGCTCAACGGGGTCAGGCCCCATGCCACGAGCCGATGAAGCTTCTGCCAGACAAAGCCAACCATAAGCCATGAACTTCAAGACCGACCTTGGCTATCGCCCTGTATTGCTGGCGCCGATGGAGGATGTCACCGACATTGGCTTCCGTTTGCTGTGCCGACAGATGGGTGCCGCCATGGTGTACTCGGAGTTTGTCTCGAGCGATGCCCTCATCCGTATGGTGAACAAGAGTCTGCTCAAGCTGCAGATCTGTCCCGAGGAACGCCCCGTGGCCATACAGATATACGGCAAGGACGTGGATGCCATGCGCGAGGCGGCACGCATCGTGGTGGACCAAGCTCACCCCGACGTGCTTGACATCAACTTCGGCTGCCCCGTGAAGAAGGTTGCAGGCAAGGGTGCCGGTGCTGGCATGCTGCAGAACGTACCCGGCATGCTCGACATCGCCCGTGCTGTGGTGGACGCCGTTCCCGGCACACCTGTCACGGTCAAGACACGCCTTGCCTGGGACGAGAAGCATCTTTTCCTGCCCGACGGCACACCCTTCATCGTTGACTTGGCCGAAAGGCTCCAGGACTGCGGCATACAGGCACTCACCATTCATGGCCGAACACGCTCGCAGATGTACACCGGTTCTGCCGATTGGACGAACATCGGTCTGGTGAAGTCCAACCCGCGCATGCACATCCCTATCATCGGCAACGGCGACATCACCTCGGCAGAAGAAGCGCAGCAGGCCTTCGAGCGCTATGGCGTGGATGCCGTGATGATAGGTCGCGCCACCTTTGGCCGCCCGTGGATCTTCCATGAGATAAAGCACCCGGAGCAACCCTTCACGCTCGACGAGAAGGTGGACATCCTGCGCCGGCAGGTCGACATCAGCATCGAGCGGGCCTGTCTGAACCCTGCCTATGCCGCCAACGGCAAGAATCCCGAGCTCTGCGGCATAATGCATGTCCGGCGCCACCTCGCCGCGACGCCCCTCTTCAAGGGCATCCCCAACTATCGCGAAACGCGCATCGCCATGCTCCGTGCCGAGACGAAGGAGGAAGTCTTCGCCCTCATCGAGAAGACAAGGCAGATGCTGAAGGCATGCATCTGAGGTCTTGCCGCGGGCATCGCTTGCCGCGGATGGCACAACTTTCGGTCGGCTCACGCATTTTTCGCCGTTATTGTTTGCAAGGACGAAGAAATAGTCTTACCTTTGTGCACAGAAACCAAAACAACACGACTATGGGATTAGGTAGCTACTGGGTCCGAAAGGACGACCACACGGGCGAGGCAAAGACCATCAAGCCCTGGGAAGAACGAGTCAGCAACGGAGACAAGCGCTTCCCAGACCCGCACTCACCCGCAGACGCTTCTCCCTCCGAGGAGGAATAGGTGCCGAACACACAAACCGCGAATTGCACGAATCGCACTCATTCGCCTTTATCCGTTTGCCGGATAAGAAGGAACGAGTGCGATTCGTGCAATTCGCTTATATATTATATATAATGTATAGCGAGGCTGATGTCTGCGTTTGTCGGCAGAGCAGCGTTTACTTCGTAGTGAACTTATAAATGGTGTATGTCAGGTAGACCTCTCCTGGGCGGAGTGTCGTGCTGGGCCATTCGGGATGGTTGGGGCTGTCGGGATAGTGCTGTGTCTCGAAGCAGAAGGCGCTGCGACGCGGGTATCTCACGCCTTTCTTGCCTACGAAGCTGCCGTCGAGGAAGTTGCCTGCATAGAACTGTACGCCGGGCTGGTCGGTGAACATCTCCATCTGGATGCCGCTGTTGGGGTCGTAGAGCGTGCCGAAGCTACGGGGAGCGGAGGTGACTTCGCCTGCGCCGTTGAGAATCCAGTTGTGGTCGTAGCCGTGACCATTGACGATTTGTTCGCTTGTTTCGTCGTCGATGCGTTCGCCGATGGCTGTGGGAGTGCGGAAGTCGAAGGGTGTGCCTTCTACGCTGAGCACTTCGCCTGTGACGGCCACGTCGGGGTCAACAGCCGTGAACTGGTCGGCATCGAGCTGGAGGACTTCGTCGAGGCAGTCCTTGCTGGGGTCGCCGCTGAGGTTGAAGTAGCAGTGGTTGGTCAGGTTCAGCACGGTAGTCTTGTCGGTTGTGGCGGTGTACATGATTTGCAGGGCGTTGTCGTCGGTGAGGGTGTAAGTCACCTTCACGTCGATGTTGCCGGGATATCCGTCTTCACCATCGGGGCTTGTGGTGGAGAACTCCAGGTTCTGCTCGTCGATGGGGTTAGCCTGCCAGATGCGGTTATGGAAGGCAATGGGGCCACCTCCGTGGAGGCTGTTGGGACCATTGTTGATGGGGAGCTGGTAGTTCTCGCCGTCGAGGGTGAACTGACCTTTGGCGATGCGGTTGCCATAGCGTCCGATGAGTGCGCCGAAGTTGCAGCCTTCAGCACCATACTTCACGTAGTCGGCGATGTTGTCGTGTCCGAGGCAGACGTCCGTCATGTTGCCATCCTTGTCGGGCACCATGATGCTGACGATGCGTCCGCCAAAGTTAGTGAAGCACACCTCCATGCCGGCCTGGTTGCGGAGAACGTAGAGAGCTGTGGAGTCGCTGGCGAAGTCAGCGGGGTTGAGACCTGAGAGGGTGAGGCTGTCACCGCTCTGTGTGCCTGCTTCTGTCTTGCTTCCGCAAGCGGTCAGGCAGAGTCCGGCTGCTATTGCAGCGAGGACGGGGAAGAGTTTTTTCTTCATGTGTTTTGTTTGTTAATTGTCCTTTCCGCTCTGATGCGGAGGCAGACGGTTGTTATGTTATGGTTAGTCTTCTATTCCTGTGCAGGCTGAGCGGGCAGGTAGAGCTTGGCGCTCTTTTGTCCGCGCGAGGTGATGCCCGACTCGGGGTCGTCGGCCAGGTTGCGAAGCTCGAGCGAGGCGGTGGTGTAGGACAAGCCGGTGAGCTTCACATAGTCGTAGACGTGCATGAAGCCGTTCTGTGCCATGAACTCCTTGGCCAAGTCGAGCCGCTCGGCGGGGGAGTACTTCGAGCGTGCCAGACGACGCTCTCCGGCCCTCTCCAGCGTGCAGTTCTGGTTGGTTATCCTGACGAGCTTCTTGTCTGCGCGGTAGACGATGCCCGACACCTCCAGGCTCTGGGCATTGCGCTTCTTCCCGTCCTTCTCGAAGTTGTCGAGCTCCTTCGTCTCCTTCACGCCGAGCTTGGTGCTGAAGGTGCCCAGCCCGTCGATTGTCACGGAGTAGCCGTCGGCCAGCTGGCGCGCGAGCTCTTCGCTCACGATGGACAGCGAACCCATGATGGCGCTCTGCGATATGCCGCTGTGCTTGGCGCACTTCTCCATGAATTCCTTCGTGCCGATATTGCTGAATGTAGCCATACGGTAGTATGCTCCCGTCTTGCCCTTCCCGCTCAGGTCGGGCATCTCTTTCTTGATGTACTTTGCCATTTTTCTGTGCTTTATGATGGAATATTCTGCGCTTAAAGACATAAAATATGTCTCTGCTGCCTGCAAAGTTACGAATTCCCTGCGACAAAACAAAATCTAAGGCACTAAAATATATTTCCAAACCACTAAAATATATTTCCAAGGCTTTGAAATATATTTCCAAGCCACTGAAATAGTTTTATCGCGAGGGGCTGCAGAGTTTATTGCCTGCGGCGGTACATTTGTGTGCCTGCAACGCGAATATTGTAAAGATGAGAGGGAAATATGCACGATTGCAAAAAAAAACAGAAGATTTGTTGCTTCGAATCGATTTTTATAGTAACTTTGTGGCATACTTTGCACAAAAATGGAGTAAAAACATACCACTATGATACGAATCAAACCCTTTTTTAAGCTCCTTCTTGCCGCTGTCGGCTTTGCCAGCATGTGGAGCTGCAAGGAGAACATCGACACCTCGTCACGCTATGTCTTCAAGGAAGAAACCATCCTGAGCTACCTGGAGAAGCACGAAGCCTACAGTTCCTACGTGGACCTGCTCCGCCAGGTGAACATCAGCAAAATCAGCGAGTCGAAGGTAAGCCAGCTGCTCAGCGCACGCGGCGTCTTCACCGTCTTCGCGCCCACAAACGAAGCTATCCAGAACTATCTGGAGACCCTCGTGGAGGACGGCCTTATCCCCCGAGCTTCGTGGGACGCGTTCCCCAACCAGCACAAGCTCGACTCCATCCGCAAAGTCATCGTCTTCAACAGCATCATCAACGGAGGAGACGAGTCCGAGGCATTCTACTACACCTACGACTTCCCCGAGAAGAGCGGCGATGAGTTCATCCTGGCCAACCTCAACGACGAGAAACTCTCCGTGCGCTACGTCGACAAAGAGCCCGACAGCATCTATATAAATAAGGACTGCCCCATCAGCAGCACAGAGCGCGACATCCTCTCCATCAACGGCATCATACACCAGATAGGCAAAGTGATAGCGCCCAAGAACATCACAGCAGCCAAGCCTCGACGAAAAGAAGGGCGACTTCCTGGCATGCTTCCGCGTCATACAGGCATGCGGACTGCTCGACACGCTCCAAGCCGTACGCGACGAACGCTATGAAGAGCTCTACCAGACGAACCAGATTCCCAACCTCGTCGGCATGACAAGCTACGGCTTTGCCGAAGGCGACATAGCCTACGCACCCAAACACCGCCTCTACGGCTTCACCATCTTTGCCGAACCCGACGACTTCTGGCAAAGCCAAGGCATCGACCCCAACGACCCCGACCTGCTCAAGAAGATTACACAGTGGATTCTCGACAACAAACAGTACAGCGAAGACGACCATTTCACCACCGACGAGAACTACGAGAGCGAGGACAACCTGCTCTACCAATGGATCACCTACCACATCCTGCCCATGCGCATACCGAAGGGCAAGCTCGTCTTCCACATCAACGAGTACGGCTACAATATGAGCCGACCGCTCACCTACTCCATCCCCGTCTATGAGTTCTACACCACACTGGGCAAGCGTCGCCTCTTCAAGCTCATCGAAAGCGGAGCCAGCAACGGCGTCTACATCAACCGCTTCCCCATCACCGACAACGGACGACAAGGCACAGGCGAGGAAATCGGCTGCGACCCCAAGAAGGTGGGAAGCCTCGTCGATGCCGACTCGCCTAAGGCTATCCTCGAAGACATGACCAACTGCGTCGTCTACCCCATCGGCGCACCCATCTCCTACAACGACGAGGTGCGCAACGACCTGCAGCGCAACCGCATCCGCTTCGACGGCATGAGCCTCTTCCCCGAAGCCATGAACAACGACATCCGACTGAAGAAAGCCACCGGAGAAGACTCCAAGCACGTTTACATCCCCAACACCGTGCGCACATACAACTACTTCGAGAACATGCAGCAGAACGCCGACATGAACTTCGTCTACTACAACGCATGGAACGACGACTGGTGCAACCTGCATCGCGACGAGATGAAAGCCGTCGGACGCTTCGACGTCACCTTCAAGCTGCCTCCCGTACCACGACGCGGAACCTACGAGGTGCGCTACAAAGTGCTGGCCAACGGCAACCGAGGCATCGCACAGATCTACTTCGGAACCAACCCCGACCAGCTGCCCGTCACAGGCATTCCTCTCGACTTGACTAAAGACTGCCGCAACTCACTCACCGCACAAGAAGTGGGATGGGTATTAGATGACCCCAACGACGACGACAGCAACGCGGAGCACGACAAGAACATGCGCAACAACGGCTACATGAAAGGACCGAAGTCCATCAACTCAAACGATGGAACCGAACGCGACTGGAACGACCGCGAAAACATACGTCACATCTTCGTCCGCCAGACACTCGACCCCAACGAAACGTACTACATCCGACTCAAGTCTGTGCTTGACTCCGACCGCAAGGAGTTCTACATGGACTTCATCGAATATTGCGCAAAGGAAATCTACGACAATCCCAACGTACCGGAAGACATCTGGTAAAAGGTGAAAGAGTGAAAAAGTAAGAAGGTGAAAAGGAGAAAGAAGCAAAACAACTTACTTCCCTTTTTCACCTTTTTACCTTTTCACCTTTTTACCTTTTCACCTATTTACCTTTTCACCTATTTACCTCTTCTTTGTTCCCCTGACGGCTTCTGCTTCCAACGGATTGTCCGGCCAGTAATGCTTGGGGTAGCGACGGCGCAATTCGCCTCGCACCTCGAAGTAAGTGTTCTGCCAGAAGCTGCCAAGGTCGCTCGTCAACTGCACAGGCTTATAACCCGGCGAAAGCAGTTCCATCAGGACGGGCACACGGCCATCGTCAACACAAGGCGTTTCCTTCATCCCAAAACATTCCTGCAGGCGGACGCTCAGCACAGGAGCATCTGCACCCTGACGGTAATCCAAACGGATGCGACTGCCCGTGGGCACAACAATATGCGATGGAGCCAGACGCTCTATCTGCTGCTGCAGGTCGTAGGGAATGAGTGCCCAAAGCGCGCCGCACAGGTCGATTTTGCGAAGTGCCGTTCCTGTCGTGCGCAGATGCCCGGCATCATCAAGATAAAAAGGCAGCCATTCGTGCGCCGTCTCGAGAAGATGAGATGTGGAAAGGTCGGGGA
Organism: uncultured Bacteroidales bacterium; assembly: GCA_902799985.1. Lineage (GTDB taxonomy): Bacteria > Bacteroidota > Bacteroidia > Bacteroidales > Bacteroidaceae > Physcousia. The sequence goes on along the minus strand of CADCCR010000012.1, from coordinate 13,087 downwards.
TGTCCAATTCGGGATGCCAGGCAGCAATCTGCGCAACACGCCGTTGCAAAGCACTTACATCATCGCTCCACGACAACATGCTAAGGCCGTTCTTCGTCACAGCATCGCACAGCACACGCTCCTGCAAGTCTCGCGGCGCATCGTGGATAGGCTTGGAGCGCAGCAGGAGACGTCCGATGCGCCATTCGCGTTGCATGAGCAGACAGTCTTGTCCGGCGTCCCATGCCACATGGTCGCGCTCAGTAGCCAGCTCCTCCAAATCCGACGGCTCCACAGCCGCAGCAAGGAAGACAGAGCCACCCCAACCTCCCCTTGAAGGAGAGGCCTTCTGTTCTCCACCCTTTAAGGAAGAATTCGAGAAGCTCTTCGCAATGGCAAGCCAAGGATAGGAAGACAGAGGGTCGCTCCGGTCGAGCCGGACCTCGTCGCCACTGGCAAGCCGATAGCGTCCCGCCCTGTCCATCTGCATCGCCACACGCTCGGGATAGGCGTAAGCAACGAGTCGGCCTACAGCTTCGGTGGCCACATCTGCATTGTCCTCCTTTGTCCTCATCATACTCCGATAAGCCTCTGCCACCTGTGCTATGCGTGCAAACAGGGCGAGGTTCTTGTGCCGACGGGCCCTCCGCAGCAGGCTGATACGTTCTGCCATGTCCGCATCGTTCTCTTTCTGCGCAAGGGGGTCCTTCTCCTCGAGCAAGGCAGCAATGTCGCAAGCGAGCGCCACATCGCCGAGAGCCGAGGCACGCAGTATCATACGGGAGATGCGCGGATGGCAAGGCAACGCGGACATCTGGCGGCCGAGGGGCGTAATGATGCCCTTCTCGTCGATGGCTCCAAGTGAAAGCAAAAGCTGACGTGCGGCAGCAAGTCCATGCACAGGAGGTGGCGTCAGCCAAGGCAATGCCAACGCATCCGGTTCGCCAAAGGCAGCAACGTCGAGAAGCATCGGTGCGAGGTCGGCATATTCTATCTCTGCTTTCCGTTGTTCTGCCATGCGATGCTCAGCCGTCTTCGTCCACAAGCGGTAACAGATGCCAGGAGCCAGACGGCCGGCACGACCCATGCGTTGCGTCGCCATGTCCATGCTGATGGTCACCGTTTCGAGATGACTCAAGCCCGTGCGTTGGTCGAAGACAAGGGTTCGGCACAAGCCGCTGTCAATAACGATGCGAACGCCTTCGATGGTGAGCGAAGTCTCGGCAATCGGAGTGGCGAGCACAACCTTCCTTTCTCCTTTTGCCGACGGCATGATGGCGCGACGTTGCTCTGCCGGCAGGAGATTGCCATAGAGAGGGAAGACCGAGACAGCCTTTCCTACACTTTCTTGCAGCATCTCGGCGCATCGCATTATCTCGCTTTGTCCGGGGAGGAAGACAAGGACGTCACCTTCCTGCTCCTGCAAGGCACGTCGGACGGCGCTCGCTGCTGCCTGCGGCATGTCCTGGCGCTCGGTATCTTCCTTGGCATACAGAATCTCGACGGGGTACATTCGGCCTTGACTCTCCAAAAGCGGTGCCTGCAACGCCTCACAAATGGCCGAGGCATCAATTGTGGCAGACATCACCAGAAGCCGCAGGTCGGGGCGCAGTATCTGCTGCGCCTGTCTGCTGAGCGCCAAGGCGAGGTCGGAATGAAGGCTCCTCTCGTGGAACTCGTCGAAGATAACAACACCCACGCCCTCAAGCGTCGGGTCGCTCTCGAGCATTCGTGTCAAGATGCCTTCGGTCAGGACCTCTATTCTGGTGTCCTTGCTTACACGCGTCTCGAAGCGGATGCGGTAGCCCACCGTCTTGCCGACAGGTTCGCCGAGCAGTTCCGCCATGCGTTCCGCTATCTGCCTTGCTGCCAACCGTCGCGGTTCGAGCATCAATATCTTTCCCGCGACAGGTGCATCAAAGAAGAGCGTGAGGGGCAGCAACGTCGATTTGCCTGCACCAGGCGGAGCTGTGACGACAACTGCCTGATGCTCCCGAAGCGTCCGGCTCACCGCATCGGCAATCGACCAAACAGGCAATTCACCTGAGCGCTTCAGCAATTCTTCTTTCATAATTCCTTATACTTCACAATTCATAACTAACAATTCATCATTACTTCCCTCGCCAGCACTTAGGGCGTTGCCTAATTATGAATTATGAAATGTGAATTATGAATTACCTCTTCCTACCCCACTATCCACTTGCTGCCAGGCAGCAGGGAGACAATCTTCGTTGTCACGGCACAGCAGATGAAGCTCAGCACGGCGATGACCGGAATGGCAGCCCAAACGGGAATGAGCGGCTCTGCCTGGTTGCCGTTCACGAAGTAAACTGCGATGGGAGCCAGGAAGAACAGATGCATCAGGTACATGCCGAAGCTCAGTTTGGCAAGCGACGTGATGAATCGCGGTGCAGGCTTGTGGATAGTGGAGAAGAGAAGGAAGAGGCCATAGGTTGCCACCAGCACGTTCAGCGTGCAGAACTCCCAACTCCACTCCAAAGCAGGCGTCTCGATGGCCACGCCCGGCTCACCTTTCAGCCAGAAGCTCCACCCTGTGAATGCCGCTCCAACGATAAAACATGCAAGGCCGACGGCAGTTCGCTTGCTGTCGCTCCACTTTAGATGATAGCGGATGTAATGCGCCAGCACCAGATAGCCAAGATAGCCGGAACAGTACCACAGGGCGTGGAAGCCGTTCCAGAAGCATTCGCCCCACAGTTCGTCGCTCACGAAGCGATGCAGCCAGGGCATTGTCGTGGAGAAGATAAAGATATAGAGGAACAGACGTTCTTCCTTTGCCGTTGCCTTCTCGAGCCAAGGCGACACGACGGGAATTATCAGATAGAGGCTGATGAGGGGGTACATGAACCAGAGATGTCCGGCCATCGACGGGAAGTTCCAGGGCAGACGGCAGAGGTCGTTCATCGATGTCTCCCACGTCATGCCGCCCCAAGCCAGCGGCAGGAAGCAATAGAGGAGCATGAAGATAATCATCGGAGGCATGATGCGCAGGAAACGCCGGCGATAGAAGTCGGTCATGCTCATGCCCGGCTTCATCGGCACAAGCAGGAAAGCGCTGATGGTCATAAAGAGGGGTACGGAGACACGTCCCAGGGCTCCGTCGTAGAAGGCCACCCAGAAGCGGTTGGCATCGTTGGCAAGCATCGACATGTTGCCAGCCAGGCCGCTGTCGTCGGCGCCATAGAAGTTCTCGCTGGCATGCACCAGCATGACCAGGAAGCAAGCGATGACGCGAATCCAGTCAACGAATGCTATGCGTGTTTCAGTTCTCTGCTGTTCCATTGTTCGGAGTGTTCTGAATAGTCGGAGTGTTCTGAGGACTCTGATTACTCGGAGTGCTCTGAGGACTCTGATTACTCGGATTATTCTGTCTGTTCTGATTAAGCTGTTCTTTCTCCTGTGGCTTCTTGATGGCAGCACAGATGATTTTGCGCACCTTCATGGGATGCTCTATGCAATGCACCTGGTGCGAAGTGCCGCCGCTGCCCACCAACTCCACACATCCTGTTCCGATGATGCGCTGCCACAGCGACTGGTAGAAGTTGACCGTCTCGATGCGAGCCAGGGGAATCTCCGTCATCTTGATGTTGAAGATGCCGTCCTTCTGGACAAAACGAGTGTCGGTGACGGCAAACTCGGTGCGGGTGCGCACGATGCGACCCACAATCCACGCGACGAAAGCCAGCACCAGCAAAGCGATGCCGGCATAGTTGAGGGCCGTCTTCTGCTCGGGGTAATAGTAATAGGCGGCTACGAAAGCTGCCACTCCGCCCAGGCAGAACAGCGTGGCCCACATCATATAGCAGAACACCGACGACCAGTGCATCCGCCCGTTGAAGATAATTTTCTCGCCCTCTTCAAGGCTACTTTTGATGTAATTTGCCATAGGATTCTATTTATTTTGTTCTGATAGTTGCATTACTTCGTGATGCGCAGACGCTGATTGCCCACCTGGATGACGTAGCGCCCAGGCAGGACACGCATGGCATTCGACTTGACGTCCCACCATTCAAAGGCGCTGTCGGGCAACGGGATGCTGACCTCTGTGCTGGTGCCGGCTGCGACATCCACCCGGTGAACGGCACGAAGCGTACGGATGGGACCGTCCGCATCGCCTTCCCTGGTCAGGTAGACGAGCACGGTCTCTGTGCCTGTACGCTCGGACTTGTTCGTGAGTCTGAGCGAAAGTCGACCGTCGGCAAAGCGCGGCTTGCCATAGACGAAGCGGCTGTAGCTGAGACCATAGCCAAAGGGATAGAGCGGCTCGCCACGGAAGAAGCGGTAGGTATGGCCTTCCATGTTGTAGTCCTCGAAGTCGGGCAGCTGGTCGACATCGCGATAGAACGTCACCGGCAGGCGTCCGCTGGGGTTGACACGTCCGAAGAGAACCTCTGCCACAGCCTGTCCGCCGGCCTGTCCGCCATACCAGGCTTGCAGGATGGCATCGGTGCTCTGCTGTTCGGGAACAAGTCCGATGGCACTACCCGAGCAGAGGACGAGGATGACACGCTTGCCTGCCTTGTGCAACGCAGCCAGTATGTCGCGCTGTGCCTGCGGTAACTCTATCATGGTGCGGTCGCCGCCCTTGAAACCAGGTTCGTCAACCGGCATCTCCTCTCCTTCGAGTCTCGGCGAGATACCGCCACAAAAGACAACCGTTTCTGCATCGGCTGCTGCCTCCTCTTGCTGCTGGACATCCTTCTTCCAGGGGATGAGCTTGGCAGAAGGACAGATGCTGCGGATGCCTTCTTCCATCGTGACTGTATGCAGGGGGAAGCCGTTGTAGTTGCCCCACATCATTTCGCTGTCCGCGGCATTCGGTCCCATGATGCAGAGAGCCTGCGTCTTGCTCTCCGATAGGGGCAGAAGGTTCTTCTCGTTTCGCAACAGGACGATGCTCTTGCGGGCTGCCTCCAGCGCCAGAGCAGCATGATGGGGCGAGCAGAGGCTGTCGTCGGGAATCTTCGTCCAGGACACCATGGCCGGGTCGTCGAAGTCGCCCAGGCGGAAGCGCGCCTCGAGCAATCGGCAGAGACTCTTGTTGATGGTCTCCTCCTTGATGCGACCCTCGCGAACGCCATTCAGCAGACTGCCATAGCTGCCGCCGCACTCCACGTCCGTTCCGGCTATGACGGCCTGGCTCGTCGCCTCGGTCTTGTCCTTGCTGTAATGGTGTCCGTGGTCCATCCAGAAGTCGTCCACAGCGCCGCAGTCGCTGGTCACGAGTCCGTCGAAGCCCCATTCCTCGCGCAATATCTGTTGCAGGAGGCGGTTGCTGCCGCAGCAAGGTTCGCCCTCGAAGCGGTTGTAGGCGCACATCACCTCGCTGACCTTTGCCTCTTTCACCAAGGCGCGGAAGGCGTAGAGGTACGTCTCGTAAAGGTCGCGCAACTTGATGTCCTCGGCATTGAAGCGGTGACGGTTCCACTCCGGTCCGCTATGCACGGCATAATGCTTGGCGCAGGCCAGCAACTTCTGGTAGGGAGCATCCTGAGGTCCCTGCAAGCCTCGCACCACACTCTTGCCCATCACAGCCGTCAGGTACGGGTCTTCGCCGTAGGTCTCTTGTCCGCGTCCCCATCGCGGGTCGCGGAAGATGTTGATGTTGGGTGTCCAGAACGAGAGGTTCTTGTACATCTCGCCCTGAGTGCCGAGGCGATGCGAATGATTGTTCTTGATGCGTGCCTCGTCGCTGACAGCCGTGAAGATGCGTTCCACAAGCACCGTGTCGAACGTCGCCGCCATTGCCATCGGAATGGGGAACACCGTGGCGTTGCCGTTGCGGCCCACGCCATGCAGCGCCTCGCTCCACCACTGGAAGACAGGCACATCGAGGCGTTCTACGGCGCGGGAATGGTTCATCATCAGTCCCACCTTCTCCTCCAGCGTCAACCGCTGGCAGAGGTCCTGGGCACGTTCCTTCGGACTGAGATTGGGATTCTGATAGGGATAGCGCTCTGCCTGTGCAGAGCATACAATAAGCAGCAAAATGCCGAGAATGGAACTTTTCTTCGTCATACAGGGAATGTTTTTCCTGCAAAGATAGCGAATCTTTCTCAATTCTCTTTCGTTTTCTTCAAGAAAAGTGTAACTTTGCAAGCACTTAGGTAAAAAGTTGTTCCTTATGTCACGTTTACAGCAAAGAATGATTCTCTATTTGGTCGGTTTGATGCTTGCAAGCCTGCCTGCACAAGGTCAGACTGCAGCCTCCGACACTACGATAATGCGCGAGGTGAGCATCAACGGACAGCGCAGCCGCATCAGCTACCGCCTGGACCGCCAGCGCATTGATGCCGGGCAGGTGCTTACGGCCCAAGGCGGAACGGCGCTTGACGTGCTTCGAGCAGTGCCGGGTGTCACAGTGGATGCCGACGGGAGCCTCTCCTTTCGCGGCAGCCAGGAGTTTCTCGTCTATGTGGACGGCAAGCCATCGCCCCTCTCGGGAACCGAGGCGCTGCAGATGATTGGTGCTGCCAGCATCAAGGACATTGAGATTCTGACCACGCCTTCTGCCAAGTACAAGACGGACGGCGATGTCGGCATCATCAACATCGTTACCAAGCGAAGCGAGACGGACGGCTGGGACATCGCCGTAAACGGCACAGTCTCGACTTGGCGCACCCTCTCGCTCGACACGAAAATCAACTATCGCACAGGACACCATAATATATATATAGGCGGTCAAGGCTCCGACATCCACAACAAGAGCCAGTTCGAACAGGAGAAACAGACAGCCTCCCCCAACCCCTCCCAAGGAGGGGGGAACGGAAGGGTCACTTCCTATGCCGACGGCACTCGCTTCCGCGACTTCCGAACCTTCATCGGACAGGGTGGATATGAATTCAACAACGGCTGGCATCGCTTCAATATTGACTTGCAAGGCGGCAGAACTATCAACCCGAGAGGCGGTGACATGACCTATCTGACGAACCAATCTCCTGACCTGCTCGACAGCCACGACCGCTACAAGTTGACGAAATACCTCTTTCAAACAGCCATCGACTACACTTGGAAACTCAACGAACGGGGCGACGAGATTAATGTCTCTAATCGCTTCCGCTACGACCGCTTCTCGGAGGAATACACGGAGAGCAACATGTTCGACCTGAACGGGGCACGACAGGAGGGTACGCGAGGCTATGAGACAGAGCATCATTGGGACTGCGACGGAGCCTTCTCCTACAAGTTACATTACCGACAGACCGGCACCCTTGAACTTGGCTATCAGTACACGACGTACAGCGAACATGGCGACTACCGCATCTGCTACTGGGACCTTCCGCAGCAGGCCTTCATCTGGCAGGACGACCTCTATGCGCCCTTCTATTACCGCAGGCAGACGCACAGCGGCTATGCTCAGGTGAACGACCGCTTCGGGCCATTCATGTTTGACGCAGGGCTGCGCATTGACCACGTCAAGGACGACATGGACCTGCCCACCATCACCAGCCGCCATCGCCGTTACACCGAGCTTTATCCCTCGGCTCACCTTTCCTACACGACCGACAAGGCAGGCACCTTTACGCTTGGCTATTCGCGTCGGACGAACCGCCCGGGCATCTGGAAGCTCGAGCCCTACATCACCTACGAGGACTATCACACGCGCATCATCGGCAACCCTGACCTTGAGTCGGAGTACATACATTCGATGGAACTCTCGTGGCGCAAGATGATTGGCAAGACACAGCTCGTGGCAACCATCTATGCAAGGCGTCGAACAGGCGTGGTCGATTATGTCCGTCGTGCCTATGATGCAGGCGTGACGCTCGACAGCATCATCAACGCCGGCAACGGTTGGCGCAAAGGGCTGGAGGTGCAAGTCACGACGAAGCCCACGAAATGGTGGCAGCTCACAGCAAACGGCGACCTGTCGCTCCACAACTTCCGAGCCACATACGAAGGTTGCACCAGCACACACAACACGACTGGCACGTTGGGGTGCATCAACAACTTCCGTGTGGCAAAGAACACGGCCTTGCAGTTCGACGGACATTTCGTGAGCGGACACCACCTCACGCAAGGTTGGGAAAAGGCCTACGTCTACTTCGACCTTGCGGTTCGCCAGTCGTTGCTCCAAGGCAAACTGCAACTGGGACTCGTGGCCCACGACATCTTCCATACGGCCCGCTACCACAGCCTCCGCACATCTTCGCTCCTGAGCAGCGAGACCTGGGTTCGCCCCACTTACCCAAACATCGTCTTCAGCGTCTCCTATCATTTCCGCCAGCCTTCGTCGAAGGCAAAGGAAGGCGCAATATGCAAGGAAGCAGAGTTCGTGGGAAAAGACTTTTGAATTTAAGGATTTAAGAATTTAAGGATTTACGATTTAATGATTTTTTTTCGAAATAACGTCATAACGAAATAACGAAATAACGAAATAACTAATAAACCCTTATGAAGAAACTTGTTTTATTGCTGAGCTTGATGCTTTCTGTTTGCGCGATGGCTCAGAAGGCTGAGGGTCCGCTGCGCATCGGCGTGTCGGGCGTGGCACACGGACACCTCTGGAACCTCATCAACGCCATGCATCGTGGCGACTTCGTCATTGTGGGCGTGGCGGAGGAGAACGACGATTTCCGCGCCCACAACAACCTTGTCGGCCGTCTGCCCAAGGAGAAGTTCTATGCCTCGCTTGCCGAGATGCTCGACAAGGAGAAGCCCGAGGTGGTGGTCGATTACGGCAGCATCCTGCATCATGCCGCCACCGTGGAGGCTTGTGCTCCGCGAGGCATCCATGTCATGGTGGAGAAGCCGCTCGCCACGACCTACAAGCAGGCCTTGCGCATGGAGCAGCTTGCCCGAAAGTACGGCATAAAGATTATGACGAACTACGAGACGACTTGGTACGCTGCGAACCATCACGTCAAGAATCTTGTGGAGCGTGGGCAGTTCGGCAAAGTCCATCGCATCGATGTCTACGACGGGCACGAAGGTCCGAAGGAGATTGGTTGCGACCAGATGTTCCTCTCCTGGCTCACCGACCCGAAGGAGAACGGCGGCGGGGCTGTCATCGACTTCGGCTGCTACGGCGTCAACCTCGCCACTTGGCTGCTCAACGGAGAGAAGCCCAAGAGCGTCTATGCCGTCCTGCAGCACAACAAGCCCGAGGTCTATCCTTTGGTTGACGACGATGCCACGATACTTCTTGAGTACGACGGCTGTACGGTTCAGGTGATGGGTTCGTGGTGCTGGCCAACAGGTCGCAAGGACATGTACGTCTATGGTTCGCGAGGCTATGCCTACCAACGGAACGGGAACCGCATGCAGCTCCTCGTCGATGGCAAGCAAGGCCGCGAGTTCTGCGCGCCGAAGCTCCAGCCGCCTTATGACGACTCCTATCGCTACCTGAAAGCCCTCGTCCGCGGCGAGATAGAGGAACAGCCATCGGACCTCTCAGCCCTGGAGAACAATGTCCTCGTCGTGCAAATCCTCGAGGCTGCCATCCGAAGTGCCAAGACAGGACGGGCCGTGAAGCTTTAAGCCAAGACAACAAGTGATGAGAACAAGAATAATAGCACTCCTATTAGCGCTCCTGCCGGCATATAGCTACCCTCGTGGCTGCGATGGACAGGGCAGTCAGGACTATCGGCAGGCTCCGAGGGACGAGGCTGAAACGACTGAGCGCGTGGTGACGGGCGACGAGCGGACAGAGCTCTATCTGCCGCTTATCGAGGGAAAGCGTGTGGCGTTGTTCAGCAACCAAACGGGCCTTGTAGGGGAAGACCACCGGCATGTGCTGGACCTGCTCGTGGAGAAGGGCGCAAAGGTGACAGCCGTCTTCTCGCCCGAACATGGCTTCCGAGGCCGTGCCGATGCAGGAGCCGTAGTGGCAGACGAAGTGGACGAGCGGACGGGCATCCCCATCCTTTCGCTCTACGGGCAGAACCGTAAGAAGCACCTCGGCGAGGAAGCCATGCGTCTGTTCGACGTGCTGCTGGTTGACATTCAGGACGTTGGTCTGCGCTATTACACATACTACGTGACCATGTGCCACCTGATGGATGCCTGTGCGAAATACGGACGGGAGGTCATCATCCTGGACCGTCCGAACCCCAACGGGCACTATGTGGACGGACCGATTCTGGACATGTCGCTGCGTAGCGGAGTGGGATACCTGCCCATCCCCGTCGTTCACGGCATGACGCTGGGCGAACTGGCACGCATGGCTGTTGGCGAGAAGTGGCTGAACGAAGGCAACACGTGCAAGCTGACCGTCATCCCTTGTCTGAACTACACCCACCAGACCCACTACACCCTGCCTGTAGCGCCATCGCCCAACCTGCCCAACATGCAGGCCATCTACCTCTACCCCTCGCTCTGCCCGTTCGAGGGGACAGTCGTCAGCATGGGTCGCGGCACGGACAAGCCCTTTCAGCAGTACGGACACCCCTCGATGAAAGCATGCCACAGCTACACCTTCACCCCGCAGAGCATGCCGGGAGCCACGCGTCCCGTACTGCTCGGGGAGAAGTGCTACGGCCAGGACCTCTCGACCCTTCCCTACGATTCGATATGGCGCGGGCAGATGAGCCTGGCCTACGTCATCGATGCCTATCGGTGCCTAAAGGCTGAAGGGAAGGCGGACGGGTTCTTCACTTCCTTCTTCGACAAGCTGCTGGGCCAGACCTACGTCCGCGAAATGATAGCAGAAGGCCGCAGCGAAGCAGAAATCCGGGCCCGCTGGAAGGACGAGGTGGAAGAGTTCAAGCAGAAGAGAGAGAAGTACCTGCTATATGAATAAATTGCTGTCCGGTAAATTCGGCCTGCTCCGCCTGCGCCTGAGGCTTTAGCCGAAGAACCGCCTGCCAATCACAATTTGTTCTAAATGCCGATGGTAGGAGGGTTCAGGAGATGATGAAATAAGTTTACCGGACAGCAATATAAAAATATATGGGCGTAGCCCTTCGTATTTTTCGTGCTTTTAGATGTAAAAAAACAACTTTCTGTGTGAAATAACACGAGTTAAAGTTACCAGCGAAGCATTTTTACTCTTCACTCATCATGTTTTGGGCGGAATACGCTGTTTTTCATTGGTTTATACCCTGACGAGTGCCTGACGAGGTCATCAGGCACTCGTCAGGGTATTATCAGCTGATTTACTGACTGTTAAGGCCAAACATGATGAGTGAAGAGTATTTTGCGCTTCTGAGATAAGCACGAGGCGATTCGGGAATAAGCGCAGGGCGCTTCGGAGATAAGCGCAAGGCGCTTCCGGGATAAGCACGGGGCGCTTCCGGAATAAGCACGGGGCTCGATGCCGTGAATGCCAGTTCGCCGATGTCGGGGACATGTGCTTTCCCATGACGGTCGACAACATTATCCAGCAAGAGCAACAGGATTGAAAGCCTTATCTTACTTGTTTCAACTTCAGTATTCGGCGGACGCTCTGGTTGATACGTTCTTCGCTGATGGTGCCTTTGTTGACGGCATCGATGACGGCATCGAAGGCCTCGACAAGATTCTTCGGACCCAGCACAATGTCAACACCCGCCTGGATGCTGCTCACGGCAGCCTCAGCGCTGGAGTACTGCTGAGTGATGGCTCCCATCTCCATGCCGTCGGTGATGATGATGTTCTGGTAGCCCAGCTCGCCACGCAGCTTGTCTTGCAGGATAACGGGAGACATCGTGCTGGGAATGTCTGAACCCGTGACTTTCGGTGCACCGATATGAGCCGTCATAATCAACTGGCAGCCCCATTTAATGCCAGCCTTGAAGGTCACCATCTCACAATCCATCATCTCGGACCACGTCTTCTGTGTCGATGCGTAACCGTAGTGTGTATCGGCTTTCGTGTCACCATGGCCGGGGAAGTGCTTGATGCAACCTGTGACGCCAGCATCCTTCAGGCCTTGCAGATAGTTGGTCACCATTGTAGCAGCCACCTCAGGCTTATCGCTGAAGGCGCGAGGACCAATAATAATGTTCTCCGGATTGGTATTCACATCGGCAACTGGCGCAAAGTCGATATCAAAACCGTAGCGTTTCAAATAGCTGCCGATGGTGTTGCCGCATTCGTAGGCATTCTTCGGGTCGCCCGTAGCACCGATGGCCGCCATCGACTCATACTTCTTCACGTTGAAATTGGGATTGTTGGCGATGCGGGCCACGCGACCGCCTTCCTCGTCGATGCAGAGCAGGGGATTTCCGTTCAAAGCCCTTATCTGAGAGATTAACTTCGAGAGCTGTGTCTCGTCATCGATATTCCACGCATAAAGGATGAGTCCGCCCACGGGATAGTTCTCGTTCACATCGCGCATCGTTTTGTTCACCTCGAGGATAGGATTCTCCATAAGGTCAGAATAGGCGTTCCAATGAATGGTGGTATCAAGCGTTTCCATGCGGACAAAGAACATCTGCCCCACTTTCTCACGCAACGTCATCTTAGAAAGTTGTGCTTCCACTTCATCCTTCGTCGGACCTGTCTCATCGTCGTTCGAGCAGGAGATTATCGTAAGACCGCAAGTCAGGATGGCGGTCAACATCCATAGAAATCTTTTTCTCATTCTCATATCTGTTAGTTTACATTTTATCCGTGACTTGTGTCTCAACGAAACACGATGCAAATATACGACATTTTATTCTAATTAGTCCTTCGAAGTCGTAATTATTTCTGTTTTTACGCATGTCGCCGCATTTTGTCCCAGCCTATTGTCTGAATGCACAAAAAGCTTCCTCTGTACCTGCTGCCGCCCCGCAGATGCCTGTCAAACCATTCTGCGCATATAAAACATACCTTTTGTTCAAATAAAAATGCCTCGCATGATGGAAGTTATCGTAAAATTTCGTATATTTGTGCACGAAATGGCATCATGAGCGTGACATTTCATACCGATAACAGCTATTTAATTGTATTCAAACAAATTCTGATTAAATACGGTAATGAAAAACTTAACGTCTTCCTCGGCCCTATGCTGAGCAGATGCGAGATGGGAATTACCTCGGTTATGTCTGCCCGCCGATCGATACATCCATTATTGCAGGGAGGAAGATACGCACTTCGTGTTGAAGTGCGACCATACTGAGACTGTTGGGGATGTCATTCATCACTATATGCACATCCAGCCTGTCAATATGTTCAGGCCGCG
>CADCCR010000011.1 GCA_902799985.1 uncultured Bacteroidales bacterium | reverse complement strand
GATTAAGAATTAAGAATTAAAAATTAAAGATTAATAATAAGGAAGAAACGTAATGGCACAGATAATCATATCTTCTGTCGACGGCATCGGCTCGGCAGCCAAGCAGTTTGTCGAACTGATGGGCGACAGGAAAGTCTTTGCCTTCTACGGCAAGATGGGAGCCGGCAAGACAACCTTCATCAAGGCCATCTGCGAGGCCCTGGGCGTGGAGGACGTCGTCACATCGCCCACCTTTGCCATCGTCAACGAATACAAGACGCGGCAGGAAGGCACCGTCTTCCACTTCGACTTCTACCGCATCAAGAACCTCGGCGAGGCCTGCGACATCGGCTGCGAGGAATACTTCTACAGCGGCTCGCCCTGCTTCATCGAATGGCCCGAGCTGGTGGAGCCGCTGCTCCCCGAGGAAACCGTCAGCGTCCGCATCGAAGCCGACGACGACGGCTCGCGCACCGTCACCATCACGCCCTGACCTTCTCCTCCCGCCCCGCGGACTCATTTCCCCCGCCCCGCGAACACAAATCTCCTACTTTACGGAGTCTATTCCCCCGCCCCGCGGACACTATTTCTTCTCGCCGGTGAAGCTTTTTCTTCTCCTCGCGGACACAAATCTCTTGCTTTGGGGAGACAATTCCCACACGCCACGGAACAAAACTTTTTCAGTGGCTTGGAAATTTATTTCAAAGGCTTGGAAATATATTTTAGTGCCTTGGAAATATATTTCAAAGCCTTGGAAATAGTTTTGTGGCACGCGACAACAAATTTTATACTGCGCGACAACAAATTTTGTACCGCAAGGTGAGAAATTTTAGCGCAAGCTGATGAGAGGTTTAGCGCAAGCCGATGAAGGGTTTAGCGCAAGCCGATGAGGGGCTTAGCGCAGGCAGATGAGTAGTTTAGCGCAAGCCGATGAAGGGTTTAGCGCAAGTCGATGAAGGGTTTAGCGCAGGCCGGTTGGCGTTTCATGCTGTGTTCCGGCGGAGGTCAGAGCTGGACGTCATCGAGGTTGACAAGGCCGTTGACGATGGCATAGATGGTCAGACCGGCTGCTGAACGTATTTGCAGTTTGCGGCTGATGTTGCGTCGATGCGTCATCACGGTGTTGACAGAGATGAAGAGCGCCTCGGCTATCTCCTTGTTGGAAAGGCCCTTCACCACCTGCACGATGATTTCCTTCTCGCGCTCGCTCAGGTCGCTGGTCTGTGCCGATTCGGTCTTCTCCTCCTGTTCCTCCTGCACAACCTTTCCGCCGTGACTGCGCACGTCGTGCTCCAGGCGGCGGATGCACTCGGCAAAGAGCGTGTCCTCCATGTGGCAATGGCTGTGGAGGTCCTCGTCCGTCATGAAGATATCCATGAGTACCTCCCCCATGAGCGAGGCGTTATTGTCGCTGGGGTAGTACTTCACGATGATGCTCTTGAGCTCGGACAGGCTTTTCTCTATGCTGGCATGCTGTTCGTCGTACTGTTCCTCTATCTCGGCAAACGTCTCGGCCGGCAGGTTCCCTTGCAGAAGGGTCTCGACGTAGGGATGCACATGAGTGTTCTCGAACGTCATGTGGCGCTCCACCTCCTGGGCGTATTCGTCGTAGAAACGCAGGATAAGCATGGGGATGCGGTTGCCGGCCGTCAGGTCGAGTGCCTGTAGGAGCTTGCGACGTATGCCCGGCAGACGGAAGTCCACGAAGTAGCTGTGCGAATTCTTCAGGTAGGCGATGAGTGCCGGAAGGTCGATCTGTTCGGCCATTTCGCTGATGCGGGCATGGGCGGCATCCTTCACGTAGTTGACGACAGTGAGGAACGTGTTGGTGTCTACACCGGCAGCACGGCAGGTGGCACCTACGGTTTGGTCGCCGAAGCCGAGCCGGATGCCGAAGCGGCTGATGATTTGCAGAATGCGGTAGTCGTCGCTGATGACGTCGCTCATGGGGTCTGATTCGTGGTATTTCTCGGTCATAGGTCAGCTGTTTTAGTGGAAACGGAGTGCTGAAGCACCCGTTTCTTTTTTCTGCAAAGGTACACATATTTGCCCTTTTTTCACTTACACTTTGCCACTTTTATTCACTCCGGAGGGCGATTTTCATCATTTTTAAGTATGGCGGAAAGCTCCTCGACATGGCAATTTCATATTTTTTGCGTATTGCAGGAATCGGAAACTCGTCGTACCTTTGCCGCCGAAAAAAACAAGAAAGACTAGGAAGGCCTAGGAGAATCTAGGAAAACCTAGGAAAACCTAGGAGAGCCTAGGAGAACCTAGAAAAGCCTAGTAAAGCCTAGAAAAAGAAAAAAAGCTATGAACAGAACTCTTCTTGCAGCACTTCTGCTGCTTTCAGCCGGCACAGCTTCGGCACAATGGAACACCGACTCCACCGAGATTGACTCCTACCAGCGCTACCGCATCGGCGGCTACGGCGAGGTGGTGGCCGCCTTCAAGGACTACGGCACCAACCGCTTCTACGGCGGCAGCGAGGGCAACACGCGCTTGCATCGCAACACCATCGCCATTCCGCGATTCGTACTGGCCGGCGACTATAAGTTCGGACGCCACTGGAACATCGGCCTGGAGGTGGAGTTCGAGAGCGGAGGCACTGGCTCGGCCTACGAGATAGAGAACTCGGAGAACGGCGAATACGAGACAGAAGTGGAGAAGGGCGGCGAGGTGGCCATCGAACAGTTCCACCTCACCTACCACCTCAACCAGTATTTTAATGTACGCGCGGGACACTTCATTGTGCCCGTCGGACTGAACAATGCGCACCACGAACCCATTAACTTCTTCGGCACGGTGCGCCCCGAAGGCGAGACAAGCATCATCCCCAACACATGGCACGAGACGGGCCTCAGCTTCTTCGGACAGGTGGGTCGCCGCTGGGCTTCCTTCAATTGGGAGGCACAGATTGTGGCAGGACTCAATGCGAACGGCTTCGACCGCAACAACTGGGTGAAGAAAGGCAAGCAAGGCTTCTTTGAGGTGGACAACTTCACGTCGCCCGGCTACGTGGCCCGCATCAACTATACCGGCGTGCCCGGCCTGCGTCTCGGTGCAAGCTGGTACCACGTCCAGAACGCTGCCTCGAATGCCGACAAGCCCACCACCTATAGCTTCGACGTCCCGGTCAACTTGTGGAGCGTCGACGCTCAGTACCAGCATCGCTACGGCATCGTGCGCGGCAACATCCTCAGCGGCAAGGTGGGCAACTCCACGCAGCTCAGCGCCCGCAACCGCCGCCAGAGCAATGCCAGCCCCTACAGCAAGACGGCTCCCATAGCAAGCAAGGCCGTCAGCTACGGCATCGAGGGCGGTCTGCGCCTCAGGAACATCCTCTCCGCCTGGAAGATGCCGGACATCATCCCCTTCGTACGCTATGAATACTACAACGCACAGGAGGTTGGCGAAGCCATGCAAACGATGGACGCACGCCTCAAGACTTCCATGTGGACGGCCGGACTCAACTATCGTCCCATTCCCTGGGTTATCATCAAGGCCGACTACACCACGCGTCGCATAGGCGGAGGCCGTTACAACAGCGAGAATGAGTTCGCCCTGGGCGTAGCTTTCACAGGCTGGTTCTTCACCGACCGCACAGCAGCACGCATCCGCGAAAACCGCGCTGCCAAGAGAGCAGCAAAGGAAACCGACCTGCACGACATGCAGCAACGCCTCGCAGAAATGCAACAACAGCTGGACGAGCTGAAAAGACTGTCCGAATAAACCGAACATACATAACACTAAAAAACAATAACATGAAAAAGAACATCTTTATCCTTGGCCTCATGGCCCTTGCCGCTACCGTCACTTCCTGCAGCAAGAACGACGACGACAACAACAACATCGTCGACCCCGATGTAACAACAATGCCCGAAGGCACCAGCGACCCGCGCGTCACCATCAACGAGACCGACGCCGACTACAACGACCCGCGCTACCAAGCCAACTGGGGCAACTATGCGGAAGCCGTTTCCTCGCACCTGAAGAACGATGCCGAGACGCTCTACAAGGCATGGAACGAAGGCCTGAACGGCGACGAAGCATTCCAGACAACCTTCAAGGAGGCAAAGGGAGCCTACCACAGCTACAACGACTGCATCGAGCAGATACTGGACGGCTGCATCGACATTGCCAACGAAGTGGGCGAGAGCAAGATAGGCGACCCGCGCGACAAGTGGGAGAACAAGCTTTACACCGAAGCCGTCTACGCCGTCGAGTCATGGTACAGCTACCACTCCATCCAGGACTACGCCAACAACATCCGCTCCATCCAGAACGCATTCTTCTGCACCTACAACGGCAAGCAAGGCCAGCACAGCATTGCCGCCTACCTCTCGAAGAACGCACAGGCGGAACTTGCCAAGGACGTCAACGACCGCATCGTTGCTGCCATTGTTGCCATCGAAGGCATGGCTGCACCCTTCCGCAACCACATCGGCAACCCCACCGTCCTCACCGCTATGGAGGCATGCGACAGGCTGAAGAGCGTGCTCCGAACGCTCAAGGCTGAAGTGGAGAACTTCGATAACGAGGAAGAGCTGAGGAACATCGTGGCCGACTACGTTGACGTCGTCGTGCTGCCCACCTACAGAGACCTGGCCACAGCGAACGCCAACCTGCACAATACCGTGCAGCAGTTGAAGGCAAACCCCTCCACCTCAACCTTCGAAGCTGCGGCAAAGGCTTGGATGGCAGCTCGTCAGCCCTGGGAATCGAGCGAGGCGTTCCTCTTCGGTCCCGTCGACGAGCTTGGCCTCGACCCGAACATGGACTCATGGCCACTCGACCAGGATGCCATCAAGAACGTCCTCTCCAGCGGCGACTTCTCGGGCATGGAATGGGACGGCGAGTTTGAAGGCGAGGACGAGAACGGCAACATGAGCAAGCACGCCGAAGAGATAGCCGAGGCACAAAGCATCCGTGGCTTCCACACCCTGGAGTTCCTGCTCTTCAAGAACGGACAGCCCAGAACAGTTGGAAACAAATAAACCCATCAACCCCCTGACTCCTACCGGTCCTATAGCACCCATAAGGTCTATAAGACCCATTGGCCCCATAGGACACATAAGTTCCATAACACCATACATCATGAACAAGAACATATTGTTCCTTGCTCTCTTCCTCCTTGCCGCCTGCGACAAGGAGGATGATTGCTTTACTGCCGAAGACTTCAGCGTGCCCAGCGGCTATGCCCTGAGCGCAGGCAGCAGCACGGTCTTCGTCAACTCTTCGTTCGCCTACGACACGGATGCACCGTGGGTGGAGAACGTGAAGGCCAACTCGCGACGCTTCATCAACGGCGACGGCCTCTACGACGATGTGCTGACGCAAAAGGCGGGTCTCGGTCCTGTCTATGCCGGCTACTCCTGCGGCTCGTGCCACCGCAATGCCGGACGCACGAAGCCTGCACTCTGGACGCAGACCGGCACCGACCCCGACGGCACGCCTGTCTATGGTTCAGGCGCCTACGGTTTCAGCTCCATGCTGGTATATATCACCCGCAAGAACGGCGCCTTCTTCCAGAACTACGGGCGCGTGCTCCACGACCAGAGCATCTATGGTGTGAGCGCCGAAGGCAAACTGGAATGCCGCTGGCACGAGCAGCAGTTCGCGTTCCCCGACGGGGAGACGTACAGCCTGGCCTATCCCGAGTACACCATCACGGACTGGTACAAGCCGAAGTACCGCGATACGGACGAAGACATCAGGCCCGAGGACCTCTTCTGCACGGTGCGCATCCCCTTGCGGCACGTCGGCATGGGACAGATGATGGCCCTCGACCGCAACGAGATAGAACAGCTTGCGGCGAAGTCGAACTACCCGGAGTACGGCATCAGCGGCCGCTGCAACTACATCGTCGAGCGCGGCATCCGGCAACTCGGTCTGTCGGGCAACAAGGCACAGCACGCCGACCTGACGGTTGAGCTGGGCTTCTCCTCCGACATGGGCGCCACGAACAGCCGCTACCCGGAGAAGATTTGCGAAGGACAAACGCAGATGCAGGAAGGTTCCATGATGGGATTGCTCTACGACCAGCTCGACGTCACAACCGAAGACATGGAGGACGTGGACTTCTACCTGCACGGACTGGGTGTGCCGGCACGGCGCCTGGGCAGCACGCGACAGCCGGCAGCCTACCAGGGACGCACCATTACGGAGCGGGAGCTGGTCAGCATCGGCGAACAGAAGTTCTACGAGGCGAAGTGTCACCTTTGCCACGTCACCACGCTCCACACCCGTCCTCGCGGCGCAACGCTTCTCAATGGCACAGAGCTCCCGTGGCTGGGCGGACAAACCATTCATCCCTACAGCGACTACCTGCTCCACGATATGGGCAGCGAACTGATGGGCGTCGGCCTGAACGACAATTATGTCAGCGGTCTGGCACGCGGCAACGAGTGGCGCACCACGCCGCTCTGGGGCATCGGACTGCAGGAGAAGGTCAATGCCCACACCTATTTCCTGCACGACGGCCGCGCCCGCAACCTGACCGAAGCCATCATGTGGCACGGCGGCGAAGGCGAAGCCAGCAAGAACATCTTTGCCAGCATGACGAAGGACGACCGCTCGGCACTCGTCAAGTTCCTGGAGAGCCTCTAAGCAATTCATAATTATTAATTCATAATTCATAATTTCTTTTATGAAAAAGACATACATACTGCTATTAGCAACCCTCCTCGCCATGCCGACATGGGCAGAGGAGAACGAGAAAGAGAATCCTGCTCCTGCGAAAGGCAAGGGCATCACCTTCGAGAAGTACAACCTGCAGAGTGCCGACCTGCAGCAACAGACGGACCGCATCGACATGGAGAACGGCGTGCTGGGCATTGCCGACGACCGCGGCTTCACGCTCCAGTCGCGCGACGGACGCTTCATCTTCAAGCCATACCTCTTCCTGCAGACAAGGGGACAGTTCCACTATTACGACGACGAGGGACTGGACAAGGCCTACAACCAGGACAATGTGGCGAACTCGGGCTTCTCGATGCCCTACGCCATCCTGGGCTTCACGGGCACTACCTTCGGGCGGCTCGACTACAACCTGAGCATCAATGCGGCTGCCACGGGCGGCAACGTCCTGCAGCAGGCCTGGGTGGACTACCGTCTGTCGCCTGCCGCTCGCTTCCGTGCCGGCAAGTTCAAGACGCCGTTCTTCCATGCCTACCTCACCACGCTGGGCGAGACGCTCTTCCCCACCCTGCCCACTTCGCTGACGGCCTCCACCATCATGCCCTATAGCCTCAACGCCGTGACTCCCACCATCGGCACGGGCTTCGACCTGGGCTTCCAGTTCCATGGCAAAGCCAAGCTGAACCGCAAGGAGAACAGCTGGATGATGGGCTACGAGGTGGGACTGTGGAATGGCACCGGCAGCGGCGTGAACACAGCCACGAAGACCCTTTCCGACGATGCACACATCCCCTCGCTGCTCTATGCCGGCCGGCTCACCTTCATGCC
Source organism: uncultured Bacteroidales bacterium (assembly GCA_902799985.1). GTDB lineage: Bacteria > Bacteroidota > Bacteroidia > Bacteroidales > Bacteroidaceae > Physcousia. Next base: position 58,955 of record CADCCR010000011.1, on the reverse strand, counting down.
TTGGGGCAATATGCCTGCCACGCAAGGCAACAGCCACATGCTCCAAGGGCGGCACATGCTGTTCGGCCTGAGCGGAGGCATCAACGTGGAGAGCGAGAGCGAAAGCACCAACGACACGCGCCTCGGCCTGGAATGGAGCATGCTCTACGGACGCTGGTACGCTGCCGCCGAAGGCTACTGGATGCACGTCAGCTTCACGGACCGGCAGAAGATAGACCAGGCGTTCAACTACTGGGGAGCCTACGCTCAGGTGGGCTACTTCTTCACGAGAAGCATTCAGGCCGGTCTGCGCTACGACTTCCTGGACCGCAACGGTTCGGGCAAGGACGGCATCCTGAACATGCCGGCTGCCGTCGTGAACTACTACGTGAACAAGTGCAACCTGAAGCTTTCGGCCATGTACCAGTTCACGGGACGCTACGGACACGCCACTCAGCTCGACCGCGACAACGACGACCTGGGCATCAGCACGCACGCTGCCACCATACAGCTGCAGTATAGTTTCTGAAATCGAAAGGCTCGCAATGACATCCCGATGTGCGTGATAACATCCCGGCGCGCATAAAAACATCCTGGCGCTCGTGATAACGATATGACATTATAACGTTATAACGCCAGAAGACCAGAACATTACGCCCACGGAACGGAAGAACATTACGCCACCGGAACGTCAGAACGAGAGAAAAACAACACCTATGAAGTCCATACATTATTATATATATATTGTCTGTTGCTGTGTCGCGCTCGCGTCCTGCGACAGCGGCGACATCGCGGAGAAGGTCTATACGGTCGACGAGAAAGGCTACACCGTGGAGCTGACGGCACGGGTGAGCGGCATCGGGGAGTGGGACGGCACCGACTACACACTGGCCGTGGCCGGCTTCACCGCCGACAGCAAGTTTGCCCAGGTGCAACGTGCACTGCCCGCCACGATAGGCAACGGCACACCCCTCAGCATCACCCTCTCCAATCTCTCGGACGATGTGCAGACCGTGGAGCTGGCCCTGACCAACTCCTTGCGCAAGCGTATCATCACGCTGGCCACCATCAACATGAACGACTACCGGGACTACGGCACACGCGACACGATTCGTCTCGACCTCGGGCAGGTCGATGTGGGACAGACCGGCGTGCTGCAGATGGGACTCTTCAACCGCGCCTGCATCCAGTGCCACGGTGCCAACGGACGTTCGGCAGCAGGTCTCACCCTGACCGAAGGCAATGCCTATGCCGCACTGGTGGACGTGCCCAGCACACGCCGCACGGGCTACATGCGCGTGGAGAGCGGCAATGCAGAGGCTTCGCTCCTCCATCTCATCCTGAGGGAAGGCGGCGAAGACCTGCTCTCGCACAACCACACGGAAATCCTCAGCAGTCAGTTCAAGACGAACCTCGAGGAGGTGTCCGCCCTCATCGACCAGTGGATAGAGCAACTCAAACCTTAGCTCCGGCATATCCTGCCTGCGCTTCCAAAATAAGCGCCCTGCGCTTCCGAGATAAGCGCGAGGCGCTTCCGAAATAAGCACGGGGCGCTTCTGGGATAAGCTCAGGGCGCCCGACACGGAGGAAAGTGTCGCTGTTCCCTTGAAAGAAGATAATTTTTATAGCATACAACCTCACATTCTGATTTTTTTTCGTAACTTTGCACACTATAACACACAATACGACATGCAATACAAGAAAATAACCTTGGAAGAGCTCGGTGTCAGCATAGAACTGTCCACGTTTGCCCCGGAGGGCAAGGTGGCAGAATGGCACGCCATGCTGCGCGTTGAGCCGCGCGGCGAATTCTTCCTCGGACAATACCACCGCCTTTGCCGGGCAGAGGCAATCCTGGCGGAAACAGAGGAGATGAAGGGGGCCAAGCCCGTCTTCAAACGCTACTTCCTCTCCGACGCCACCAATCAGCAACCCATCATGGAGCAGGACGATGCCTGCACCGTCTCATACATACAGCAGCCGCCACTCGACGGCAGCAAAGTGGCACTGTGGATTTACCTGCAGCAAGGCACAGAGGTGCTTCCCGTGTCCGACGGCCTGCGCTCCACCGTCGTGCGTCACAACGGCTATCAGCACATCTGGACGATGGGCATGACCACCAGCGACGGCACCAGCTACGTGCAGACAACGACATTGCTCGAAGAGTACGAACAGCTCCTCGCCGACTACCATGCCACCCTGGAGGACAACTGCATCCGCACCTGGTTCTTCGTGCGCGACGTCGATACACAGTACAAAGGCCTCGTCGTAGCCCGTTGGGAGAACTTCGCCATGCACGGACTCACACCCGAGACGCACTACATCGCCTCGACAGGCATCGGCGGCAACCCCTCCAACCCCAAGGCGCTCATACAGCTTGGCTGCTATGCCCTGACCGGCTTCAAGCCTGAGCAACAGCGCTACCTCTACGCCGCCAGCCACCTGAACCGCACCAGCGAATACGGTGTCACCTTCGAGCGCGGCACACTCCTCCGCTTCGGCGACCGCAACCATGCCTTCATCTCCGGCACAGCCAGCATCAACAACCACGGCGAAGTGATGCACACCGGCGACATAGAGAAGCAGACGCACCGCATGTGGGAGAACGTCGAGGCACTGCTTGCCGAGGCCGGCATGACGATGGACAACGCAGCACAGATAATCGTCTACCTGCGCGACGGAGCCGACTACGAAGCCGTCAGCCGCATGTTCAGCGAGAAGTATCCTGCCGTCCCCACCGTCTTCACCCTGGCCCCCGTCTGCCGTCCCGCCTGGCTCATCGAGATGGAGTGCATCGCCATCCAGCCTGCAAAGAACGACGACTTTAACGATTTCTAATCGCACCTCGGCAGCGGGATTGTAATTATGAATTGTGAATTATGAATTATGAATTGAAACAATGAAAGCCGGAATAGTAGGACTGCCCAATGTCGGCAAGTCGACCCTCTTCAACTGCCTGTCGAGCGCGAAAGCTCAGGCTGCCAATTTCCCCTTCTGCACCATTGATGCCCAGCTCGGACAAGTCACTGTGCCAGACGAAAGACTGACCCGCCTTGCCGAACTCGTGCATCCGGGACGCATCGTGCCCGCCGTCTGCGACATTGTCGACATTGCCGGACTCGTGAAGGGAGCCAGCAAAGGCGAAGGACTGGGCAACCAGTTCCTGGCCAACATCCGCGAGTGCGATGCCATCATCCACGTGCTCCGCTGCTTCGACAACGACGGTATCGTGCACGTCGACGGCAGCGTGGACCCCGTCCGCGACAAGGAAATCATCGACGCCGAGCTGCAAATCAAGGACCTCGAAACGATAGAGAACCGCATCAAGAAGGTGGAGAAGCAGGCACGCGTGGGCGGCGACAAGCAGGCCAAAGTGGAGCTCGACGTCCTGCTCCGCTATCAGGACGCCCTCAGCAAAGGCCTCAGTGCCCGGAGCGTCAGCTTCGAGACCGAGGACGAACTGGCGGCTGCCAACAGTCTCTTCCTGCTCACCACGAAACCTGTGCTCTACGTCTGCAATGTCGACGACGCCTCTGCCGCCACAGGCAACGCCTATACCGAAGCCGTCAAGCAGGCCATCGCCGGCGAGGATGCTGAGATGATGATTATCTCGGCACAGACCGAAGCCGACATCGCCGAGCTGGAGACCTACGAGGAGAAGCAGATGTTCCTCGAAGACATGGGCCTAACGGAGAGCGGCTGCAACCGCCTCATCAAATCCATCTACCATCTTCTCACCCTGCAGACGTTCATCACGGCAGGCGAGATGGAGGTGAAGGCCTGGACGTTCCGCCGCGGATGGAAGGCCCCGCAGTGTGCCGGCGTCATCCACACCGACTTCGAGAAGGGCTTCATCCGCGCCGAAGTCATCAAGTACGAGGACTATATTAAATATGGTAGCGAGGCTGCCGTCCGCGAAGCAGGCAAGATGAGTGTGGAAGGCAAGGACTATGTGGTGCAGGACGGCGACATCATGCATTTCCGTTTCAACGTGTAGCGTTGAAAAGGATTAAAGATTAAAGATTAAGGATTAAAGCTGTTTGTATCTAAAGTCCATTGCAGGATGGAAGAGTTTTACTATCGGAAGTTAGAGGTTTACAAGCGAGCAAAAGCATTGTCTCATGCTGTGTGTAAGCTTATTAAAACCTTCCCTGCTGATGAGCGATATGGTCTGTGCGACCAGCTCCGGCGAGCTGTCATGTCAATCCCGATTAATATCGCTGAAGGATTCGGACGCTTCTCTGCCAAAGAGAAGGCGCATTTTATACAAATTGCCTTTGGTTCACTTAATGAAGTTATGTGCGAGTTAGAGCTGTCGCAGGACGAGAACTATATTAGCGAAGAGCAACTAAAAGAATTAGAAAGCCAGATTATACCTATTAACAGACAGCTGTCTGCTTTACACAAATCAATAATAGACAATGGCGACTACAGCCCATCACAACAAAAGCTTTAAACATTAATTAAACAGAAACACACCTACAAGACAATCAAGCCTTAATCTTTAATCTTTAATCCTTAATCTTTAATTTGAAATGCAATTCCAATTCATCACTTGGAACCCCGACATCATTGCCCTCGACCTGGGTTTCTTTGCCATTCGCTGGTACTCGCTGTGCTGGGCAGTCGGCTTGATGAGCGTCTATCTGCTGATGCACATGCTCTACCGGCAGCAGAAGATTGCCGAAGAGAAGTTCGACCCGATGTTCCTGTACTGCTTCCTGGGCATCCTCATCGGTGCGCGTCTGGGACATTGTCTGTTCTACGAGCCCGGCTACTACCTGTCGCACCCCATCGAGATGATACTGCCTGCCCGCAACATACCCGGGAAGGGCTGGACGTACACCGGCTACGAAGGCCTTGCCAGTCACGGCGGTACGCTGGGACTGATGCTTGCCCTCTGGCTCTATGCCCGCCACGTGAAGCTCAACATCATGCACGTGCTGGACAACGTCGGCATTGTCACTCCTGTCTGCGCCTGTGCCATCCGCATCGGCAACCTGATGAATTCCGAGATTATCGGCCGACCGACCGACGTGCCCTGGGCGTTCATCTTCGAGCGCGTCGACCAGCTTCCGCGCCATCCCGGACAGCTCTACGAGGCCATCTGCTACGCCATATTCTTCGTCATCAGCTGGATTTTGTACCGCCGCTACCCGCAGAAAGTGGGCACAGGCTTCTTCTTCGGGCTCTGCCTCTTCATGATCTTCCTGAGCCGCATCTTCATCGAGTACACCAAGGAGAACCAGGTGGACTTCGAAAGCGGCATGCTCCTGAACATGGGCCAACTGCTCTCTATCCCCTTCGTCGTGCTCGGACTCTACTGCATGTTCGGCGGGAAGTACTGCAAGGCGTTGGCCGAGAAACGCTGAACCCCAAGCCTTGACACATGAAAGGCTCCGGCTCCCTGGCAATCGCCCTCTTCATGACGGTTCTGACCGCAACGGCTCAGCACCGGCATGAGTACGCTGTGGACGTCGATGCCCGCCGCCAAACGGTGGAGGGATGGGGCGTGAGCCTGTGCTGGTGGGCCAATATGTGCGGCAAATGGGACGAGGAAAGCATCGACCAACTCATTGACTGGATGGTCAGCCCCGACGGACTGAACTGGAACATCTTCCGCTACAACATCGGTGGAGGCGACGACCCCGAGTGGACGAACTGCGACGTCCACCACATGGGAAAGGGGAAAGGTCTGCGAGCCGAAATGGAGGGATTCCAGGACGAACGCGGAGGCCCGTACCGATGGGAACGCGATTCTGCCCAGCGACGCATCATGCTCAAGATAAAGGAGAAGCGTCCGGACGCCATCTTCGAAGCCTTCTCGAACAGTCCGCCCTGGTGGATGACCGTCAGCGGCTGTGCGGCGGGGCACCAGGATGCCCGGACGGACAATCTGCGCACCGACTGCTACGAGGACTTCGCACGCTATCTTGTCGACGTATGTCTGCACTATCGCGACACGTACGGCATTGAGTTCAAGACGCTGGAGCCCTTCAACGAACCCACCACGGACTACTGGTATCGGTCGGGCTCGCAGGAGGGTTGCCACTTCGACGCCACAAGCCAGGTGGCATTCCTGCGTGTGCTGGCTCCCATCCTGAAGGAGAGCGGTCTGCGCACCATCATCAGCGCAAGCGACGAGACGTGCACCAAGCACAGCCTCGCGGTGCTGAAGGAGTACCTCCGGAGCGGCGCCATCGACCTGATTGGGCAGTGGAACACCCACACTTATTCGGCCGACAGGGACACGCGACGCAAGGTGGGCGACCTGGCCCGGAACGCTGGCAAAGAGGTCTGGATGAGCGAGTCGGGCAGCGGCGGCAGAGGCATCGAGGGCAACCTGAACATGGCTCAGCGCCTCATCGACGACATGCGCGACATCAGGCCCTCGGCCTGGCTGGACTGGCAGTACGTGGAGGAGTACGGCGACCAATGGTGCCTCGTCCAGGGCAACTTTGCCCGAGGCACTTACCGCAAGGTGAAGAACTTCTACGTCCGCCAGCACTTCACGCGATTCATCCGTCAGGGCTACCACATCGTGGAGAGCCGGAACGGACAGTCGCTGGCTGCCATCAATCCCGAAGCCGACACGCTGACCGTCGTCCTGCTGGGCGACAAGGAGCCAAGCACCCACCACATCAGTCTGTTGGGGGCTGACGTGAATGGCGGCATCCAGGCCTGGCGCTCCAGCGAAACCGAGTCGATGGAGCCGATTGGCAACGTCGGCATCACCTCCGACGGCATCATCGAGGTCGGACTCCCCGAGAGGAGCATCACCACACTGCTCATTCCCCTCAACGCAACGTCGAAGGGAAACCGTCAAAAGTCCAGGACAAAGAGGCCAACACGCCACTGACTTCATACAGACACGGCGTGCGCTTCCAAAATAAGCGCCCTGTGCTTCCGGAATAAGCGCCTAGCGCTTCCGAAATAAGTACGGGGCGCTTCTTGTAATGTTCTGTCGGATTTGCAATCCGCGCTTCCAAAATAAGCACGGGGCGCTTCTTGTAATGTTCTGTCGGATTTGCAATCCGACAGCATTGGATATAAGCATTTGAAATGCGGCAAAAAGAGTTGCGGGATTATAAATCCCTATATTCAAGCGTGCGGATTTCAAATCCGCACGAACGGCGCTTCCGGCAGAAGCGCACGCCGTGTCTTCTTGTTCACACTATATCCTTATGCGGAACTGCACGGAGATGTCGTTCTTCCAGGCGCTCATGATGGCCTGCAGACCTGTGCCCTGCTCGTCGCGGTCGAAGTAGCGGAGCAGACTGTAACGCCCTTCGAGCATCCAACGTCTGTTCTTGCTTTGCCAGCGGCACGTGGCGACGCCCAGCATGCCGTGCCCGTAGTAGGAGGCCGACGAGACGCTGCTGAAGAGTGCAGGATGCTGGACGTAGATGCGGCTCGCGTAGTCGTCGGTGTGGAAGTATCCGAGCTGTCCGTTGAGGGTCAAGCCCGGTTTTTTTACGATGAAACGGGCGTTTTGGCTCAGGAGGAAGCCTTTGCAGCCCAGCACGCTGTGGAAGGAACCCGTCGTCTGCAGGCGCCAACGGCCGGATGCTTCGCAGGTCCACTGCAACTTCACGCGGTGGTGCGGCTCCATGCGGTCGCCGTTCTCCTTGCGCTTCAACTGATATCGTGCCATGATGGTCTGCCTTCGGGAGAGGGCATACGTGCCTTGCAGCATGAAGTCCTGGCCGGTGCTGCTGTGCGTCATGCGGTAGCGCGGCCAGGGATTGTGGAAGAAATCGGCATAGGCCGTCAGCGAGAGTCCCGCCAGCGGCTCGGCTTGCAGGTGTACGAGCACGCCGCTCTCGTTCTGCGGCGAGCTGTTCTCGCTCAAGGTGCTGCCGTAGAAGGAATAATAGTTATAGGAGAAGAAGCGTTGCACGACGGAGAGCGTGTAGCGTCGGCTTGGGGTCCACGAGATGCGGTTCACGGTGGCCATGCCCCCGCCGGCTGTGCTGTAGGCCGTCTCGCCGGCCAGTGCGATGCGGTAGCGCGTGTAGCCATAGTTCACGCCTGCCGTGCCGAAGGTCTTTCCTTTGGGATAAATGGCACGATACTGCTGCGTGCCGGGGTTGAGGGAGCGGCTGAACTGCTGCCAGTAGCCTGTGGCTCCCAGGTGGAAGCCGCTGCCCTGCCAGGCGATGTTGCCGCCCAGCATGGTGCTGCCCACGTTCCGCCTCCTGTCCCATTCCGATGCTGTCCGGTGATAACCGTCTGTGCGCAAGGTCTGCACCTCGCCCTCGTCGGTCAGCGTAGCATCGCGCTTGCGATAGGAACCGAACGCGCTCAGACTGACATGTCTGCCCAGCGAGAACGTCACAGCCGCGCCGCGCAGGAAGTTCACCTCGTCCATGCCCGTCATCGGTCGCAGTCCACCCTGCACCTTCAGCGGCGGTGTCGACTTGCTGTGCCACGTCGAACCGCCCATCACCAGCCCTTCGCCGAAGCCGATGCGGTAGTCGCCTACGACGGCCTTCTGCAGCGGTCCCACATCCTGCAGCATGGCGTAGGCGCCGTAGCTGTCGTAGAAGCGTTCGCCTGCATCCTTCTCTATGCGCAGTCCCGCCTGCAGGTGCCGGCCGTCGGAGAGCGTGTAGCGCAGGCGATGATAGAGCGCATCGCCCCTGTAACCGTCGGCCCGCTGCTGTCCCATGCGGTAGTAGAGGGGCACGTCGAGGCGCGACGAGATGTCGTGATGCAGGCGGCCCAGGAAGCGGCGGTCCTCGTGTTGCTCCGTCCCGGCATAGGCGAAGAGGGAGAGCCAGCGGCGTGTCGCATCGTCGATGAGCGGCACCAGTCGCAGTTCCGAGAGCGTCTGCATCTGTCCGTGCAGGTAGATGTAGGCATGTATCTGTTCTATCTGTGCCTCAGACAGGAACGGCAACTGCAGAAGGTCCTCTACGGTTGCCGTGTTGATGTTCAGGGGGTGTTCGGAAAGTTCCTTGAGGTCTTGCAGATGCAGCTGCAGGTCCTCGTCGTCAGCCCGTTCCTCGTCGCTCAGATATTCCTCGACAAAGTCGTCCCACGAAGCCCCTCTCCCAGCCTCCACCAAAGGGGAGGAGTTCTGAGCCATAGCTTCAACAAGAGGGAAGAGCCATAGCAAAAGGAGAACAGACCACCGCATGTTGGCGTGCTACAAAGTTTCGCTCCGGTTGGAATCGGAGGCAATCCACTCGGCAAAGACACGCGCCGCGCTCTCCACCTTGCGGGCACAAGGCCGCACGCGGTAGTATTCGGCGTTGCGCTCGTCGGGCTGCGAAGTGTTTGTCTCCGCTTTAAGGCCGTTCATCTGCAACAGTTCTGCACAGATGATGCTGCCGTTCCTCTGGCGGAACGTCTCGAGGAGTTGGCGCACGAGCTGATAGCAGGCAGCCTTCCCCTCGCGGTCGTCGCCACGGGTCTGGCCTTTCTCCAAGCCCGCCAGAATCACCAAAGCCGAGCACGTGCCGCACATCATGCGCATCCGTCCCACACCGCCACCGAAGCCGGCACTAATCCTGAGCGCCATCTCTTCGTCCAGTCCGTAGCGGTCCGCAAAGGCGCACAGCACACTCTGGCAGCAGCCGTAGCCCTGCATGAACAGCTCCACCGCCCTTTGTATGCGGCTTTCCAAGTCAATTTCCTGAGTCATATTGTTTGCATTTACATGTATGTGCAATTGCATCTACATGTATGTGCAATTGCATTTACATGTATGTGCAATGAATTTGACGTGTGAAGTTTGGTGTCTTGACGTATTTAGTTATTTCCCTTTCACCAGCTTCTTGATGTCGTTGAGCTTGCTGAGGGCTTCGAGGGGAGTGAGGTTGTTGATGTCGAGGCCGAGGATTTCGTCGCGAATCTGACAGAGGACGGGGTCGTCGAGCTGGAAGAAGTTCATCTGCACACCTTTCTCGGAGTCGGTGCCGGTCTTGATGCGGCCGGCCAGGTCCTTGTGACTCGTGGAGCCTTCGAGTTGCTCGAGAATCGTTCCTGCACGCTGGACGATGACGCGAGGCATGCCGGCTATCTTGGCCACGTGTATGCCGAAGCTGTGTTCCGAGCCGCCTCGCTCGAGCTTGCGCAGGAAGATGACCTTCCCGTCGACTTCCTTGACGCTGACATTGAAGTTCTTGATGCGCTGGAAGCTGCGTTCCATCTCGTTCAGTTCGTGGTAGTGTGTGGCGAAAAGCGTGCGGGCGCGGCCCTTGTTGCTCTCGTGGATGTACTCCACGATGGCCCATGCGATGGAGATGCCGTCGTAGGTGCTTGTGCCGCGACCCAGTTCGTCGAAGAGCACCAGACTGCGCTCCGAGAGGTTGTTCAGGATGCTGGCCGCCTCGTTCATCTCCACCATGAAGGTGCTCTCGCCGATGCTGATGTTGTCGCTGGCCCCGACGCGGGTGAAGATCTTGTCCACGTAACCGATACGTGCCCGCTCGGCCGGCACGAAGCTGCCCATTTGAGCCAGCAGGGTGATGAGTGCCGTCTGGCGGAGCAGAGCGCTCTTACCGGCCATGTTCGGTCCGGTGATGATGATGATTTGCTGTGTCTGTGTGTCGAGGAAGACGTCGTTGGGGATGTAGCGTTCGCCCACGGGGAGCTGCTTCTCGATGACGGGATGCCGGCCGCCATGTATGTCGATGGCATCGCTGTCGTCCACGATGGGACGTATGTATCTGTTTTCCTGGGCGCTCTGAGCAAAGGAGAGAAGGCAGTCGAGCTGTGCCAGGAGCGACGCATCGCGCTGGATGGGTGTGACGTAGGCTGCGAGGGCTGTGATGAGCTGGTCGAAGAGCATGGCCTCGAGGCTGAAGATGCGTTCCTCGGCACCCATTATCTTGTCCTCGTACTCCTTGAGCTCCTGCGTGATGTATCGTTCGGCCTGTGTGAGCGTCTGCTTGCGTATCCAGTCTGCCGGCACTTGGTCGCGATAGGTGTTGCGCACCTCGAGGTAGTAGCCGAAGACGTTGTTGTAGCCTATCTTCAGGCTCTGTATGCCGGTCTTCTCTATTTCGCGTTGCTGCATTTCGAGCAGGTAGCTCTTCCCCTGGTAGGCGATGTGTCGCAGTTCGTCCAGTTCGCTGTTGATGCCTTCCATGATGATGCCGCCGCCGGTAGTGAGCAGTGGCGGGTCGGGCCGCACTTCGCGGGCGATGCGGTCGCGTATGTCGGCACAGAGGTCGAGCCGCTGTCCGATGTCGTGGAGCGTGTGGTCGTCGGAGGTGAGACACATCTGTTTGATGGGCTCCACGGCCTGCAGGGCGATGCGGAGCTGTACGACGTCGCGCGGTGTGACGCGCCGTGCGCTGACCTTCGATATGATGCGTTCCAGGTCGCCCACCGTACGGAGCCGTTCCAACACAGCGTCGCGGAGGTCGGGGTCGCGGAAGAAGTACTCCACGACGTCCTGACGTTTCCCTATCTCCACGGGGTCCTTCAGGGGGAAGAGCATCCATCGGTGGAGCATGCGGGCGCCCATGGGGGTGACGGTGCGGTCGATGATGTCGAGGAGCGAGATGCCGCCTTCGTTCATGCTGCCCACCAGTTCGAGGTTGCGCACCGTGAACTTGTCGAGGCGGACGTAGCGGTCCTCCTCGATGCGGCGCAGCGTGGTGATGTGTCCGAGCTGCTGATGCTGCGTCATCTCCAAGTACTGCAGGATGACACCTGCCGCCACCACTGCGCTCGTCATGTGCTCTACGCCGAAGCCCTTCAGGCTGGTCACCTCGAAGTGGCGCAGGAGTTTCTGTCGGGCGGTCTGCTCGGTGAAGGCCCAGTCGTCGAGCTCGAAGGTGACGTAGCGTGTGCCGAACGACCCTTCGAACATGCCTTTCTTGCCGCGCTCGTAGAGCACTTCCTTGGGGGCGAAGGAGGACATGAGCTTGTCGACGTAGTCGGTTGTGCCTTCCGTGACGAGGAACTCGCCGGTGCTGATGTCGAGGAGTGCCATGCCGCAGGCTTGTCTGCCGAAGTGTATGGCGCAGAGGAAGTTGTTCTCGCGATGGTTGAGCACCGTGTCGGACATGGTGACGCCGGGCGTGACGAGTTCCGTGATGCCGCGCTTGACGAGCGTCTTCGTCATCTTCGGGTCTTCGAGCTGGTCGCAGATGGCCACACGTTTGCCTGCCCTGACGAGCTTCGGCAGGTAGGTGTCGAGTGCATGATAGGGGAAGCCGGCCATGGCGATGCTCTCGACGGCGCCCGTCTTGCCGTTGTTGCGCCGCGTCAGGGTGATGCCCAGTATCTCGGCTGCGATGACAGCATCGTCGGCATACGTCTCGTAGAAGTCGCCGCAACGGAACAGCAGAAGCGCCTCGGGGTGCTTGGCCTTGAGGTCGTAGAACTGTTTCATCATCGGTGTGAGCGCTTCTTTTGCCATGTCTGTCTGTATTTTCTTTCTGCAAAGTTACAGATAAAATTCGAAATGACAAAGGAAACGAAACAGATTCTGACTTCTCACCCCCTGCGGCGGGACAAAAAGCTCCGTGCGCTTCCAAAATAAGCGCTAGGCGCTTCCGGAATAAGCACGGGGCGCTTCCGGAAGCGCCCCCTTCCGTCTCCCCCGCGGGGGAGTGGATGTCGCAGCGAAGGACGCCTCCCCTCGGGGAGGTTTGGAGGGGGTCTCCGAACCAACCACGTGTCGAAAAACAAAGAAGGACGTGTGCCAAAAGTCTTTGACACACGTCCTTCTCTCTATATAGGAGCATCTGTCGGGGTCAGTCCCCGTCGGATTCCTGGTTCTTACTTCTTCTCTTCTGCACCTTCCACGATGGTCTTGCCATGTGTGAGGTAGGCTGTGGGAGCTGCCACGAAGATGGACGAGAGCGTACCGAAGATGACACCCAGAATCATAGCGAAGGCGAACGAGCGGATGCTGTTACCGCCGAGGCAGAAGATGACTGCCAGTACGATGAACGTAGAGACAGAGGTGTTGATGGTACGGTTCAGGGTGCTGTTCAGCGAAGCATTGAAGAGGTCCTGCTTGTCGCGCTTCGGGTGCAGGCGGAGGAACTCGCGGATGCGGTCGAAGACAACCACCTTATCGTTGATAGAATAACCGATAGCGGTCAGCACGGCACCGATGAACGTCTGGTCTATCTCGAGCGAGAAGGGCATCCAGCCCCAGCACATGCTGTACATTCCCAGGATGAGGATGATGTCGACAAACAGTGCGGTGATGGCACCGAAGGAGAATGACAGGTTGCGGAAGCGGATGAAGATGTAGACGAAGATGGCGATGAAGGCGAGGATGACGCTCCAGATGGCACCCTTCGTGATGTCGGATGCTACGGAAGGACCTACCTTCTGGCTGCTGATGATGGAGCCGCCGGCACGCTCGTCGCGGTTGATGAAGTTCTCCAAGGTGAGGTCGCCTGCCAGCAGACCGCCGCCCTTCAGGGTGTTGAAGAGCTTCTCTTCAATCTCGCTGTCCACCTCGATGCCGTCCTCTTCAATGCGATAGTTCGTAGAGATACGGACGGTCTTGCCCTCGGTGCCCAGAGCGATGGCGCTGGTGTTGCTTTCGGGGAATGCCTCGGCCAGCAGACCACGAACGGTCTCGGGCTGCACCTGATTCTCGAACAGCACAACGAAGTTGCGACCGCCGGTGAAGTCGATGCTCTTGCTGAAGCCGCGTGTGAACATGAAGACAACGCTGAGGATTGCCAACACGCCGAAGATGGTGAAGCTACGCTTGTAGGCATTCATGAACTTGTAGGCAGGATTCTGGAAGGAAATCTTGTCGCCGATGGCCGTACGGAAGGTCAGGCCGAGCCACTTGTCCTTATCCATAACCTGTGTGTACACGACGCGTGTGAGGAACACAGCGGTGAAGAAGCTGACGCAGATACCGATGAGCAACGTGGTGGCGAAGCCGCGGATGGGTCCTGTACCGAAGTAGTAGAGGATGATAGCCGTGATGACGGACGTCAGGTTCGAGTCGAAGATGGCGCTGAAGGCGTTGCTGTAACCGGCAGCCAGTGCCTCGCGCACCTTCTTGCCGGCCTTCATCTCTTCCTTCGTGCGCTCGTAGATGAGCACGTTGGCATCGACGGCCATACCCAACGACAGCACCATACCGGCGATACCGCTCATGGTCAGGGCTGCCTGGAAACTGGTCAGGACACCGATGGTGAAGAAGAGGTTCAGGATAAGAGCACCGTTGGCAACCATTCCAGGAATGAAGCCATACATCGTGATCATGTAGACCATGAGGATAATGAAGGCGATGACGCAGCTCCAGATACCCTGGCGGATGGACTCGGCACCCAGAGAGGGACCTACAATCTCCTCGCTCACAATCTTGGCAGGAGCGGGCATCTTACCGGACTTCAGCACGTTGGCCAGGTCGCGGGTGTCCTCTGCTGTGAAGTGACCCGTAATCTCGGAGTTACCACCGGTAATCTCGCTCTGTACGGTGGGAGCACTGTATACATTGTCGTCGAGCACGATGGCGACGCTACGCTTGAGGTTAGCCTTGGTGAGGGCTGCCCAGCGGCGTGCACCGTCGACGTTCATCTTCATGCTGACGCAAGGCATACCGCGCTGGTCGAAAGAGTCGCTGGCATCGGTCACAACGTCGCCCTCGAGGGGAGCACGGCCGTTGCGCTCCGTAACCTTGATGGCATAGAGCTCATAGATGTTTGCGTTGGCACCTTCGCCCATGCCCTTCACGCCCCACTTGAGGCGGAGGTCAGAGGGAAGAACTTCCTTTGCCTCGGGAGAAGCAAGCAGTTCGTCGATGGCGTCCATGTCGCGCTTGCTGGCAACGCCTACCACGCAACCATAGGCATATCTGTGGTTCAAGCGGCTGAGCAGGGGATTCTGCTTGTGAGCCTTCTCGATGTCGGCAGCAGACATGTTCTGAGTGGCATCGACATCCTTGTCGGCTACGGCAGAAGCCAGGTCGGCTGTTGCCTTAGCGGTGTCGGCAGGTGCTTCAACCTTCTGCTCGTCGGTATGTGCAACGACAGTTGCTGTGTCGGCAGGAGCCTCATCTTCGATGGTGCTCAGTGCGGCAGCAAGCTTGGCGTCGAGGTTAATGAGGAAAGGAGTAATCTCCTGTGCATTGTAGGTCTCCCAGAACTCGAGGTTGGCGCTGCCCTGCAAGAGCTTACGCACGCGCTCGGGCTCCTTCACGCCGGGCATTTCGACCATGATGCGACCCTCCTGGCCTTCGAGGGCCTGGATGTTGGGCTGAACCACACCGAAACGGTCGATACGTGTGCGAAGCACGTTGTACGAGTTGTCGATGGCACTCTTCACCTCGGCGCGGAGCACGCGCTCCACCTCTGCATCGGTGCTCTTGGTGGTCACCTTGTCGCGCAGCTGCTGTGTGGCAAAGAGCTCGGCCAGAGCCTTGTTGGGCTCCAATTCCTTGTAGTTCTTAATAAATAAGGTAATAAAATCACTCTGACTAGCCTGAGCAGCGGTTGTTGCCTGCTCTACAGCCTTGCGGAAGTTTTCGTCGGTCTCCTCCTTGTGGTCGGCCAATGCCTTGACGACATCAGGCACGCTTACCTCGAGAATGACATTCATACCGCCCTTGAGGTCGAGACCCAGGCCGATGCCCATCTCGCGGCACTCCTTCAGAGTCCATACGTTGCAGTACACCTTCTTGTTGAGCAGGGTGTCCAGATAACGGTCGGCAGCTTCCTGGCCGTCAGTCTGTGCGATAGCCTCAGCCTTGCTCTCGTAGTGACTTGTCACAACGGAGAAACTCAGGTAAAAGATGCACACCAGCGTAAGCAGGAGCGCGAAAACCTTTACAAATCCTTTGTTTTGCATTGTTAATAATTTTATTTAATGTTTTGTTTGTTTTTATTCGTTTTGGGCATTATAGCGTGCAAAGATACGCTTTTTTCTTGAAACAAAAGAGATTTTGCCACTTTTTTCCGCACAAAAGGAGTTTTATTGCACTTTTTTCCGCAAACGGACGATGAGCGGGTAGTGGTCGGAGACCGAAATGGTGCGATCGATGCGGTATGAGGTGCACGTCCAATGAGGGGAGTGAAAGAGGTGGTCGATGCGCACCGGGAAGGAGCGTCGGGAGTAAGAAAAACCTGGGCCGACGCCTGCTTCGCGATAGGCCGACACGAGGCGACGGTCGAACTGCTGGTAGACGTAGGAGACAGGGGTCTCGTTGAAGTCGCCGCAGACAATGGCGGGGTGGCCGGCATGGCGGTCGACGAAGGTGCAGACGCTGTCGGCCTGTGCGCCGCGATAGCCTGCCGCTTCGCTCAACTTGCCCACGAGCATGCGCGAACTGCTCTTGATGGTCTGGCGGTGAGGGTCGGTGATGGTGTGGGCATACTCGCTCTTCTCTTCCTCGCTCAGATGGTTGCTCTCCAGGTGATTGTTGATGACGAGCAGGCTGTCGCCGCCGAGGTCTATCCAGCAGGCAACGCTGCTGTTGCTGCGGGTGGGGAAGCTGATGCGGATGGTATCGCTCAGGAAGGGATGGTGGGAGAGGAAGGCCAGGCTGCCGGCCTGCAGGGTGTGGTAGGACGTGGAGTCGAGCCACTTCTGATGGTTCTTGAGGAAATGGGTGGAGACCTCTTGCAGACAGACGATGTCGGCGTCTGCCGTGCGGAGGTAGTCCAAGAGCTCGGTGCGTTTCTCCTTGTCCGACATGCCGCCCACATTGTAGGAGATGACGGTCAGGGTGCTGTCGGTGCCGTCGGTGTCGCCTGCCAGACGCATGGGAGAGTAGTCGAGGATGTAGCCGCCCACGACGAGCAGTCCGACGACAGGCACCCAGGCGAGCCGGGCATAGAAGATGAGCCAGAACAGCACGAAGAGCACTTCGACGACAAGGAAGACGGGGAAGGCGAGCGTCAGGAGCGAGAGGCGCGGGATGACGTCGGGCGAGACGAAGGTGAGGGCCACGCACAGCCACAGCAGCAACGTGGTGCAGATGTTGGCACCCAGGATAAGGCTGACCGATATGCGCTTGAGGCCCTTCTCTAACCTTCCTCCGCGGAGGGCGGCTTTTTTGCTTTCTTTCTTGCTCATGCAGATTGTTTCTTCTCCCCTCCCTTCTTCGCGGAAGGATGGGGACGGGCGCTCTTACTTCTTGCTCATGTCGAAGAGGCGGCGCTTCTCCTCGTCGGTGAGCTGACTGTAGCCGCTCTTCTTTATCTTGTCCAGGATGCGGTTGAGTTCCTCTTCCTCTTGTTTCTTCTGTTGGCGATAGGCCGTCTCGCGGCTGTACTGCCCGCCGTAGGTGACGTCGATGTGCGGCTCCTTCTTCTTCCACAAGGCGGAGAGTCTGCTGCCCAGCGAGGTGAACCAGCTGCGGAAGCCGTCCCACGAGCTGTCGTCACGCCCGTAGTTCCGGTAGCCGCCGCCTCCGCTCTTGCCGCCTCCGCCGCGCCAGTAGAGGAGTAGCAGGAAGCCCACGAGCATGCCGCCCAGGTGAGCCATGTGTGCCACGCCGTCGCCCTTCTGCGAGAGCGCCGAGAGAAGCTCGATGACGGCATAGCCCATGACGAAGTACTTGGCCTTGATGGGCACTCCTCGGGGAACGTCATGCCGAAGGAGAGCAGGATGCCATAGACGGCACCCGAGGCTCCGACGGTGTTCCAGCGGTCCAGATAGTCGGCCATGGGGACGAGCGTGCCGCCGAGCGACACTTGCTCGAAGCTGCCGAAGCCGTAGTACCAGTACTCTGCCAGCTGCACCAGTTCCTGTGCCACGCCGGCGCCCAGTCCGCACGTCAGGTAGTAGAAGAGGAAGCGTCCCTGCCCCATCGTCTGCTCCATGATGCGTCCGAACATCCACACGGCAAACATATTGAAGAAGAGGTGCTGCCAGCCGGCGTGCATGAACATGTAGGTGAAGAACTGCCAGGGACGGAAATGGCCGGCCAGCACAAAGTGAAGACCGAAAATCTCGTCGAGGTCTATGCCGTGCGTGCTGAAAGCCAGGCTGGCCAGAAAGCATAGAACGTTAATGATGAGCAGGTTCTTCGTTATAGGAGGCATGTTATTCATATCGAAAAGTCTGTAGTTTCTTTTTTTCGACTGCAAAGGTACAAAAAATAGACGTAGGAGAAGGGGAAAAACAATCAAACATATTAAAATTTCACTATTTATAGCATTTTTTTGCTTAATTCCTTTGTAGTTAGCACAAGTTTCCCTACATTTGTAAGGCAAAAGCATGATAAACACAGAATAAACAACCTATTTACAAACAATATTTATTATTTCGAGTATGAATAAAACAGAATTAGTAGCCAAGATCGCCGAGGGCGCAGGCTTGAGCAAAGTAGACGCAAAGAAGGCATTGGAGGCAACTCTGGACGCCATCACCGCCGCTGTTAAGGCAGAAGACAAGGTAGCTCTGGTGGGCTTCGGCACATTCGCCGTTTCAGAGCGTGGCGCTCGCAAGGGTGTCAACCCCGCAACCGGTAAGACTATCACCATCCCTGCTAAGAAGGTGGTTAAGTTCAAGGCTGGCGCAGAACTCGCATTCTAACTGGCTACACTCACCCTCATAGGCACTTCCCCCTTGGGAAGCACCTTTTTGTAGGCACTTTTTATTTCTAATTGTGCCGAGGAAGAGCAACAGCCTCTCCAGCGACCCCTCCCAAATGACGGGAGGGGTCTTTTTGTTTCCTACACAGTCCTTCATCCATCACTTCCCGCACTTGTAGCAGAAACTCCCCGCGCTTATTTCAGAAGCGCAAGGCGCTTATCTCGGAAGCGCAGGGCGCTTATTACGGAAGCACGGGCCGCTTACCCCGGAAGCCTGAGCTTCCTTATGCGCACGTCCGCACGTATATATTATAATATGTGGGGAGAAGAAATTCACCCGCCACAAGAATAAATATTTACGTCAAGGGGTTGACAAATGCACACAAATGCTGTATATATAAGTAGAAGCGCTTCTGAAAACAATCACTCATTATTCATTAACTACAAACAACAACTATTATGATTAACTACAGCATCGCTATCATGTCCGCACAGCCCGGAACCAAGAAGGAAGACATCACCGAGACCAAGGCCTACGGCGTGGCACAGTCGAACGAAGTACTCGACATCAACGCCTTTGCCAACCACATCACCAACCACGGCAGCGTCTACAGCAAGGGGGACATCATCGCCGTACTCAACATCGCCGTAGGGTGTCTGCGCGAACTCATCCTCGACGGCAAGCGCGTCAAGCTCGGCGACCTGGGCGACTTCCAGGCACAGCTCAAGACCGAAGGAGCCAAGACCGCCGATGCCTTCACCGCTGCCAACATCAAGGAGGTGAACGTCAGCTGGACTCCCGGCAAGGAATTCCAGGACCTCCGCTCCTACGCCACCTTCCAGCTTGTGCCCACCCGTGCCGCACAGAACTCCGCCATCGAGGTCATCAAGAACCAGGACACCATCCAGGGGCTCGAGTAACCATGCCCCTCTCCTCCCCTAACCCCTCCTCCCCCAAAGGGGAGGCGGGGAACGGCCGCGGAAACAAAAACGCAAAACTCTTAACTATGAACTATGAATTATGAACTATGAACTCTAACAACAACCCGCTGAATATCCGCCGAGTCAAAGGGCAGAAGTGGAAGGGGGAAGAGACCCCCGCTGACTCCCTCTGCAAGGGGAGTAGCAAACGCCCGACGAAGTCAACTCCAGGCGAGCAGCCCCTCATCAGCAATGTGGCCTCCCCTTTGGGGGAGGTCGGGAGAGGGGCCTTCGTCCGCTTTGAGAGCATGGAATGGGGCCTCCGAGCCGCATTCTG
Source organism: uncultured Bacteroidales bacterium (assembly GCA_902799985.1). Classification (GTDB taxonomy): domain Bacteria; phylum Bacteroidota; class Bacteroidia; order Bacteroidales; family Bacteroidaceae; genus Physcousia. The sequence continues at coordinate 39,242 of CADCCR010000011.1, read as the reverse complement.
CATCCTACGCTCCTATCGCAACAAGCACGGGCTGTGCTGCATCCGCGACATCATCGGACGCTGGGCACCGCCCACAGAGAACGATACCGAACGCTACATCCGCAACGTCTGCCTGTGGACTGGCCTGAGCGACACGCAGCGGCTCACGGAACATGACTGGCCGGCACTCGTCCGTGCCATGGCACGTCAGGAGTGCGGGATGCTCCTGACCGAAGAGATCATTAACAAAGGTTTTGAACTATACAAAAAGAACGTATGAAAAAGAAGAACAGATTTATCGAACTGCTCGTGAAGATGGCCGTTGCCGCCCTCACAGCCTTCCTCACCGCCCTCGGCACCACCTCGTGCATGGGCTACTGAGGTCCTCCCCTCATCCCAACCTCCCCTAACAAAAAAAGCCTCCCCTTTGGGGGAGGTTTGGAGAGGGGCTTTAGGGGCTCCTAATACAACCTGTACGAGAACGTCACCGTCGCATTCGGATAGACCTTGAACTTGGAGGCAACGTCCACCAAGTCGCCCACCTTGCCGGTGATTCCCTGCAAGTCGCGAACCAGGTCGATGTGCGACAAAGGTGTGTCCACCACATAGTCCGTCCCTTCCTCGTTGGGGCGGACTATATCGTACACCTCGTTGCCGGTATCGATGAGCGACTCGTCGATGCTATAGACGTTGTCAACGTACACCTTCGGAGCTCCACAGAGGAACATCACACCGGCATCGACATTCAACTGCCAACGCTTGTTGCGCGACAGATGTGTGTTGTAGCCGAACCCGATGTAGGGACGCACCTTGCTCACCTCCATCTCTGCACGCGCAGTCCCGTCGGCTGAAGGCACCATGATAGCCTTAGTGCCCTTCGCCGCCACAAGCGTATGTTCTGCGCCATTCTCGTCGGTAACGACACGCGTGACGTCCCTGGCGAACGTTCCCAAGGGGAAGCCGGCAACACCCATCTTGGAGAAGGTGTCGTGGAGCGACCTGCCCCTGTAGTAAACGTCGCCGCCACCTAACATTTCCCAGGTGCAGGACATGACGTACAGCTCGTTGTAGGCATTGATTGCCTGCAGCAATGGCATTTCCAGATCCTTGTTGCAGGCATCGCCCACCTGAGCCGGACCGACAAAGATACCTGTCGTCAGACTCCAATGCTTATTGTTCTTGAAGGGAAGAACGTCTACCAGAAGCTTGAACTGATGCATGCTGGGACGCATGCCCATCGACACTTTGTCCTTCAGCTCCACGCCGCTGAACTTATCTATCAGCGACTTTTCCCTCGAATAGTTGTCGAGGTTGATGCCGTTTTGCTCCAAGATGGTGGTCACTTCGCTCATCTTGCCCATGTAGCGCTTCAAGTCGGACTGGCTCAAGCTGCCGCTACGCGTCTCGACAGGGAAGTCGGAGTTGATGGTGAAGCGCGGCATATAGTGGTAGCCGGCACGCACGCGCACATAGTCGCCTACAGGCACTGCCACATCAACGCCGACACCCATCGTGCCCACGTTCACGCCAACGTCCATGTGGTTCAGGATATTCTTCCGAGCCAACACAGAAGTAAAGGACTGACTGCCCTCCTGGGCCGACATCGCTGCCGTCAGAGACAGGGCTATTGCAAAAGCTCCAAAAGCCTTCATCGTAGAATCTCTATATATTATATATAATGTATATGTCACCCCCTCACCTCATCCCTCGGACGAGGTCGGGATGGGACTTTATTTTATGACTACCTTCTTACCGTTCACGATATACAGGCCTGCAGGCAGACCTTGCAAATCGCTCGATGCCCTAAGCTGTGTGCCGCTGAGGGAATAGACACCTGCGGCCGTAGGCTTCTGCTCTGCCAAGATGCTGCCAATGGCGTCGGGAACCTGACCGTCGACGAACACGGGCACCTCGGCAGGTGTATCAGAGTCCGCCTTCATATAACTGGTGTTGGAAGGAAGACACTTGAGCTTTATCATAGATAATGTGGAGTAGTCGACAGTCTTTATCTCGTTGAGACGGTCCTGCGCATTGTTCGTAAGCACAAGCTGACCGTCCACCACCGAGAAGACACGCATCTTGTCTGCATCGAAGACTTTATAAGCATCGACCGACTCCTGAGGGCGTTTGCCATTGCAGAAATAATTACCGCCAAGCAAGTTGCCAGTCACCTTAGCGGATGAAGTGGCAAGAAGCTCAACACGGTTCTCCGAAGGGTTGGCTGAACTGCACTCGATGAGGACAGGCGTGCTGGCCGGCACTTCGCCCTCTATCTCCTTCAAGACGGCATACTTGCTCTCCACCTCGTCGATGTAGTAGACATGCATCCCTGCGCTTGCCACCTTGAAGGGGAAAGCGGCATAGAACGGATGATAGAACTTGCCACCAACCTCTATCGATGGCTTGATGCCGAAATAGTTGGTTGCATGGTCCGTCTCTATCTTGTCCACAATCCACTTGCGGTAGTTGAGCTTGCCTCGGGTTCCCATCGTGCCTTGGTCCGACGAACTCTGCTCGTCATCGGTCAGGTACTTCGTCACCTGCATTCCAGCTTTCGTCACACTGGCCGAAACAATATAAGTGCCGGAACTCTTGGTCACACCAACATAATAACCAGTAAAGGAATGAACCCCGGTGCCCTGAGCCCTTAGGTCGAAATGGTCGGGTGTCACTTCCTCAAAGTAGATGACACTGCCGGGGTCGGATGCAAAGCGAGTGACATCCTTCCAAAGTTGTATAGCCTGAAAATCCTCCTTGTCGCGTGCCATATCGTAATAATCCTTGTTGTCCGTCACATAAATGTAACGGTCGGTGGCATAATTGCGGATACGATAGTAGCCGTTGCCGATGAAGCCCGTGCCAGTCTGGGCAAGGACACTGCCTGCACTCAGCAAGGACGCAACAAAAACGAATGATAAGAATCTCTTCATAATAGACAAAAGCTTCTGTTGATTTAGTAATCAAATTCCCCCGCCACTCCGCCAGAAGCAGAATGACGGGGGAATGTCTCTTAGATTAGCCTGTTACTCAATGATTACTGGGCAACACAGATGCTGACACGGTTCAGGTCGTTCTGCTCGTAGGGCTGAACGGTGTCACCCTTGCTGTCCACTGTGATGCGGCTGCGAGAGATACCATAGGTGTTAACCAGCAGGTCGGCAACCATCTCGGCACGCTTGCGGGCATAGCCGACATTCAACTTCGGATTGCCGGTACCCTTGTCTGCATAACCGGTAACAGTTACCTTTGCTTCGGGATACTTGTTGAGGTAAGCTACTACATCCTCTACCTTAAGCATCTCGGTCCTGTTGACCTGCGAGCCACGGATCTTGAAGAAGATGTCGCGACGCAGAGGCTCGGGCTTCGGAGCGGGAGTTTCCTTGTAGACAATCTTCTCGACGGGCTTCTCCACAATCTTCTCTACAATCTTCTCTACAACAGCAGGAGCGGGTGCAGGCTTACCCTCGCGGGAAACCTTGCCAAGTCTTACCTTGACACCGGCCAGGGCGTTGAAGTACCAGTCGCCATTGCCTGCCTTCTTCGAGTTGTAGCTGTCAGTGGTGGGATTGCAGTTCACTTCCAGACCGAGAGATACGCGACGGCTCAGGTTGAAGTCGACGAAAGCGCCGAACTTACCCAAGAAACGAGCCTTAGTGCCATCCCAGTACAGGGACATCAGATGGGCCTCGTCGAGCACATTGTTGCTGGCTGCAATAACCTGATTCCTTACATCCAATGCCTCACCGTTGTTGAAACCGATGTTGGCACCGATACCAGCCAACAAACCGAAGTTGCAAACGCGCTTAGGGTTGTAGCCGAGAATCAAGTTGCTGAGGTCGCAAACCACGTCAACTGTAGGAGCAATGTAATTGTACTTCCAGGTCTTGTCGCCAAGTCCTAAGTAATCGAGATGAGTGCCACCCTTGCTCTGCCAGGCACCAATAGCAAGGCGAACACCCCAAACAGAGGTGAAGTTATAGCCGCCTGCTATCTGTGCATTGACAGAAAGGAGGTCGCCGAAGCATACTTCGCCCAGAGTGTGCTGTCCACCTGCCTGAGCCTGAACATACCAGTGGGGGTTGAACTCTTCGCTGGGTGCAGCTGTTGTCTGCTGCGCGGATGCAGTGATGCATCCGGCAAGCAGGGCAACAGACATGATAATATTCTTGATTTTCATAATCGTTCTCTTTTTCTGGTTCGACGAATTAGTTTTTACTTCACAGTTACATAGTACTTGCGTGTAGCGATGTTGCCATGGAAGTCGAGGCCTGAGTATGCAATCTCGTATACATAGCCAGACTTCAAACCATTCAGAGCAATCTGACGGACATTACCATCCAGCACAGTGTTGAGCTTACCGGTGTTGGCAGCCTTCAGACGAGCCAGACAGTCGGCGTTGCCACCCTGAGCACTTGCACTACCCTTGAAGACGTTGGTCACAGCCACATGCTTTCTGGCAATAGGAACAATGAGCTCCATTGTCTGAGAAGTGGGATAGAGAGAGATGTCCGACCTCAACTGAGTGGGATAGTTCTTACTACCGCTCAGACGCTTGATACCCTTGCTGTCTGCAGCAACCATGAAGGGCTGGAAGCGGCTGTTGGTAGAATTGACGAAGCCGACAATCTTGCTGTTGATCTTGTCGATGTAGCTGCGAACCCTGTCAATATATTCGTCAATCGTATTGCCAATCCTTGCCTCGTAGCTGTTGATCTTATCCAAAGCGTTGTTCACCTCGCTGACGATGTCGCGGAGATCATTCAGCATCTTGTTCACGTCGCCAATAGCGTGCTGAGCTTGTCCCCAAAGATCCGTAGCTGCGTCGCGCATGTCGTAGCTGAAGACAAGCTTGAACTCCTTCTTGTCTGTGCCACCATCACCGAAGTAGATCCACTTGTCAAGCTGGTACGATATATCCACGGTCTTCTCAATTACGAGATGGTAATCCATATTCTGATGAACATTTCCTGTGCCAGTGAACGTCTTATGGATGCTAATGGTAGCAACAGGAGAACCATTGAGTTTAATCGTACCTGCAGTACCAGAAGCATTAACATCTGCAGTGATATTGACATCGTTCAAATCAATTTCAGCGTTACCTACAGTATTACCTGCATCGTCCTTCACAGGAACAACAAGTACTGTCTCATATACTGGCAGACCGGTTTCCGGGTCAATAATAACCTTATTTATTGTGTCACCTGTTATTGGATCAACTTCTGCCTTGTAATTTCCTGTATTTGCATGACCGGTAGCATAACCCTTAACAACTACTGTGGGAGATTCTACAACGACTGTTGACAAATCAATATTTACATTCTGATCATAGTCAATAGGAACGTTAACCGTAACTCCCTCCAAATTGATAGGAATTGTAATCGTTGTGTCGAACTTGACAGTTACTTCTTTGTCAAGTTTCATATCCAGATGATACTTGAGGCCATCCATTACGAAGGTGGTATCCATGTGCAGGACGAATTTAGCCAGCAGGTCGTTAGAGAGGTCGGGAACCTCAATGTCATTGATCTGAAGATCGCAAACCTTCTCAACCAAAGCAGATTCGTTGAGCTCCTTGAAGAAGATATGAATCTTGTCCTTTGCCTTTCTTGAAATTCTGTTGAGCAGGTTGTTGACGCGCTCGTAACCAGGAACAGTCTGGTAGTTCCAATCCTTATACGAAGCGAAGTCGAGAGGATCGATAGCTGTAGCTGCCAGGTTGTACTGAGAGTAGACAGAGTGTGTGTTGCCGTTCTCTGTGTAAGAACACTTCAAACCGCTCTTGTTGAGCTTCAGGGACTTCACTACCTTGTAGACATCTGTTGCTACCTGTTCGATGTCAGCATTAAGGCGCTTCTCGGCAATCTCCTTATAGGCATCCTTGATGGCAGCCTTGTCAACGGAAATGTGCTCAACCTTCTCGACATCGATGGGAGCAACGACAGCGTCAGCCTCGTAGAAGCCATTCTCGCCACGAGTGTAGCCGAACTTCAGCTTCTCGGTGCTCTTCTTGACACCCTCGAGCTTGATGGGAGACTCTGTATCCTGAGTATTGACAATGCTCAGCTCCAGGCCAGAAAGATCAGCTGTGTTGGGGTTGATGGTCATGTAAACCTTACCTGCATAGTTGTTCTCGAACATGAGAGGAATGTTGGCAAGGTGCTCGAATACCTCAACGCCGTTAATCATCTGCATATCCTTCTCGGTGAGAGCCTCCTCTGGGCGTACATAATTACTTGTGCGCGATGTGGGGAATTCAACGTCCTTGGCGGGCTTGCCATAGTAAGCGACGAGGATGTTGGACTGAACGTCGAAGGGCAGATCCAAAGTACCGAAGGCAGGATTGTATGTGCCTTGAATCATGATACCTGTTACCTGCTTAGCAAGGAACTCCTGAATTTCGGCCACGTCGGACTTGAGGTCCTGAATGTCGTCGAGTGCCTGCTCGATGTTAGCCTCTGCCACATCCATGCGATCCTCCAGGTCTTCTATTCTATCCTCGAGAGAGGTCAGCTGGTCGCTGAGGGTCTCAACGACATCCTGCAGGTCACTGATGGCTGTCTCATTAGCGCTAATCTTGCCAAGAATCTCTTCCTTGTCGGCGTTGTAGTCATCCTTCTTGACGGTAGCAGCATCAAGTGCAGCGATGGTAGTCTGCATGGTGATGATGTCCTGGAATGCAGTAGCAACGGAGTCGCCAATGATATCCATACGCTTCTTGAAGTCCTCGTCTGTCTGGGCAGAAACGAGAGAGTCAGCATGAATCTTGTCTAAGAGGAGTTCAGCCAAGTCACCTAACTTGTCATCTACCTCCTCGGGAGTGATGTAGTTGAGGTTGTCAAAGGCCAACTGCAATGCGTCGATTCTGGCGTGTGCACTGTCAGCCTTGTGGTCGACTGCACCAATTTGCTCCTCAAGAGTGGACTTCAGCTGGTCAATCTGCTCATTGATGAGGTCAGTCAGTTCCTTCTTTACATCGTTGATGAGCTTGGTGTTTGCGGCAATAGCTTCAGCATTTGTGGCAATATCACCAGCGTTCTTAGTAATATTTGCCTCTGCAGCAGCGAGACGCTCCAGTATGCCGGCGATGTCTTCGTTCAGTTTTGTGATAGCGTTGGGGTCGCAAGTGCAGCTCTTGATTGCAGCAATAGCAGCATTGATAGCCTCAATAGCGGCAGCGTTTGTAGCAATGTCGGAAGTGTTTTGACCAACAGTAGTAGAGAGGTTATCTACGATGCTTTGCAGTGAACCAAGGTCGGTTGTGAGTTTTTCAATCTTTGTTGTGTGTCCGTTGACTGTCTCAACCAATGTCTCATAGCCATTGAGCTTTGTCTCGAGGGCAGTGATTCTATCGCCTTGATCGTCAACAGCGCTCTGAAGATCGACAACCTTACCTTCGAGGGTAGTAACCTTACCTTCAAGCACCTCAATTCTTACGGTGTTGTTGTTAATCGTGATGTTCAGGTTATCCTTCAATTGCTTAAGCAGGTCGTCAACTTCTTGCTTGGTGTAAACCTGATCCTTTGTGTAGTAGTTTGCAAGCTGAGCAATGAGGTTGTTGATCTCAGTCATCAGAGCAGTTCTGACAGCCTCAGCCTGTGCCTCAGCATACTGCTTTGCAGTCAGAAGGTTGGCAGCACATTCTGTCTTAACAGTAGCAAGTTCGGCCTCCATAGTTGCCAGCTTGGTTGTGTGTTCGGCAACAGTAGTCTTCAGCTCATCAACAGAACCTTCGATTGTGTTAACCTGAGTTGTCAGGTTGTTGACGGTGGTTGTTAGGTTGGTGATAGCTGTGGTGTTGTTGGTGATAGCTGTAGTGTTGTTGTTCACCTGAGTGCTGAGGTCGTTAACGACAGTCTGAAGATTTGTAACGGTAGACTCGAGAGTCTGGGTCTTTGTCTTCAGCTCATCGATAGCAGTCTTGTTAGCCTCGACAGCGGGCTTCAGGTTTTCGATAGCAAGAGCGTTGGCAGTAGCCTTTGCGTCTGCGTCGATTGCCTTCTGGAGAGCATTGGCTGCAGTCTCGCTCACGGTTGTGATCTGAGTCTTCAGAGCGTCGATAGCTTCCTTGTTCTGCTGAATCTTCTCAGCATTAGTCTGAATCTTATTGACAGCATCAGCAATGGCATCAGCGTTCTTCTGAATGTTTGTTGTATTCAGGTTAATCTGATCACCATACTGTGTGAGGGTGTTCTGAATGGTTGTGATGTCATTCTTGAGCTGATCGATAGCCTCCTTGTTAGCATTTGCCTGGTTCAGAGCTGCTGTTGCAGCAGTCTGAGCTGTTGCTGCAGCGCTGATTGCGTTGTTGGCAATATTGAGGGCATTCTCAGCATTTGTCTTAGCTGTTTCAGCGAAAGTCTTAGCTTCCTGTGCGGTCAGACCGGCAGCCGTGGCAAGGCTCTCAGCATTTGCAGCAGTCTGAACAGCTGTTTGAGCCAAATCGGTAGCAGCATTAGCGATTGTTGTTGCAGCAGCAGCAGCAGCCTTAGCTTCATCGGCAGTCAGCTTGGCCTCGTTAGCTGTGTTATTGGCAGCATTAGCTGTGTTATTGGCAGCATTAGCAGTGTTTTGAGCATTCGTAGCCTTTGTGTCGGCAGCTGTTGCCAAATCCAATGCATTCTGTGCCTTTGCCTCAGCAGCAGCCAGACCTGTTTCGAGCTCATGGATGGCATTCCACAGAGTGGTGAAGTCACAGTTGCACTGCTTGATGTCATTAACCTTCTGCTGAAGGGCAGCCAGGTCAGCAATAGTGCTGTTGAGCAATGTCTGAGCAGCCTGCTGGTTGGTGAGGAGCAACTGGATGTTGTCGCCATGATCATTCAGGGTCGTCAGAATGGTAGTAATGTCGTTACCATAAGTTGTAAGGGTATTGTAAATCTTTGACAAATCACCCTGGTCACCCTGAAGGTTATTAACGATATTCACAATGTCCTGCAGGGTTAAGCCACCACTGCCAGAGCCACCGCCAAGCAAATCATCAATATAGTCATCGATGATGTCGACGATAACCGGAGCTGTGCCTGTGCCACCACCGCCTGCAAGTGCGGCTTCGATAGCAGCCACTTTGCCTTCAAGAGTGGTAACCTTGGTCGGGTCACATGTGCATGAGTTGACAGCAGCCAGCTGTGCCTGGAGGGTTGCAATTGTTCCCTCGAGCTGAGAAAGCTTCTGTTGCAGAGTCGCGGACTGGCCAGCAGCCTCTGTACGATACTCGTTGTACAAATCCTCGTTGGTATCCTTACAAGATACGAACGCTCCCACACTGACTGCCACTAACAGCAGCGTGAGTGATTGAATGAGTTTCTTTTTCATTTTTTAATAAGTTTGTTTATATAAATTATGTTTGAGTTTAGTTAATACGTTTTCTACTTAAACTTTTTTCTCATATCTGCATAGTACACCCTTTTGGGTGCTATTGTTTGGCAAAGGTAAGACAATACGGCGAAATAAAGATGAGGAAAGAAGGGCGTTTAAGCTATTTTAACAAAACTTATTGCATATTTTAGAATTTTAACCTACATTTTCCACCTATCTTATCAATTTACTTCCATTGTTCGCTATGTTGCGAATGGTACATAATGCCTCCAAAATGCACACATAAGAAAGCAACAAAACACGATGCTAAACGTCATAATTATATAAGGTATCAACATCCCTCCAAACAGTTCCGCATAAGAAGTATTGACAAATTCTTCGCCAACGATGTACAGTTGAAGTACGACAATACTATTATTAATAATGTGTAGCAGGGAAGAGAGCACGATGTTTCCCGTCTTGAAATAGATAATTCCCAAAAGAATGCCGAGGGGAAGGGCATAGATGCCTTGTGCAAAGTTGAAGTGCACGATGCTGAATGCCAATGCAGAGGTCAGGATCGCCACCCAAGGACCAGCTCCCCTGCGCAACATCTCGCCTGCTATGGCCTCCCGAAAGAGAAGTTCCTCTGTGACGGGGCCTACGATAACAATCGCAAGCAGGCCCCACACATTGCGCGACAAAGCCAGCGAAGCCTGTTGCATGGAGTCGGGCATCTCGACAGAATCGGTCAGGACCGACATGCCAATGGCGCCCAAGATGCCACCGGACAAAGCCAATATGCCAGGCTGCCAGTTGACAGAAGCATAGTCGAAAGCCGACTTGAAACAGATGTTATGCAGTATGCGACGGCAGGCAAGAACAGTCAATATGTTGGTAGCCATCAGCGTCAACGCGAAGAGCGAAACGGGCAACACATTGAGCAATGGCAGTTCGTCCGTCGCACCGCTGACATATTCGCTGAGGGCTGTAGCGAATTCAGGCGAGATAAGGATGCCCATGCCAAAGAGGGCCGCTGTGCCAATCCCTTGCATCAAAAGGAAGATTAGCAACGTAAGAATAGCAGGAGTTACCTTATTCAAGTTCAAGACACTGGTTTATTTGTTTTTCTTGCCGGAGCGCGTAGGCGGTTCTATGCCGTCATCGATGGCCTGCTGGCGGATAGCCTCGTCGAGGAGTTCCTCGAAGGTCTTTATGCGTCCCAACTTTTCGTACTCTTCCAGAATCTTCCGGTCGCGCGCATGTTTGCGTTCCCGCTTGCGGTCCTTTATGGCGAAGGGGTGCATAATCACGTCAGTGGCCTTGCCGCCGATGACATCGCTCAAGGTGGGAGTTCCCTGACGGCTTTTCAACTCCCTGCCTATCGTTTGGCGAATCGCCTCGTTGACACGCAGGACTGAGTCGCCACGCACCTCCAATTCTTTTAGGGTGTCGACGCGGATGGTGTTGTCGGTCCGGGAGGTGTCGACGCGTGCTGTGTCGGCCTGCATGAACGGGAACATTAGGGCAAGGAGAGGATAGTATAACATATTTATATATATTGTTCGTTCGATTTTCGCCACAAAATTATATATTTCTTTGCAAAAAACAAAAGATTTCCCGAACTTTGCACAATCATTAAAACTTATTTAACATGTTCTACCCAAAACGAATAGCAGCGATATGCCTCACAGCCTGCTTTGCATTGAGCGGTGTGGCAGTGGACTACACGAAGTACGTCAACCCCTTCATCGGGACTCAGACCGATGACACTGGCGCCTTGAGCGGCAGCACCTTCCCAGGCCCCACGATGCCTCAGGGCATGGTACAGTTGGCTCCCGAGACAGAGCAATACGTCACGTGGGACCCCTGCTGCGGCTACGACTACAACCGCGACTCCATCTTCGGCTTCACGCACACACACCTCAGCGGCACTGGCTGTACCGACCTCATCGACATCTCGCTGATGCCTACCGTCAAGCGTGTCACACCCGACCTGCTGCGCAAGGGCATCTTCGCATTGCCTTTCAAGCACGACAAGGAAAGTGCTGCACCTGGCTTCTATTCAGTCGACCTGCTGGGCGGCGAAAACATCCACGTAGAGCTGTCGGCCACAGTTCACGCCGGCATCCACAAGTACGTTTTCCCCGATGGAATGGAGCAAAATATTATCCTCGACCTCGACAGAATGACCTGGCGAGGCGATGCCTATTACTCCGGGCGACGTGCCTATCAGATTATCCAAAGCCAGATACGTGTGCTCGACGACAAGACCATCGAAGGCTTCCGCGTCGTGACGGGCTGGGCAAAGCTGCGCAAGGTGTATTTCCGCGCCGAGTTCTCACGCCCCATAGCAAGCCGCATCCTGATGGACGGCGGGCGCAATGCCGGCGGCAGCGACGTCGTCAATGGCAAGACGCTGCGTGCAGCGCTCCACTTCGACGAGAAGGCTGGCAAGGAAGTGATGGTGAAGGTTGCCATTTCGGCCGTTGACAACGACGGTGCCCGCCGCAACATGCAGGCAGAGGCACAGTCGTGGGATTTCAACTACTATACCAAGGCCGCGCACGATGCCTGGGAGAAGGAACTCTCCACCATCGACATCGAAGGCACCGACGAACAGAAGACCATCTTCTACACCGGCCTCTACCACGTTCTCATGCAGCCCAACACAGTCAGCGACGTGGACGGCCGCTACATGGACACCAACTTCGAAATCAAGCAGATGCCAAAGGGTCAGGCCTATCATAGCACGTTCAGTCTGTGGGACACCTTCCGTGCCGCCCATCCCCTCTACACGCTCCTCTACCCCAACATCGCCGTGCAGTTCGTCCGTGATATGGTGCTGCATCACGAGACATACGGCTACCTGCCCATCTGGGACCTCTGGGGACAGGACAACTACTGCATGATAGGCAATCATGCCATCCCCGTTGTGGCCGACGCCATCCTGTCCGAGCTGCCGGGCCTCGACGTGGAACGTGCCTACCGCGCAATGGTGGAGAGCAGCACACGCACGCACCCCAACAGTCCCTTCGAGGTGTGGGAAGAGTACGGCTACATGCCGCAGAACAAGCAGAACGTCAGCGTCAGCATCACGATGGAGCAAGCCTTCGACGACTGGTGCGTGGCAGCTGTGGCAAAAAAGCTCGGTAAAATGGGCGATTTTGAACGCTTCAGCAAGCGCAGCGAGTACTACCGCAACTTGTTCAATCCGGCCACAGGATTCTTCCAGCCGAAGGACGATAAAGGCAACTGGATAGAGCCATTCGACCCCCTGAGCTACGAGAATCCCTGCTTCGTGGAGGGCAACGCCTGGCAATACATGTGGTTCGTGCCGCAGAATCCGCAAGGACTCATCGACCTTTTCGGCGGTGTGAAGCCGTTCATCGAGAAGCTCAACAAGAACTTCACGCTGACCGAAACGAGCGGCGAAGTGAACGGCAATGCGAGCGGTTTCATCGGACAATATGCCCATGGCAACGAGCCAAGCCACCACACCGTATACCTATATAACTTCGCGGGTCAGCCCTGGCGCACACAGGAGCTGGTGGAACAGGTGCGCAGTACGTTCTACAACGCCACTCCCTGCGGCTATGCCGGCAACGACGACTGCGGACAGATGTCGGCCTGGTACATATTCTCCTCGTTGGGCTTCTACCCCTTCAACGCAGGCTCGGCAGAGTTCGTCATCGGCACGCCGCTGTTCCGTCGTGCAGTCATGCACATGCCGGGCGGCAAGGACCTTGTCATCAACGCACCGCGCAAATCGGACAAGGCCATCTACGTGAAGGGTGTGAAACTGAACGGACAGAAGATAACCGACTGGAAGCTCACGCACCAGCAGCTCATTGCCGGCGGCACACTCGACTTCACCATGAGCGAGAAGAAGTAAACGACAACAGGACAAACAGAAAGCCCCTTCCCGGGAGATTCGGGAAGGGGCTTTTTTTGTTTCCTACACGGCGTGCGCTTATTGCGGAAGCGCAGGGCGCTTAGGAAGCGCAGGGAGGTTTCCTCAGAGCGTGCCTTGCTTGAGCTTCTCGACGAAGCTGTCAATACGTTGCAGTTCGCGCGGGATGTCGATTTGCTGCGGGCAGTGACTGACGCACTCGCGGCACTGGATGCAGTGGTTGGCCTGGCGGAGACGGGGCACACTACGGTCGTAGCCGATGAGGAAAGCACGGCGTGCCTTCTGGTAGTTCTCGGCCTGCTGGCTCTCGGGCACGTTACCTTGGTTCACACATTTATTATAATGTACGAAGATGGCAGGGATGTTGAGTCCGTAGGGGCACGGCATGCAGTAATTGCAGTCGTTGCAATCGATGGTGGGATAGCTCTTGATGAGCGTTGCCGTCTCGTTCTCCAGCCAGTCCTGCTCCTCCACGGTGAGAGGTTCCAGGGGAGAGTATGTGCGCAGGTTGTCCTCCAGGTGTTCCATATACGTCATGCCGCTGAGCACGGTGAGCACGGCGGGTTTGGAGCCGATGTAGCGGAAGGCCCACGAAGCCACGCTGTCCTCCGGCTTGCGCTGCTTGAAGTGCGCCACGACGTGGTCGGGCACCTTCGACAGACGTCCGCCGAGCAGGGGCTCCATGATAACGACGGGGATGTTCCGCCTCACCAGTTCTTCGTAGAGGTACTTGCCGGAGCGTCCCTTGTCCTGCTCGTTGTTCCAGTCGACGTAGTTGGCCTGAATCTGCACGAAGTCCCAGTGATACTGGTCGTGGTGTGCGAGGGCCCAGTCGAAGACGGCGACGTCGCCATGGAACGAGAAGCCGAGGTTGCGGATGCGGCCTGCTTCACGCTGTTCCACGAGCCAGTCGAGCAGTCCGTTGTCGAGGTAGCGCTGATGGACAGGCCCCATGCCACCGCCGCCAATGCTGTGCAGGAGCAGATAGTCGATGTAGTCGGTCTTCAGGAACTCCAGGCTGCGCTCGAACATGGCCTTGCCCTCCTCGAAGTCATATTGCGAGGGCGAGAAGTTGGAGAGCTTCGTGGCGATGAAATAGTCGCTGCGCTTGTATCCGCTGGCCTCCAGGGCGATGCCCAGGCTCTGCTCGCTTTGTCCGCGGCAATAGGCCGGCGATGTGTCGAAGTAGTTGACGCCGTGGTCGAGGGCAAACTTGCAGAGGCGGTTTATCTGTTCCTGGTCCAGGGCGTCGCCGCTGACGTTCTCCTGTGTGCGGGCACTGCCGTTCTTCATGGTCGGCAGGCGCATCCATCCATAGCCCAGCAGACTGACCTTGTCGCCCTGCTTGGGGTTGGTGCGATAGGTCATTTTGTCCGATGGAATGGGGCCTTCGTGGTGTCCCATGTAGTCCACCTCGCCGTCAGCGTTGCCGCCTTGTATGCCACATGATGCCAAAGCCGCCGTAGCAGCCGTGGTGCCAGAGACTTTGAGGAAGTCTCGTCTGTCAATATATTTTTTCATTCTGGTATGTTTTTCGTTATGACGTTATAACGGTATTACGGTATAACACTTTCTTCCCCTTTGACGAGGCTTTATATCTCTCTGTGTACCTCGTGTCCTTCCACATGAATGGCGCTCAGGGGGTTCGATGGGCAGAGGTTCTCGCAGGCACCGCAGCCGATGCACTTCTCCTCGTTCACGACGGGGATGAGCAGAACCTTCTCGCGCGGTATCTCCTGATTGTCGGCATCGCGCCAGCGCCATCCGTCCTGATGGACGCCAGCCTGCAGGGGCACCATCTGGATGGCCTGTGCAGGACACTTGCGGGCACAGAGTCCGCAGGGCTTTTCGTCCCTGACGGGGATGCAGAGCTCACGCGTCCAGACAGCATGACCCACCTGTATGGCTGTGCGCTGCTCCACGGTGACGGGCTGGATGGCCGATGTGGGGCAGACCTGCGAACAGCGGTTGCACTCGGGTCGGCAATAGCCGCGCTCGAAGCTCACCTCGGGCTGCATGAAGCGGTCCAGGCTGCTGCTGGGACGCAGCACGTCGTTGGGACAGGCATCGATGCAGAGCTGACAAGCCGTGCAATGGGTGCGAAGGTTGCGGATAGAGAGCGAGCCGGGAGGTGTGATGAGCTTGTCGCGCTTCGACTTCTCCTTCTTGATGATGTCGGCCAGGCCGCCGTCGGTGGTCTTAGGCTCCACCTTGCTCTGTGCCTTTGCGAGGGCTGTGCCGGCAAGAAGGGCGATGCTGGTCAGGGCTGCACGGCGAGACCCTTCTAAATCTCCCTTTGAAGGGAAGACTTTCTGCCCGGAATCCTCCTCCTTTGAGGGGGAGTTAGAGGGGGTCTGTGGACTCAGGCTTGTGAAATGCAACGCATCGAACTTGCACTGCCCCTCGCAGTCGCCGCAAACCACGCAACGGGAGAGGTCGACGGTGTGCGTCTTCAGGTCGATGCAGGCTGCCTTGCAGTTACGCTCGCACTTGCGACAGTTCTTGCACTTGTCGGCATCGATTGTCATTCTGAGATACGAATGTCTGCTGATAAGGCCGAGCAGCGTGCCTACGGGACAGATGGTGTTGCACCAGGTGCGGCCGTTCTTCCAGGCCAGCACGGCAATGACGGCCCACGTCAGGAGTGCCACGACGAGGGCTGTGACGCTCTTCAGCCAGACGTCCACCTCGTAGAAGGCATAGCTGCCATAGTGCTCGGCAAGAGCAGCAAGGCCGTTGTTGGCCAGCTTGTAGAGGGGAGCCACACAGACAGAGACGATGCGGCCGTAGGTGCTGTATGGGAAGATGAGTCCGCCCAGCCAAGCCACGTTGAGGACCAAGGCAGCGCAGGCCACGACGAGAAGTGTGTAGCGCAACGTCGTCTTAGCCGGCGAGAAGCTGTACTTGTTCTTCCCAGGACGCAGCCATGCGATAGCATCCTGCATCACGCCCAACGGGCAGATGACAGAACAATAGATGCGCCCCATGAGCAGCGTCAGGGTCACCACAAAGAGCAATGCTCCAACATTCAGTGCCAACAGAGCCGGCACAAACTGAATTTTAGCCATCCATCCCAGGTAGACATGTGCCGTGCCGGTGAAGTCCACAAGCAGCCAAGTGATGAGCACCCAAAAGAGGATAGCAAGTGTCAAACGGATTTTTCTTAGCATAACATATAACTATTCTTGATTATTTTTCAGAAACATCGGCACAAAGATACTAAATAATAGTGACAAGCACGACACTTTTCTTCAATTTTTTTTGCATTTATGCCCCTTTTTCCTGTGTAAAGACCCCTTCGCGGAACACACATTTTATATACAAACGCGTACATAAGGCAAAAAATACAGAACAAGGCCATACAACATAAGCATTTTTTTTGTACCTTTGCACGCAATATAAAAGATTTTAAGGCTATGGTATCATTTATTGCAGACAAGATTGTGATGGACGGTCTCACCTACGACGACGTTCTATTAGTTCCCGCTTACTCCGAAGTGCTCCCACGCACCGTTTCGCTCGAGACACGCTTCTCGCGCCACATCACCCTGAAGATTCCCTTCGTAACGGCTGCTATGGACACCGTCACCGAGGCCCCGATGGCTATTGCCATTGCTCGCGAAGGCGGCATCGGCGTCATACACAAGAACATGAGCATCGAGGAACAGGCCCGCCAGGTGGCTATCGTCAAGCGTGCTGAGAACGGCATGATCTACGACCCCATCACCATCAAGCGCGGCAGCAGCGTTCGCGATGCGCTCGAACTGATGTCGGAATATCACATCGGCGGCATACCCGTCGTCGACGACGAGCGTCGCCTCGTGGGCATCGTCACGAACCGCGACCTGCGCTTCGAGCAGAACATCGACCGCCCGGTGGACGATGTCATGACGTGCCAGAACCTCGTCACCACACACGTCCAGACAGACCTCGGCGCAGCTGCCAAGATTCTGCAGGAGAACAAGATAGAGAAGCTGCCCGTGCTGGACGGCGCCGGCAAGCTCATCGGCCTCATCACCTACAAGGACATCACCAAAGCCAAAGACAAACCCATGGCCTGCAAGGACAGCAAAGGCCGCCTGCGCGTGGCTGCCGGAGTGGGCGTCACAGCCGACACCATCGAGCGCATCCGGGCACTGGTGGAAGCTGATGTGGATGCCATCGTCATCGACACCGCACACGGACACAGCAAGTTCGTCATCGAGAAACTCAAGGAAGCCAAGAAGATATTCCCCGATGTGGACATCGTGGTGGGCAACGTTGCCACCGGCGAAGCAGCACGCATGCTCGTCGAGGCTGGAGCCGACGGCGTGAAGGTCGGCATCGGCCCGGGCAGCATCTGCACCACACGCGTCGTGGCAGGCGTCGGCGTGCCACAGCTCAGCGCCGTCTACGACGTGGCAAGCGCCCTGCAGGGAACCGACGTGCCCCTCATCGCCGACGGCGGACTGCGCTACAGCGGCGATGTCGTGAAGGCTCTGGCTGCCGGAGGATACAGCGTCATGATTGGCTCGCTGGTGGCCGGCACAGAGGAAAGTCCCGGCGACACCATCATCTACAACGGACGTAAGTTCAAGAGCTATCGCGGCATGGGCTCGCTCGAGGCCATGGAATGCGGCAGCAAGGACCGTTACTTCCAGGGAAACGTGAAGGACACCAAGAAGCTTGTGCCCGAAGGCATCGCCGGACGCGTCCCCTACAAGGGCTCTGTCCAGGAGGTCATCTATCAGCTCATCGGCGGACT
Organism: uncultured Bacteroidales bacterium; assembly: GCA_902799985.1. Lineage (GTDB taxonomy): Bacteria > Bacteroidota > Bacteroidia > Bacteroidales > Bacteroidaceae > Physcousia. Next base: position 21,312 of record CADCCR010000011.1, on the reverse strand, counting down.
GCGCAGCGGCATGGGCTATTGCGGAGCCGCTACCATCCAGGACCTCCACAACGCCAAGTTCGTGCGCATCACGAATGCCGGCGTGCAGGAGAGCCATCCGCACGACGTGACCATCACAAGCGAAGCACCCAACTACAGCCGTCCGCAGTAAGCTTCACACAAAGTAGAGGCGTCATAACGTTATTTCGTCATAACGTCATAACGTCATAACGAAAGAAAGAATGACAATAATATTAATATCGTAAATGAAAAAGATACTCACATGCTTTGCGCTGGCAGCCCTGACAATGACGGCTGCCGCCCAGGAAGACCCCATCGTAATGCGCATCGGCGGAGTGCCCGTCACACGCAGCGAATTCGAATACAACTACAACAAGAACAACTCCGAGGGCGTCATCGACAAGAAGAACGTCGAGGAATACGCCCAACTCTTCGTGAACTATAAGCTCAAGGTGCTCGCAGCTCTTGACGACCACCTCGACACGCTCTCAAGCTACCAAAAGGAGTTCCGCACCTACCGCGACCAGCAGATACGTCCGCTGCTGGTTCCCGAGGGGGCAAAGGAAACCGAATGCCGCGCCTACTACGACGGCATGCTGACCCGCCTCGACGGCAAGCAACTCCTGCAGCCCGCACACATCCTGATACGTCTGGCACAGGATGCCACAGAAGACGACCGCACCAAGGCCAAAGCAACCATCGACTCGGTCTATCAGGCTCTGAAGGACGGCGCCGACTTTGCCGAAATGGCCAAGCAGGTGTCGCAGGACCCGGGCTCGGCAGGACGCGGCGGCATGCTGCCATGGATTGGTCCCAATCAGGTGATGAAGGAGTTTGAGGACGTTGCCTATTCACTCGAGGTGAACGAGATAAGCGAACCCTTCCTCATGCCCATCGGCTACGACATCATCAAGCTCATCGGCAAGAAAGACCTCGAGACCTACGAGGAACTGCACGACATGATTATGAAGTACCTCGACAGCCAAGGCATCGAACAGCAACTGGCACAGCAGGTCCTCGACTCTCTCGCCAGTCAGGGCGAAGAACAGAAAACCATAGAACAAATCCTCGACGAGAAGACCGAAGAGTTCTGCGCCAAGGACAGCGAACTGAAGTATCTGGTACAGGAATACCACGACGGACTTCTCCTCTTCGAGGAATGCAACAGACGCATCTGGGAACCTGCTGCCAAGGACACACTGGCTCTGCAGACCTACTTCAAGAAGAACAAGAAGCAGTATGCCTGGGACGAACCGCACTACAGCGGCATGGCCTACTATTGCAAGGATGCTGCCGACATCAAGGCCGTGCAGAAGCTCGTCAAGAAGCTGCCGCAGGACCAGTGGATGGGAGCCATACGCGAGACATTCAACAAGGACAGCATCATGGTGCGCGTGGAGCGTCGCGTCTTCAAGAAGGGCGACAATTCCAACGTAGACCGTCTGGCCTTCAAGGTGAAGGATGCTGAGCTGAAGCCCGTGAAGAACTATCCGCACGTCGGCGTCTTCGGCAAGGTACTCAAGAAGGGTCCCGCCCAATGGACCGACGTCAGCAGTCAGGTAGTGAGCGACTACCAGCACCTCAAGGAAGACGAGTTCGTGGCAGAACTGCGCAAACGCTATGCCTTCGAGATAGACGAAGAAGTCCTCAAGACCGTCAACAACCATTAAGCAACACCCGACATGAAACGATACGCACTCTGCCTGCTCGCCGTGCTCTGCAGCCTGCTCTCCGTGGCACAGAAGAATGTAGTCGACGAAGTGGTATGGATTGTGGGCGACGAGGCCATCCTGCGCTCCGACATTGAGAAGCGCCGCGTGGACTACGGTTCACAAATCAAAGGCAACCCCTACTGCGTCATTCCCGAACAGCTGGCCATACAGAAGCTCTTCCTGCACCAGGCCATCATCGACAGTATCAACGTGACCGATGCCGACGTCAACCAGTTTGTCGAGAACGACATCAATCAGAAAATCATGATGGCAGGCTCGAAGGAAAAGCTCGAAGAGTACATGAAGATGCCGATGGTGCAGATACGCGAGGAGCTCTTCGACCAGTACAGGAACGAAGCCACGGCAATGCGTATGCGCGACCAGCTGACATCCGAAATCAAGGTGACGCCTGCCGAAGTGCGCCGCTACTTCAAGGACCTCCCGGAGGACAGCCTGCCACTCATCCCCACACAGGTGGAGGTGCAGTTGCTCGTGCTGCAGCCCCGCATCCCGCAGACCGAGATTGACCGCGTCAAAGCCTTGCTGCGCGATTACACCGAGCGTGTCAACAACGGCACGACCTCCTTTGCTACCCTGGCACGTCTCTACAGCGAAGACCCCGGCTCGGCACGTCAGGGCGGCGAGATGCCTTACATGGGAAAAGGTGAGCTCGACCCAGGCTTTGCCAGCGTCGCCTTCAGCCTCACAGACCCCAAGAAGGTGAGCAAGATAGCACAGAGCGAGTTCGGCTTCCACATCATACAGCTCATCGACAAGCGCGGCGACAAGATGAAGTGCCGCCACATCCTGAAACGACCCGAAGTGGCACAGGCCGACATCGACAGCGCATTGGTCATTCTCGACTCCATCACCAAGGACATCAAGAGCGAGAAGATCTCCTTTGAGGATGCCGTTCGCTATGCTTCGGACGACAAGGACACACGCAACAACCGCGGCATCATGTCCAACATGAAGGAGACGGGCGAGACCACCACACGCTTCGAGATGAGCGAACTCTCCGCCCTCTCGTCCGAACTGGCACGCGTGGTCGACCAGTTGGAAGTGGGCGAAATATCGAAACCCTTCACGATGCTCAACAAAAGGGGCATGACCATCTGTGCCATCGCACGCCTCAAGAACCGTACCACGACCCACCGTGCAAGCATCACCGAGGACTTTCAGGTGCTGAACAATGTTGTGAAGCAGAAGAAGGGCGAGGAAGCTATCCGGAAATGGATAAAGGAGAAACAACAAAGCACATACATCCGCATCAACCCGGATTGGCGGAACTGCGATTTTCAATATGATGGTTGGGTAAAGTGAAAGGTCAGCGGCTATATATCCTCTGTGCGTCACTGTTCTTCGGCCTTTGTCTGCTTATGGCAGTAACGCCTCAGCGGCGGACCGACAAGAACAGACCGCCGTCCGACAGCAAGGTGCACTTGCTGCATGCCGACCGTCTCTTCTTCGACGAGCGGAAGCACCGCACGGCACAGTTCCTGGTGGGCCATGTACAGTTCAGCCACGACGGTGCGTTGCTCTACTGCGACAGCGCGCTCTTCTACGAATCCACAAACTCCCTTGATGCCTTCGGCCATGTCCTCCTGAACCAGGGCGACACACTCATGCTCAAAAGCGAAGTGCTCTACTACAACGGCCTGGACCAGTTGGCACGTGCCCGATATGATGTCGTGCTCGAACACGGCACCACGACCATCTACACGGACAGCCTCGACTACGACCGTCTCTACGACCTCGGCTATTTCTTCGAGGGCGGACGGCTTCTCGACCAAGGCAACGAGCTGACCAGCGACTGGGGAGAGTACAGTCCGGCCACCCACGAAGCAGTCTTCAACTACAATGTCCGGCTGGTCAATCCCGCACCTCCAGCCAAGCCTGAGACGGTGCTTATCTCCGACACGCTGCACTACAACACGCTGACGGCCATTGCACACATCGTAGGCCCCTCCAATATAGAGAATGGCGAGAACCATATCTATTCCGAGCTGGGCTACTACTACACGCAGACGAACCACTCGCATCTGCTGGACCGCAGCATTCTGACCAACAACGGCAAACGGCTCGTGGGCGACAGCGTAGTGTGGAACGACGATACCTCCACAGCCGAGGCATTCGGCAATGTGGTCTACTCCGATGTCGTCAACAAGAACATGTTCACCGGCGAATACTGCTACTACGAGGACAGCACCGAATACGTCATGACGACCGACCGTGCCGTCTGCATCGACTACAGCCAGCAGGACACGATGTATGCGCATGCCGACACGTTCAAGGTCTTTACGTTCAACCTCGACACGGACTCCACCTACCGCGTCATTCATGCCTACCACCACATGCGAGCCTTCCGCCGCGACATTCAGGCGGTGTGCGACTCGATGGTCTACGACACACGCGACAGCATCCTCGTCATGTATCGCGACCCCATCCTCTGGCAAGCGGGACAGCAGCAGCTGGGCGAAGAGATACAAATCTTCTTCAACGACAGCACCATTGACAGCACGCTGGTGCTGCGGCAGGCGCTCTCGGTGGAACGGCTCGACGACACACACTACAACCAAGTGTCAGGACACGAGATGCACTCCTACTTCAAGAATGGGGAAATGTATCTCAGCACCTCGGAGGGCAACGTCTTCGTCAACTACTATCCTTTCGACGAGGACAGCATCATGGTGGAGATGAACCATACCGAGACGACTCTGCTCAAGATGTTCCTGACAGACAGGAAGGTGGACCGCATCTGGATGCCTGCTGCCACCGGCACCATGTATCCCATTCCACTTATCCCACAGGACATGCTCTACCTGCAGAACTTCGAATGGTTCGACTACATACGTCCGCTCAACAAGGATGACATTTTCGAATGGCGCCCCAAGAAGGCCGGCAGCGAACTCAAGGAGAGCGTACGCCACGCGGCTCCCAAGCAGAAGCTCAGCGACATCAAGAAGCAAAAGGGGATAGAAGCCCCCGACCAGAACTCAAGCCCCCTTACAACCTCCACCGAAGAGGAAAGCCCCCTCCCAACCTCCCCCAAGGGGGAGGAGACAGTCCCTGAGAATACCGAGAACTCAGAGAATTCAGAAGACTCAGAGAATTCAGAGAGCTCAGAGAGCTCAGAGAACTCAGAGAATTCAGAGAACTCAGAGAACCCAGAGAACCCAGAAGACTCCAAAGTCACCGACAACAAAAGCAATAACCCATGAAACTGTTCAGCACAAGGAAGCCACGCAGCTACCGCCGCGTGAGTATCTACACCGATGAGTCGCGCGACCGGCTGCAGAAACTGGTCGACGACGTGAAGCGCGAGCAGGGCGAAGCACCGGCACACGACGAGCCTTACAACCCCGACAAGTTCCGCGGCACGTTCATCAACTTCACCCCGCGCGCCAAGAAGCACAAGGAGAGCGACTCGAAGCTGGGCTGGCCTTTAGCCATACTCATCATCTTTGCCTTGCTGGTAATATGGCGTTACCTGCTCACAGGATTAAGATGAGAGAGGTGAGATAATAAGAAGTAAGAGAACAAGAAAGAAACGAGGATGGACATCATACACCTTCTTCCCGATTCTGTTGCCAACCAAATCGCAGCCGGCGAGGTTGTGCAGCGTCCGGCATCCGTCATCAAGGAACTGATGGAGAATGCCGTGGATGCCGGTGCATCGACCATCGATGTGCTGGTGCAGGATGCGGGACGTACGTCCATTCAGGTCATCGACGACGGCAAGGGGATGAGCGAGACGGATGCCCGCATGGCCTTCGAGCGCCATGCCACGTCGAAGATACTGCATGCCGAGGACCTCTTCAAGCTCCGCACCATGGGCTTCCGCGGCGAAGCACTGGCCTCCATCGCTGCCGTGGCACAGGTGCGCCTCACCACACGCACGGCTGAGCAGGAGCTGGGTGTGCGGCTGAGCATCGATGGGTCGCGCTTTGTGGGGCAGGAAGTGTGTTCGTGCCCGGTGGGTGCCAACTTCGAGGTCAGCAACCTCTTCTTCAACGTGCCGGCGCGACGGAAGTTCCTCAAGACGAACCAGACGGAGCTGAGCAACATCATTCAGGACTTCGAGCGCATCGCGCTGGTCAACCCCTCCGTCACCTTCTCCCTGTCAAGCAACGGCAACAACCTGATGCAGCTTCCGGCAGGCAGTTCCCTGCAACGCATCGTGAACATCTTCGGCAAGAAACTCAGCGAACAGCTCCTGCCGGTGCAGGTAGAGACGACGCTGGTGAAGATAAGCGGCTTCGTGGGCAAGCCCGATTCGGCACGCAAGAAGGGAGCTGCGCAGTACCTCTTCGTCAACGGTCGCTTCATGCGCCATCCGCGCTTCCACTATGCTGTGATGGAAGCCTTCAACCACCTCATCCCCGAGGGCGACCAAGTGCCCTACTTCATCTTCTTCCAGGTGGACCCTGCCGCTATCGACGTCAACATACATCCCACAAAGACAGAGATTAAGTTCGAGAACGAACAGGAGATATGGAGCATCATCGTGGCAGCCGTGCGCGATGCCTTGGGCAAGTTCAATGCTGTGCCGACCATCGACTTCGACGTGGAGGGACGGCCCGACATCCCGACCTACCAGGGCGGTGACCTGTCCGGCATCAAGGCACCCCGCGTACAGCTCGATGTCAGCTACAACCCCTTCAGCACCAACAGCCAGAACAGGAAACCTGTCCGGCAATGGGAGAAACTCTTCGAGGGAGCAAGGGGCAAGGAGCTCGAGGGAGCAAGGGGCAAGGAGCAAGGAGCAAGAGAATACAATGGAGAGTCGGACATCCCTGACAATCCTCTTGCCCCTTGCCCCTTGCCACCTGCCCCTAATGACACCCTTTTCCCCGAGGCGGACCGCAGCTCGCAGCACTTCCAGTTCAAGGGGCAGTACATCCTCACCGCCGTGCAGTCGGGCCTGATGATGGTCGACCAGCGGCGTGCCCACATACGCATCCTCTACGAGCGCTACATGAAGCAGATGCAGGAGCACAACGCTGCCACACAGGGTCTCCTCTTTCCCGAGCTGCTCGAGCTGTCGCCCTCCGATGCGGCCGTGCTCACAGCAATCCTCGACGACGTGCGGGCCCTTGGCTTCGACATCTCGCCCCTGGGCGGCAGCAGCTTCTCCATCGGCGGCACACCCTCGGGGCAGAACGACCCGCTGGCCGTCGTGCAGGAGATGGTGGAGTCGGTCAAGGTGCAGGATGGCGGACACACCGATGCCTTGCACCACAAGCTGGCCCTCGTGCTGGCCCGCCACAACGCCATCGAAGTGGGCGAAGTGCTCTCGCCTGTGCAGATGGAGACGCTCATCGGCGACCTCTTCCAGTGCGAGAACCCCAATCAATCTCCCAGCGGCCAGACCATACTCACCATCCTCCAGCAGGAGGCAATCGACAAGATGTTCGGCTAAGGCTCCCCTGCCCCCTTAGGGGGAAGAAACAAAAGCCTCGAAATAACGAAATAATGTTATAACATCATCACGAAAAGAGACACAAACATAATACACAAGCAAATGGAAAAAATCATCCTTACCGGCGACCGTCCGACGGGCAAGCTCCACATCGGACACTATGTCGGTTCGCTCCGCCGCCGCGTGGAGCTGCAGAACTCCGGGCTCTACGACAAGATTTTCGTCTTCGAGGCCGACGCACAGGCACTCACCGACAACATCGAGAACCCCGAGAAAGTGCGCCAGAACGTCATCGAGGTGGCGCTCGACTACCTTGCCGCTGGCCTCGACCCCACAAAGACCACACTCTTCATCCAAAGTCAGATTCCCGAGCTCTGCGAGCTGTCGTTCTACTTCATGGACCTCGTCAGCGTGTCGCGCCTGCAGCGCAACCCGACGGTGAAGACCGAGGTGCAGATGCGCGGCTTCAGCGGCGAGAGCATCCCCGTGGGCTTCTTCACCTACCCCATCAGCCAGGCTGCCGACATCACGATGTTCAAGGCAACCACCGTGCCGGCCGGCGAGGACCAGGAGCCGATGCTCGAGCAGGCCAGAGAGATAGTGCGTCGCTTCAACAATATCTACGGTGAGACGCTGGTGGAGCCTAACATCCTGCTGCCCGACAACGCCGCCTGCCTGCGTCTGCCCGGCACCGACGGCAAGGCCAAGATGAGCAAGAGCCTGGGCAACTGCATCTACCTGAGCGACTCGGCCGACGAGGTGAACAAGAAGGTCAAGACGATGTACACCGACCCTCTGCACCTGCAGGTCAGCGACCCGGGCCATCTGGAGGGCAACACCGTGTTCACCTATCTCGATGCCTTCGCCACGGACGAGCATGTGGCTCGCTACACCACCGACTACCAGACGCTGCAGGAGATGAAGGACCACTACACCCGTGGCGGACTGGGCGATGTGAAGTGCAAGAAGCTGCTGATGGCTGTGCTGCAAGAGGTGCTGGAACCCATCCGTCAGCGCCGTGCCGAGTACGAGAAGGACATTCCCGCCGTCTACGAGATACTGCGCAAGGGCTGCGAGGTGGCCCGTGCCGCTGCCTGCGAGACGATGGACGAGGTGCGCCGTGCCATGAAGATAAACTACTTCGACGACCGTGCTCTCATCGAGGAACAGGCACGTCGTTTCCAAAAGTAACGCCTGCGCTTCCGGAATAAGCGCCCCGTGCTTCTGAATTAAGCGCCCTGCGCCTAAAAGATAAGCGCCCTGCGCTTCCGAAATAAGCGCCCTGCGCCTAAAAGATAAGCGCCCTGTGCTTCCGAAATAAGCACGGGGCGCTTTTTTTGTTTCCTCAGGCACTTTGAACAGTGCCTCTGCGCCATGCCGCGGAGAGCATGGCGCTGAGACGAATGAGAATCACCAGTCGATGCTGTTCTCCTTAGCATTGAACTCGCCGTCGTAGGTCTCGTCGGAGGGAGTGACGGAGAGGTTGTCCTGGTTGGGGTCGAGCAAGCTGGTGGCCAGCATCAGTTCTGCTTCTGCCACCTCGATGGTGGTCAGGGGGATGATATATGTCTTCTTCATTGTTTGATTCCTTTTACTTCAGTATCTTCTTACCGTTCACGATATTGATGCCACGCTGCATCTTCTGCAGACGCTGTCCGGCAAGGTTATAGACATTGTCCGTCGCACCTTGAACATTGCTGATTGTGATAATGCCGGTTGCGTCGTCGCCATCGAAGGTGAGTGCCTTGATTTCCACACCTTCGGGCAGTTCGAAGTAAGCGCGGAAGCCCCTGATGCTGGCCTTGTCCGTGCCCTTGGCGATGTTGGCAGCAGATGTCACACCATACTTGCCCTCCATGCCGGGAGCAGCCACGGGAGCGTAAGTGCCCTGGAAGGTGACGCCGTTCTTCGTAACCTTGATGTTGTCGGCACCGACAGCTGTGCTGCGGATGACGGGAGACTCCCATGCGAATTCCTTGCTTTCGATAGCTTCGGGAACATAGACGATGTAGGGAGTGGCAACGGTGAGCTTGGAGTCTGTCACAGCCGTGAACTTCAGTTCGCCGTCGGCATAGTCGCTGAAGGCATAAGCCTTAGCACCCTCGCCAAACTCGCTGATGTTGGTTTCCACGGGAGCCACGAAGGTGTTCCAGCCCTTAGCGAAGCTGCGGGTCAGGGTAACAAGGTCGTAGGTGGCGGAGTAGCCTGTGCTGATTTCTGTCTCTTCCTTTTCGGTGAGCTCCAACTTCTTGTACTCCGAGACATAGCGGGTCACAGCCTCTGTCTTCAGGGTGCCGCCTGCGTACTCTACCTCGATGTGCATCTCAGCGCCGGAGGTAGCGGCAACGGTCGGAGTGGCGGTAATGGTGATCTGCTTCGTGCTGTAAGCCTCTACGGTCACAGCCTCGGAAGTGCCGATAACCTCCTCGCCCATGTAGAACTTAGCCACGACATTCTCCTCGTTCACGCCACGGCTCTCCTTGACGGTGACGGTGGCGTCGAAGGACTTGCTGACCTTCATCGACGGCATATAAGAGTTTGACGAAGGAATATTGCTTTCGCTGATGGCCATGATGTGCTCGGGCAGATTGAGCTTGAAGCCCTGGAAGTTGTCCACGCCATTGTTGTAGGTGGATGTGAAGCGCAGGTAGTAGTCGCCGTCGGCAGGAGCGGTGAAGCTCATCTCCTTGTGGCTGTTGTTGCCGAGGCTCTCATCCTTGGCCATGAAGTTGTAGAGTTCGGTCCAGGTTTCCTGGTTGTCGTTCGACCATTCTACCTTCAGGGCCTCATCGTCCCACTTGAAGTAAGAGTCCCAGGTCAGCACGTCGCCTTCCTTGGCTGTGAGGCAAGGTGTAGTCAGCGTGCCGGCTGTGGTGCTGTTGGGAGCGAGTGCCATCTTGGTTTTGTTCTCGTAGCTGCTGTTCGTGCCTACTGTCCAGTTGCTGGCCACCCAGCCCTGAGGCAGCTCGCCCTCCTCGAAGTCTTCTTCCCAGAGGTCGGGGTTGAGGCTCTGAGCAGAAGCGGCGAAGGTGACGGCAGCGCTCTCGTCGTAGGTCGGAGTGACGGTGATGTTGGCATTGAACTTGCCGTAGACGCCCTCCTCGAAGTTGAAGGTGACGGTGAACTCCTTAGGCTCGTCTGTGATGTCGAGCTGTGCGGGCTCTACGGTGAACTTCTCGTTGTCGGAAGCAATATTGACGGTCAGGGTGCCTGTACCAGCGTTGCTGACGGTATAGGTCTTGCTGGCGTTGCTCATCACCTTGCCTGCCACGAAGTCCTCGGCTGTGAAGCTCATCTGGGGAGCGTTCATGTCGTAGCTGTAACCGTTGATGGTCATCGCTGAACTTCTTGGCCTCGGTCCATGTCGTGCCATTGTCCGTAGAGGTCTTTACCGACAGAGAGGGAGTGCTGTATGAGCTGGTGCTGGAGCTCTTTGCATAGATGGCAAGCGTCTGGCCTTCGGCAACGGTGATAGCGGGCGAGGTCAGGGTGGCAGCCGAATAGCTGGAACTCAGCTCGTCGTTATCCACGGTGAAGCTCTTGTTCTCCCAGCCTTCGGGAACGGTGTTGCCGGTGAACTGAACGAGCATGGCGTCGGTGTTGAGCACGTAGCCGCTGACGGTGAACTGGACGGTCTCCATGCCTGTGGCGCTGACTGCGATGTCGCTGCTCTGTGCGCCCTTGGTGGTGGCGGCCATCGTGATGGTCACCTCAGCGCTCTCGCCGGCTGCGAGGCTTGCGGGAACACCTGTCAGAGTGAAGGCCTCGCCAGAGGATGTCACGTTGATGCCCTCCAGGGTAGCCTTGCCGATGTTGGCGATGGTGAAGGTCTTGGCGGTAGCCTCTGTAATCATGCCGAAGCCGAGCGACTCGGGCTGTGTCACCTTCATGTTCGGTTCGTTGGGCAGTTCGCCGCCGTAGATGTTGCGGAGGTTAATGTACCAGCCGTTGAAGCGGATGTACTTCACGCCCTCTTCGGGAATGCTGACGCTGCGAGAGGTCCATGTGCCGTTCACGTCATCCGTGAAGGCTGAGCCGATAGCGGTCCATGTCTCGCCGTCCAGGGAGTACTCTACGACGATGGAGGGCGAGGACCATGAGCTGCTGCCGTACTTCGAGGTCTCGAAGAACACCTGCTCGTCCTTGGCGAAGACCATTTTGGGCGAGGTGAAGGTGCCGGCGTAGGAGGAGCTGGAGGCCGAGTAGGAGATGTAGCCTTCGCTCACGGTCCACTCGTAAGTGCTGTAGCCGCTGTCGTTTCCCTTTGCGGTCCAGCCTTCGGGCATCTGTCCGTCGGCAAAGTCAAGATAGACCTTGTTGGGGTCGCGAACGGTGCCGCTCACGTTGATGATGAAGGGGTCGATGCCGCTGCCGGCGTCGGGTGTGATGGTCACCTGGCTGCTGCTTGTTGCATCGGGCATGGTGACGGTAAGTGTCACCTCGCTGCCTGCTGCGATGGTCGTAGCAGAGAGTGTGGCGCTGAAGCTGCCTGTCTCGGACACAGAGACGCCGAGGTCCTCCGTACCCGGATTGGCCAGGGTGAAGCTCTTCTGTGTGCCGGCTGCTGCCAGACCGAAGTCGTAGCTGTAGGGAGACGTCACCTTGCTGCCGTCCTTGACTGTGAGGGCGGGACCCTCCACGACCTCCATCTGCGTGTAGGTCACGTCGTCGATGGCTGCATAGTTCAGGGCGATGGCCACCTGTCCCTTGTAGTCGCCCAGGTCGGCTGTGTATTCGCTCCAGCTGGGGGTGGAATAGGCTTTCATATTTGCGCTTTCGTACAGCTTGTCGCCAAGGGCGGAGCCGTCGTAGGCATAGATGAAGACGTAGGCATTGGTGCTCTTGTTGTAGGCCCTTGCATAGAAGGTGATGGAGCCTTCGACGGGCTCTGTCACGAGATAATTGGCGTTATCGGACTTGGACGACGTCCAAACACCGGAACCACTTTTGGCACGGTCAGAGTCTCTGCTGAGGTCTCCGACGATGCTCCAACCTGCTGGCAGCTCGCTGTCGAAGTTGGCTGTCAGCGTTTCTGCCTTCGTTGTCGTGCTTGCAAGTGAGAGCAACGCGGCAAATAAAAGAGTCATTTTTCTCATTTTGGTTAACTTTTCTTTTTTACCTTATTAATATATTATGGAAGTTTTCAGTAGTCTGTAGTTAAGTAGACAGTAGTTAAGTAGTTTTGGCGAAGACGGGCGAATGTCGGTCAGAGGCGTACTTTCAGCACTTTGTCTGCCACCTTGATGATGTAGAGTGCTTTGCCGGGGAGTGCAACTTCGGTCTCTTCGGAGTGGAGCTGCTGGGAGGATTGCAGGATGCCGTCGGCGGAATAGACCTGTAGCACGTCGCCTGCCTTGGCTCCGCGCACGCTGATGCCGCCTGTCCTGCCCAGGATGCGCACCTGGCTGGCCTGTTCCGTTCCCTGCACATCTGTGGCGTCCTCCTCTTCGAAGGTGATGAAGAGTGTGGAGAGCTCGCTGGTGATGACGGGTGTCGTGATGGTGCCGGCCTTCGTGAGCTGGCTTGTGATGTCCTGATTGTTGAAGGATATGCTGTGCACCTTCCAGCCGATGGCGGGCTCCAGGAAGTAGGTGTACTGCTGTCCGAGCTCTACCTTTTGCCAGATGGCGCCGTTGTCGGCTGTGGAAAGGGCGATGTATGCGCCTGCCACGGGCTCTTCGGGAATGACGTTGATGCCTGCGCCGTCGCTTGCATCGTCGCCGTCCACCCAGAGGGCAGAGAAGGTCCAGCGGTTCGTCACCTTGGAGAGGAAGGTGGCCTGGCCCGTCTCGATGTCCACTTCATACAGGGCTGTGTCGTACTTGCCGTTGGTGCGCCATTGCTTGTCGCTGAGCGAGCTCCAGGAGCCCCACTCGTTGATGCCCTTGCCGCTGTTCACGTAGCCTATCCAGTACATCTTGCCCGGGTTGCTCATGGCAAAGCATGCTGCCTGGCGGCTGTACTGCGAGCTGTAGCCTGTGCCCTCGGTGGGGAACTCGTAGTCGGTGTATGTCTCGCCTTCCGCGTCGGTCTTCTGCACAGGGTTGCGCACGAGGAGGCCTGTCTGGAGGTTGAACTCGCAGAGCTGTGCTCCAGCCAGTTTGCCGTCGATGTCCCTTTGCCGGCCGTCGTCGTCGATGTAGCCGCCGCTGCCGCCGCTGGTGAGGGCGAAGGCGCGACCCTCGCTGTTGATGGCGAAGGTGATGAAGTTATAGTAGTAGAGACCGGGGGTGATGGGCGTCACCTTCATGGTCTTGAGGTCGATGGTGCAGAGGCAGTAGCCTGCATCGCCGTCGGTCATGTCGGCATCCTGGTCCTCGAAGTAGTCGGGGTCGGAGGTGATTTCGTCGGGGAGGTCCTGGCCTGTCAGGTAGAAGAGGCCGTAGACCTTACCGTCCTTGGGGTTGTAGCTCATGCCGGCCGACTCGAGGCAGTCGGACTTGGGGCGTGTCTCTTTGCTCAGCAGCTCGCCTGTCGTGGCATCCCACTTGCAGACTTGGAACAGCTCTTCGTCGGTGGTGGAGGACTCGTCGCGCGAGAAGACCGTCACCAGCTGCCCGTCGGCATAGACGGCTCCGCTGTTGCCGTACATCAGATTGAAGTTTGTGGCCCAGGTCTGCTTCTCGGCATCGGCCCGCACCTCGGCGATGTCCACAGCCGGCTCTTTCGTGGGCATGGAAAGGCCCTGGGCATCGTAGGTCATGGCATAGATGCCGTTGTCCACGATGAAGACCGCTTTGCCCTGCTCGGAGTTCCAGGCCACGTAGGTCGACCTCATCTGCTCTCCGTCGTCGTAGCGATTGTTGTGGCCGATGCCTTTCAGCTTCAGACTCTGTGCGCCGACCGGCATACACGACAGTATCGCCACAGCAGCGGCGATGGTAACGATGGTTTTCTTCATATTTTTCTTGATTTGATTGTGTTTTTCGTTACTTTATTATTGCCCTCCCGAACACTTCCCATCTTATATAAAAACGCTTCTCTTCTTATATAAAGATGTGGCAAAGCCTTCAAAAAAGCGTGCAAAGTTATGAATAATCTCATAATTATGCAACGATTTGAGCCGAAAAGTTCCCCAATCATCAACGAACAGACCTAAACGAAGCATCATTTGTCTGTTTCCCGTCGCGAACATCGTACAATCCCGAGGCACAAACCATGAAACCTCTACCGCCACCCCATGAAATCCGTTTCCCTGCGGCTAAAAATTCCTCGCTCCGCGCCACAAAACTATTTCCAAGCCTTTGAAATATATTTCCAAGCCACTAAAATATATTTCCAAGCCTTTGAAATATATTTCCGAACCTCTGAAAAAGTTTTATTCCGCGGGACGAGGAAATTGTTTTTGCGGAAAGAAGAATTTGTTCATCCGGAAAGAGGAATTTGTTCATCCGGAAAGAGGAATTTGTTCATCCGGGGCGAAGAAATTGTTCATCTGGGGCAAAGAAATTGTTTCCGCGGGACGAAGAAACTGTCTCCGCGAGGCAACAGATTTCACAAACTGATTTTTTACATGCTTTTGCCTTGCAAATAGCCTAAGATTTCGTAACTTTGCAGGCAGAAGCATAAAACTGACGACATGAAACACCTCTTTTCCTCCCTCATCCTGCTGCTGGGCCTGACACTCAGCACCGCAGCCGAGACCAACATCTCCATCGCCACGGAACACACTCAGCTGGTGCTGCAAGTGAAAGCCGACGGCCGACTCTACCAGACTTACCTGGGCGAACGGCTCTCCGACCAGACCGACATCAGCCTGCTCAGCCAACCCTACGGACGGCTCACCAGCACAGGCATCAAGGGATTCGAAGCCTATCCCGTGATGGGCACCGAGGACTACTACGAACCGGCCTTCGAGCTCCGACACGGAAGCAGGCCACACAGCCATCACCCTGCAGGACGACCTCTACCCCATCACCGTCGTACTGCACTATGAGGTGTTCCCCGAGGAAGACATCATCTGCCAATGGAGCGAGATAAGCCACAGCGAAAAGGGACGCGTCAACATCGTCCGCTATGCTTCATCCATGCTCTACTTCGAGGCACCACAGTACTACCTCACCGAATTCTCGGGCGACTGGGCCAAGGAGATGCGCATGTCGAGCCAACAACTGCAGTTCGGCAAGAAAATCGTCGACTCCCGACTCGGTTCGCGCGCCAATATGTTCGCCTCGCCTTTCTTCGAAGTGGGCATCGGCACACCAGTCGAAGAGGACCACGGCACCGTGCTCATGGGCACACTGGCATGGACCGGAAACTTCCGCTTCACCTTCGAGGTGGACCACGACAGAGCACTCCGAGTGGTGAGCGGCATCAATCCCGACGCCTCAACCTACCTCCTCAAGAAGGACGACACCTTCCGCACACCCGACTTCATCTTCACACTCTCCAACGAAGGAACAGGCCTCGGCAGCCGACGATTCCAGCGATGGGCTCTCAACCACCGCCTCTACAAAGGCCAGGACGACCGACTCACACTCCTCAACAACTGGGAAAACACCTACTTCGACTTCGACGAGAAGAAGCTCACCGACCTCTTCGGCGAAGCTAAGGACCTGGGCGTCGACCTCTTCCTGCTCGACGACGGATGGTTCGGCAACAAGTATCCGAGGCGCGACGACCACGCCGGACTGGGAGACTGGCAGGTGACGCGCTCCAAACTGCCCGGAGGAATACCCTATCTCGTCAAGGCCGCCAACGAACGAGGCGTGGACTTCGGCATCTGGATAGAGCCCGAAATGGTCAACCCCAAAAGCGAACTCGCCGAACAACACCCCGACTGGATACTGAAATGGGACGGACGCGAAGACTACTACTTCCGCAACCAGCTGGTGCTCGACCTCGCCAACCCCAGCGTGCAAGACTTCGTCTTCGGCGTCGTCGACGGACTCATGCAGGAGAACCCACACATCAAATTCATGAAATGGGACTGCAACTCACCCATCACCAACATCTTCTCGCACTACGAAAAGACCGAACAAGGCAACCTCTACGTGGACTACGTGCGCGGACTCTACAACGTCCTCCAACGCGTACAACAGCGCTACCCCGACCTCTACATGATGATGTGCTCGGGCGGCGGCGGACGCTCCGACTTCGAGGGACTACGCTACTTCACCGAATTCTGGTGCTCCGACAACACCGACCCCGTGGAACGCATCTTCATTCAATGGGGCTACTCGCACTTCATGCCCGCCAAAGCCATGTGCGCACACGTGACAAACTGGAACAACCGAGCTTCCGTCAAATTCCGCGTCGACGTCGCCTTCACCGGTAAACTCGGCTTCGACATCGGACTGAAAGGCCTCTCCTCCGACGACATGGCATACTGCCGGCAAGCCATCAGCGAGTACAAACGCCTGAAACCCGTCATCTTCTCGCCCGAACTCTACCGACTCCTCTCACCCTACGACAGCCAACATTGCATCCTTGAGCGCGTCACACCCGACCGCCGGCACGCCCTCCTCTTCGCCTACGACATGCACCCGCGATACGGCGAACAGCAACTGCCCACCCGGCTGAAAGGCCTCGACCCCGATGCACGCTACCGCGTCAGCGAGATATGCCTCATGCCCGGACGCAAAAGCTCACTCGCATGCTCGGGCCGAACCTTCACAGGCGACTACCTCATGAAGGTCGGTCTCACCCTCACATCATCGGGCGAACTCGTCAGCCACATCGTGGAGCTGAAGGCCGAGCCCTGACCACCGGCAGACACCCGCCTGCCCTAATCCTCGAAGTCGTATCTGTCGAGCAGCTTTCCGCACTTCGAGCAGAACACCTCGTGCCTGTATATCGTGCCGCCGCAGTCGTTGCAGCGATACGTACGCTCCGCTTTCTGCGTGCCTTCCGCTTTCTTGTCTTCCATAGTCTCTTTGTTTATTTTGCGTTTCGTCCGCTCCGGTTTCCCGACGTAACGGGCACAAAGTTACGCTTTTTCCCCGTTCGTTCCAACAAATTCGCGCACAAAATGAACACGAGAGGCCTTTTTCCCCTGCTGCCCGCCGATTCTCCGGGCCGCCACAGGGTCCTGCACTTCGCCTACTTATAGAGGTAGTACTTCTTGGAAAGGCGGCGAAAGGCATCCACATCCTTGTACCAATAGTCGCGGATATCCTCCCAGCGGTGACGCTCGGCAAAGCGACGGCGTATCTGCTCCGAGCCGCACACGATGTCGAACATGCGGAAGCGTCCCGGGTCGGCCACCTTGAACATCGCCTGCTCGGGCCACAACGCTGCCACCTCCTGTGCCACGAGGAACTGGATGTCCGTGAGCGGGGCCTTGCGATAGTCGGTGAAGTGCACCTGCACGCCCTGCACCTGTTCGCCCTGCATGGTGGCATAGAACGGCTTTGCGTAGACGGGGCGGAACACCACTCCCTCCAGGCCCAGCGCGGACAGACGCGCGGCCAGACGGTTGGCATCAATCCACGGCGCGGCAAACATCTGGAAGGGTATGGTGTACCCCACACCGATGTTCAGGTAGCTGAACTCGCCGATGATGCCGCTCATGGGATAGGCGATGGCGGATGCCGGCTGCGGGATGTGCGGCGACGCCGGAATCCATTGCAGCCCCGTATCGGCATACATCATGTCGCGACGCCAGCCCTTCATCGGCACCACCGTGAGCCGGCAGGCCTTGCCGCCCGACAGCATCCGCTCGCCGTTGAGCAAGCGCGCCAGCTCGCCACACGTCAGTCCGTAGACATACGGGATGGGGAACTGGCTGACGAAGGAGGTGCAGTCGTCCTCGGTGAGGCAGCCCTCCACACGCCACCCTCCCAAAGGATTCGGGCGGTCCAGGACGATGAACTCCAGGTCCTGTTCGGCAGCAACCTCCATAGCCAGGCCCATCGTACTGATGTACGTGTAGGAACGGCAGCCGATGTCTTGTATGTCATAGACCAGCGCATCCAGCCCCCGGACCATCTCGGGCGTGGCTTTGCGAGTCTTGCCGTAGAGCGAATGGATGGGCAGGCCTGTGGCCTCGTCGCGCACGTCGGTCACGCTCTCGCCTGCATGCTGGTTGCCCCGCACGCCGTGCTCAGGGCCGTAGAGCGCCACCAGCTGCACGCCGGGTGCTTCATAGAGCAGGTCGATGGTGGAGCGCAACGTGTTGTCCACCCCCGTAGGGTTTGTGATAAGGCCCACCCGCTTGCCTTGCAGGGGACGGAAGTGTTGCGCCTTGAGCACCTCGATGCCCGTCTTCACGCGTATCTTGTCGGTGCGTGTCCGTCTGGCCCATGTCTGTGTGGGCAGCAGGAACAGGCCTGCCAGTAGCAGGAGCCTTCCTGCCAGGATGATTGTCTTGCTGTTGTTCATCGTTCGGATGTGTTATGTCTTGTCTGTTGGTATTCCAGCAGGCCCACGTGGCCCTCGCTGTTCGAGAAGAGCAGGCGTCGCCTGCCCAGCGGCACGAGGGTGTTCATCAGCGAGTTGCCCGTCTTGTGGCGCCACAGCAGACGCCCCGTCTTGCCTTCGAGGGCAAAGCTCACGCCGTCGTTTGTGCTGCCGAAGACGATGCCGTCGCGCTCGGGCAGCATGCAGGGCGCATGCTCGTAGCCGATGCCGGCATCGGTGGCCCACAGCTGGCGCGGCGCATCGCCCTGTGCGGCATAACACACGATGCTGTCCTGCATCGTCTTGGCATAGAGGCGCTGACCGTCGGCCGAGAGGCCCAGGCTCTCGCGCACCTTCGACTGGAACGTGCGCCACCGTGTCTCGCCCGTCTCAAGGTCGATGGCCGTCATGGCACGCTGCGGGTCGACGATGAAGACGCAGCCGTCCGCAGCGACGGGCCACACCTGGGCCGGCGAGAAGTGCATGCGGGTGAGTCCGCCCGTCCAGCGCCATAGCTCGTGGCCGTCGGTCCGCCGCAGACAGTAGAGCGTGTTGTCCCAGGCACCGAATATGACGCGGTCGCGAGTGACGAGCGGCTTTGTCATCACGTAGCCGCGCAGCCCCCGGTAAGCCCAGAGGAGCCTGCCCGTCCTGATGTCGATGGCACGGAATGTGGAGTCGCTGGCGCCGACGTAGGCCGTGCCGCGGTCGATGCTCACGGAGCCCAGCACGGGCTGCGATGCCTGCAGCGTCCATAGCAGGTGGCCGTCCGATGCCTTCAGGCCATATATCTTGCAGTCGGCCGAGCCGAACACCACGATGCCCTTGTCGGCAGCGGGTCCGCCCACGATGCGAGCACCGGCCTTGAACTCCCAGAGCTTCTGCCCGTCGCGCAGCGAGAAAGCCTGCACCCGCCCCTCGTCGTCGCCCACGAAGACGCGTTTCTTCTCCACGCCGGGCGAACCGTAGATGGCGGCTCCGGCCTGTGCTTTCCACACCTCACGGACCTGCGGGAAACGCTCGTTGTCGCTGTAGTCGGGGTACTTCGCGGCCTTCCCCTGCGGGTCGTAGTCGGCCTGCTGCATGCTGTAGGCCTGCACGAACTTCTTCTCTTCGCCCACGCGCTGTATGTAGGCACGTATCTCCTTCCCGTCCACCTCGTAGATGCCATAGCCGGGCTTCCCTTCCTCGTCGGGCAGGTTGCTGCGCATCAGTATGCCCGGCATGCCGTCGTAGCGCAAGGTGCGCAGGGTATGGTAGTGTCCGCCGATGAAGAGCCGTATGTTGCCCGGGCGTCGCAGGGCATCGGTGACGTCGTACCAGTTATCCACGTCGCCCTCCGTCAGGGGATAGTGGGTCACGACGATGGCTGGCATGTCGCGATGGGCCTGCAGGTCACGCGCTGCCCACGTATAGACGTAGGGCGACACGTGGCCGTAGGCCATCTTCAGCAGCGGACCAGTGTTGAAGAAGACGAAGTGTACGCCGCCGAAGTCCATGCTGTAGTATTCGGGGCCGAAGATGCGGCTATATCCCGTGCAGCCCGACTCGCTCCACGTGGTTTCGTGGTTGCCCATGCACACGTGATAGGGGCGGTTCAGCCTGTCGAGACAAGCCTTAACTTGCTGCATCATCCGGGTGTCGCCCTGCTCGATGAGGTCGCCGGTCACGAGCACGAAGTCGATGCTGTCCGTCTGGTTTATCTGTTCGATACTTGCCAGCAGGGCCTTGGTGGGGCCGTCGCTGTTCGGGTTCAGGTGGACGTCGGTCAGCTGGGCGAAGCGGAAGGGCTTCACCTTCACGTTGTCCGCCGGGCCACCCTGCTGCACCTGTGCCGAAAGGCTGACGCAGAGGGCCAGCACGATACATATCAGAGCGTGTCGTCTCATCTCATCTCATCTGCTTTGGATCAGTCCCAATCGTCCCAATCGATGCCGCTATGCTGGCGGGCGCGGGCCGGTCCGCTGCCACTGCCGCCGTAGCCAATGTCAGTATTGCCGCTGACACGACTTACATCGTTGCTGGTGCAGATGATTCCTTGCTGCTGTAGCGTGACCACCATCGTGGTGGGCTGCAAATATGTTTTCTTCATTGTTCTCTATGGATTAATTGTTTCTTTTTTCTTTGTCTAAGGAGTTTAGGAGTTGGGGAGTTTTTCTGGCGGAGCCACTCCTTGGCTCCTGGACTCCTTAGGGGGTTCTTTTTGTCTACGGACTTTCGGGACTTACAGGACAGTCCTTTGAGTCCGTAGAATTTGTTATTATTCTAAGGAGTTTGGGAGTTCAGGAGTTTTTGGCTCAGACACTCCTTTACTCCTTGACTCCTTAGAGGTTTACTTCACTACTACCTTCTTGCCTCCGTGGATGTAGATGCCGCGCTGAGTCGGCTTGCCAGAGAGTTTGCGGCCGTCGAGCGTGTACCACTCTGAAAGTGAAGAGTGAAGAGTGAATAGTGAAGAATTTGCTTCCGCACTGACTATTCCTGTTGCGTTATCATCGTCGTCGAAGTTCAGCACGAAGGCGCGGACGCTGGCCTGATTGGAATTGGAAGGCTCCCCGGCGGTGAGGCCCTGCTTCAGCTGGAAGTAGCCGCGGAAGGCGTTCACCTGTAAGTTCTCGTCCGTAGGATAGTAGAGGGTGTTTTCAGCACCGAGGTAGAGGTTGGTCTTCCCGGCGGTGTAGATGCTGACGGGGCTGTAGGTGCCCACGAAATCAACATAGTTGGTCTCGACGTTGGCTGTGGCATCGCTGATGAAGACGTTCTTGAACACGGGATTCACGAGATTGGGGACCGCAACATCAACGCTTCCCGAGCCAGTGCCAGTGTAGGTGTAGGTAG
>CADCCR010000010.1 GCA_902799985.1 uncultured Bacteroidales bacterium | reverse complement strand
ACTTTAATTTTGAATTTTGAATTTACTCATTTTGAATTTGAATTTACTCATTTTGAATTTTGAATTTACTCATTTTGAATTAAAGAGAGTAACTCTTTCAGTTCCTCGTCCGTGAGTTCCTCGTTCTGTATGAGGAAGGAGCAGAATTTCTTGGTCGAGCTGCCAAAGAGCGTGTCTTTCACGTCGTTCACCACCTGACTGACGTACTTCTCGCGCGAGAGCATGGGCGAATAGTAGAAGGTGCGGCCCGTCTCCTCCTTCTTCCTGTGCTCCACAGATCCCTTAGCCTCCAGTATCTTCAGGAAGGTGGCAACCGTTGTGTAGGCTGGTTTGGGCTCCGCATAGCCGTCTACAATCTCGCTGACCGTCAGGGCATGCTGGGCATTCCAAAGGACGTTCATCACATCCATCTCTGCTCGTGTGAGCGGCTTCAAAGTTTTCTTTTCCATCGTTGGCTGTTGTTTGGTTTGCTCGCTGCAAAGGTACGAGGCTTCCACCTTGCCCGCAAGAAATATCGACGAAAACGCTTCGAACCGTCCGATATTTAACACCTTTGTTTAGTTTTGTGAAAGAATTTATTAGTAATTAACGTTTCGCCTGAGGCGGAGAAATCTCCTTCAACCTTCATCTGTCTCCTTCTATCTTCTTCTATCTTCTTCTAATAAATTTTGTTTTTTGAATTATATTCCGTACCTTTGCAGGCTGAAAGTAACAATGGCACAGAACAAACTCTGACAAACAGACACACTTCAATGAACTATCACGGCATCATACTCGGCCTGGCTACCTTCCTGTGTATCGGCATGTTCCATCCCCTCGTCATCAAGAGCGAATACCACTTTGGCGTGAAGTGCTGGCCTGCATTCCTCGTGGCTGGGTCGCTCTTCGTCGAGAACATCTATGTATCAGTCATACTTGGCGTTTTCAGTTTCTCCTGCTTCTGGTCCATCCTGGAACTCTACCAGCAACGCGAACGCGTACGCAAAGGATGGTTCCCAGAGAAGAAAAGGAAAAATGAAGATTAAGAATTGCTCTACGCATTAAAAACACGCTGTGGAGACAGAGCATCCATGAAGATTGAAGATTAAGATGCCGTTGGATTAAGGATAAGAATTAGGGGTTGGGGGTTTTATTTGAATTTTCAATTAATTTTGAATTTAATAATTTTGAATTTTGAATTTAATAATTTTGAATTTTCAATTAATTTTGAATTTTGAATTTAATAATTTTGAATTTTCAATAATAAGTCGTACCTTTGCAGCGTCGAACATCAAAAGGGTGCCTCGTTGGGGCTGAGATTATACCTTCGAACCTGATGCAGTCAATACTGCCGTAGGAATTGAGTCGAATAACAAACGAAGTACAGAAGGAAGGTCATGATGTATCGCATCGTGGCCTTTTTCCGTATAGGCTCAGGCTTTACTGCCTGAAAAACAAAGGACGAGGAGAGAATGAAACCAACTACCGTACTAACCATAGCAGGCAGCGACAGCGGCGGAGGTGCTGGCATACAAGCCGACATCAAGACCATCTCCGCCCTGGGATGCTATGCAGCCTCGGCCATCACAGCTATCACCGTGCAGAACACGCTGGGCGTAACAGACGTTCATCCTGTTCCTCCCCACATCATACGCGGACAGATCTGTGCTGTGCTGGACGACATCGGAGCAGATGCCATAAAGATAGGCATGCTGGGCGCTGAGGAAGCCGTACAAGCTGTCTGCGAAGCACTGAGCAATCGCAACCTACAACATGTCGTGCTCGACCCTGTGATGGTCTCAACAAGCGGACATCGGCTGACGGAGGAAAGCGCTGTCAGGGCATTGTGCTCCGAACTGATTCCACTTGCCACCATCATCACCCCCAACATACCAGAGGCAGAGGTGCTGCTGGATGGCAGAACGCTGCAAGCTCAGGCCGACCTGCCCTGTGCTGTAAGGCTGCTGGCGGAGAAGTATGGCGTCTCTGTTCTGCTCAAAGCTGGACACCTCTCCGAGGACCTGCTCGTCGACTATCTCTTCGATGCTGCAACAGGCGAGACCATCGAACTGCCTTCGCAGAGAATCCATACGCGCAACACACATGGAACAGGGTGTACGCTTTCTTCAGCACTCGCAGCTCAACTGGCTAAAGGCGAGACACTAAAGCAGGCAGCTACAAATGCCAAGACATACATCGAAGAGGCTATTCGAGCAGGAGCAGAACTGAACATAGGACATGGGCACGGCCCAGTAAACCACTTCTACAAACAATGCAGATAAACGTCAACAACAAACCACTGACCACCAATGCAACCTCTCTGGCCCAGCTTGCCGCAGAGCTTGCTCTGCCTGAAAAGGGTGTGGCCGTAGCCATCGGCAACAAGATGGTGCCGCGAAGCCTTTGGGACGAAACGGCACTTAGCGAGGACATGCACATCACTATCATTAAAGCTGCCTGCGGAGGATGATACAATTCATTTCACACTACACCGACCGATACAGCTACCTTGAAGGCATCCGCCTTGTTCTGGACGCTGGCATCAGATGGGTACAACTGCGCATGAAGGATGCTTCTGCTGAAGAATTCCTGCGCACAGGAGCTGAAGTGAGAAAGCTCTGCGACAACTATGGTGCCACATTCATCATCGACGACCATGTGGAACTGGTTCGCCAGCTGGGAGCTGATGGTGTGCATCTTGGCAAGAAAGACATGCCTGTTGCCCAAGCTCGACAGATACTTGGCAGCGACGCTATCATCGGCGGAACAGCCAACACCTTCGAGGACATAGAAATGCACTTCCGCGCTTCTGCCAATTACATTGGCTGCGGTCCATTCCGCTTCACCACAACAAAGAAGGGGCTCTCACCTATCCTGGGATTGGAAGGCTATCGAAGCATCATGCAGCAGGTAAAGGAAGCTGGCATCGACATTCCCATCGTAGCCATTGGTGGCATTACAGCCGACGACATCCCTGCCCTCATGCAGACTGGCATATCAGGCATCGCCCTCTCTGGCGCTATCCTTCGTGCTGACAATCCAATGGAAATGGTTGGCAGAATATTGAGGATTAAACTATAAATATTGAAATACAACATTTTAACAATCCATGAATAACAAACTGATTATAGCTGGACGCGAGTTCAACTCTCGTCTGTTCCTGGGAACAGGTAAATTTAGCAACAACGACCTCATGGCTCGTGCCATAGAAGCATCAGGAACGGAAATGGTGACGGTGGCAATGAAGCGCATCGAGCTGGATGATGCCACGGACGACCTCCTGACGCACATCACTAAGAACCCTGCCATACAGCTGCTGCCCAACACCAGCGGCGTTCGCAATGCAGAAGAAGCTGTCTTCGCTGCTCAGATGGCTCGCGAGGCCTTTGGCACAAACTGGCTGAAGCTCGAGATACACCCCGACCCGCGATATCTCCTGCCCGATTCCGTCGAAACGCTAAAGGCTACTGAAGAGCTCGTGAAGCTGGGCTTCATCGTGCTTCCTTATTGCCAAGCTGACCCAACACTCTGCAAACACCTCGAGGAAGCTGGGGCTGCTACTGTCATGCCCTTGGCTGCACCCATTGGAACAAACAAGGGACTGCGCATGAAGGACTTCCTGCAAATCATCATCGAGCAGGCTACTGTACCTGTGGTGGTCGATGCTGGCATTGGCGCTCCAAGCCACGCTGCAGAAGCCATGGAGATGGGAGCGGATTGCTGTCTTGTCAACACAGCCATAGCCGTAGCAGGCGACCCAGTTCGGATGGCCGACGCTTTCCGACAAGCTGTCATCGCAGGACGAATGGCCTACGAAGCAGGACTTGGAGCTGTTGGCAACACGGCAGAAGCAAGCTCGCCACTAACAGCTTTCCTTAATTCATAATTCTTAATTCATAATTCATAATTGACTTGCGTCGAACTTTGCATCATAGTTGACTTGCGTCGAGCTTTGCTTCACAATTGACATGCGTCAAGCTTTGCTTCACAATTGACATGCGTCGAGCTTTGCTTCACAGTTAATATACGTCGAGCTTTGCTTTACAGTTCTTCTCTAATAATTCTTACTTCTACCCTCTTAATTCCTAATCATTTATCTATTAATCATTCATGCCAAACGACAACAAAGCATACGCCAAGCGCGAGAAAGTATATATGTCCGGACAGCTCTTCCCCAACATCAAAGTTGGAATGACGAAGGTGAACCTCACGCCCACCGTCACAAAGGACGAGAACGGTATCCCCCACACAGAGCCTAATGCGCCTGTCTATATCTACGACACAAGCGGACCATATACTGACCCTGCCATTAAGATTGACCTGAAGAAAGGTTTGCCGCGGATGCGCGAACAATGGATACTCGACCGCCAGGACACCCAACAACTGGCCGAGATAAGCAGCGAATATGGCAGACAACGCCTTGCCGACCACTCGCTCGACGCTCTTCGCTTCGAACACATCCAATTGCCAAGAATAGCATCGAAAGGCAAGTCCATCACACAAATGGCATACGCTAAGGCTGGCATCATCACGCCTGAAATGGAATATGTCAGCATCCGTGAGAACATGAACTGCAAGGAACTGGGCATCGAGAGCCACATCACCCCTGAGTTCGTGCGTGAGGAGATAGCCCGTGGTCGCGCTGTGCTGCCAGCCAACATCAATCATCCTGAGAGTGAGCCGATGATTATCGGTCGCAACTTCCTCGTCAAGATAAACACAAACATTGGCAACTCAGCCACAACCTCCAGCATCGAGGAAGAGGTGGACAAGGCTGTATGGTCCTGCAAATGGGGTGGCGACACGCTGATGGACCTTTCGACAGGCGACAACATCCACGAGACTCGCGAATGGATCATCCGCAACTGCCCTGTGCCCGTGGGAACAGTTCCTATCTATCAAGCATTGGAAAAGGTGAAAGGTCGCATAGAGGACCTGTCGTGGGACATCTATCGCGACACACTCATCGAGCAATGCGAACAGGGCGTTGACTACTTCACCATACACGCTGGCATACGTCGCCACAATGTCCATCTGGCCGATTCACGCCTCTGTGGCATCGTTTCGCGAGGCGGCTCCATCATGAGCAAGTGGTGTCTGATGCATGACCGCGAATCGTTCCTCTACGAGCACTTCGACGACATCTGCGACATCGTGGCTCAATACGACGTGGCACTTTCCCTGGGCGACGGCCTGCGACCTGGTTGTATTGCCGATGCCAACGATGCAGCGCAATTCGCAGAACTGGACACGATGGGCGAGCTTGTCACACGTGCCTGGGCGAAGAACGTACAAGCCTTCATCGAGGGACCAGGACATGTGCCGATGCATAAGATACGCGAAAACATGGAACGTCAGCTCGACCATTGCCATGAGGCTCCCTTCTACACGCTTGGTCCCGTTGTGACAGACATCGCTCCTGGCTACGACCATATCACGAGTGCCATTGGCGGAGCTCAGATTGCATGGCTGGGCACAGCGATGCTTTGCTACGTGACGCCCAAGGAACACCTTGCCCTGCCCAACAAGGAAGATGTTCGCACAGGCGTAGTGACCTACAAGATAGCGGCACATGCAGCCGACCTTGCAAAGGGGCATCCTGGTGCCATGATACGCGACAATGCTCTGTCCAAAGCGAGGTTCGACTTCCGCTGGCGCGACCAGTTCCACCTCTCGCTCGACCCTGAGCGTTCGCTTCAATACTACGAAGAAGCCGGCCACACAGATAGCGACTACTGCACTATGTGCGGTCCGAATTTCTGTGCGGCAAAGCTAACACACGAACTGAGAAAGCTGAAAGGTAAAGGTGAACAATGAAGGAATTGCTATCGTCCGAAATGGCAAACAGTATGACCAGGGAGCAGATGCATCGCTATAACCGCCACATCATCTTGGACGGATTCGGACGTGAGGGACAGGAGCGTCTCTTGCAGTCGCGTGTCTTGCTTGTGGGCGTTGGAGGCTTGGGCAGTCCTGCTGCACTTTATCTGGCAGCAGCAGGAGTAGGCACGCTGGGCATCGTCGATGGCGACAATGTAGGCCTAACCAATCTGCAACGCCAGGTGTTGCACACGACTCCTGATATCGGCCGCCCAAAGGTGGACTCCGCAGCTGAATACATTCCAAGGCTCAATCCGGACGTAAAGGTGGAGAAGCATGCGTTCTTCCTTAGCGAAGACAATGCGATGCAACTTGTCGAGGGATATGACTTCATCATCGACGGTAGCGATAACTTTTCAACAAAGTACCTCGTAAACGATGCATGCGTCATGCTTGGCAAAGCCTGTTCCATTGGCGGAATAAGCCGTTATTCAGGACAGCTCATGACCCACGTCCCCAGTTCAGCCTGCTATCGTTGCCTGTTCCCTGAACCGCCAGCCATGAACGATGTCGAGACGTGTGCCAGAGTTGGCGTGCTGGGTAGCATAGCTGGTATGCTGGGCACTATGCAGGCAACCGAATGCATCAAATACCTTGCCAAAGTAGGCACTTTGCTCACAGACACCTTGCTCACATTCGATGCTCTAACAATGGAATGGAACCGGCTTCACTTTCCGCAGAACGAGGACTGCCCGCTTTGTGGCAAGAAGCCGACAATAACAGAGCTGAAGGAATATGCCTTTCAGCCATGCAGTAAAAAGAAAGAATAACAATGTTTTCAGACGAACTAAAAAACATAAGCTGGGAAGAGACGACGGAACGCATTGCCCGGATGACTGATACGGATGTGCGCCGTGCCCTTGCGAAGAGCCATCTGAACGTCAGCGACTTCATGGCCTTGCTCTCCCCTGCTGCTGAGCCGTACCTCGAGACGATGGCACGACTCTCACGTCACTATACAGAGGAACGCTTCGGCCGCACCATGTCGATGTTCATCCCTCTCTACATCACCAATGCCTGCACGAACTCGTGCGTCTATTGCGGTTTCCACAGGGAGAACCCAATGGCACGCACCATCCTCACCCCTGAACAGATAGAGAACGAGTACAAAGCTATAAAGAAACTTGCTCCGTTCGAGAACATCCTTCTCGTCACAGGCGAGCACCCTGCCAAGGCTGGCGTACCCTATCTGGCAGAAGCCATCGACATAGCAAAGCGTTACTTCTCGAACATCAAGATTGAGGTGATGCCCCTTCTGGCAGAAGAGTACAAGGAGCTGACAAGGCATGGGCTGAATGGCGTCATCTGTTTCCAGGAGACTTACCACAACGATAACTACAAACTCTATCATCCGCGAGGCATGAAGTCGCGCTTCGAGTGGCGTTGCGATGGCTTCGACCGTATGGGGCAGGCCGGTGTGCACTCCATCGGCATGGGTGTGCTCATAGGACTGGAGAAGGAATGGCGGACAGACGTCACGATGATGGCATACCATCTGCGCTACCTGCAGAAGCACTATTGGCGTACTAAGTACAGCATCAACTTCCCACGCATGCGGCCTGCACAGAACGAGGGCTTCCAGCCGAACTGCATCATGACCGACCGCGAGCTGGCACAAGCCACCTTTGCCATGCGCATCTTCGACCACGATGTTGACATCTCTTATTCGACACGCGAGCCTGCGTACATACGCGACAACATGTGTACGCTGGGCGTAACGACGATGTCGGCTGAGTCGAAGGTCAACCCTGGAGGCTACCACACCTACCCGCAAGCCTTGGAGCAGTTCACGGTTTCCGACGAAAGGACGGCAAAGGAGATTGAGCAACGCCTCAAACAACTCGGTCGCGAACCCGTCTGGAAAGACTGGGATGCCGCGTTCGACTACGTAAATGAGAAACCAGGGAGATGAGTAACATGAAACGCCTCTTATGTATTCTGGGAGTTGCTTCTGCTGTGGTTGCCGGTCCGCTTTCTGTTTCTGCACAAAGGCAAACGGACGCACTTGGCCGCGGTCTTGTAGCCGTGAAGAATCCGAACGGCATTTTCCTCAGCTGGCGCATTACTGCCGAGGAATATTATGATGTGGCGTACAATGTCTATCGTGACGGCATGTTGCTGAATGCTGAACCACTCGACGTGTCAAACTACAGCGACGAGAGCGGCACCTTGAACGATACATATACGGTTCGCCCTGTGGTTCGAGGCGTTGAGGGCGAGGACTGCGAGGCTGTTGGCGCATGGAACCACAATTACAAGGAAGTGGCTTTGCCGACTGTCATCGGAAAGGATGGAGCAGACATTACAGCGCAGTATCAGCCCAACGACATCAGCGTGGCAGACCTTGACGGCGACGGAGAAATGGAACTTATCGTGCGGCGCATCAACGTCAAGGATCAGGCAAGCGTTTGGGATGTCAGGCAAATAGACTTCACCAGAATAGACATCATCAAGCAGGACGGCACGTTGCTCTGGTGGATTGACGTTGGTCCCAATATGTTCAGTCCGAACCAAATGGAGAGCAATGCCATTGCCTTCGACTGGGACGAGGACGGAAAGGCCGAAGTCCTGATGCGCGCCAACGACGGTCTTACCATTCATTCAGCAGACGGCAAGGAGACGGTGATAGGTTCTGCTACGGCAAACTACAGAGGTTCCATTGTGTCGCATGGACCAAACACCTCCTACGAGACACAAGGCACAGAGTACCTGCTATATATGGAAGGAGCTACAGGGAAAATCTATCAGAAGATGAGCTACCCCCTGCCACGCACATTGCAAGGGCTCGTCAAAAAGACCACAAACAACTCCTGGGGCGACAATTACGGCCATCGTGCCAACAAACATTTCTTTGGTGCACCTTATTTGGACGGCCGCCATCCGAGTGTCCTCATCTGCAGAGGCATTTATACACACATCTATATGAAAGCCTTCGACGTTGACCCAGCGACTCACAAGCTGACGCAACGCTGGTACTGGAAGGAGGAGAAGAGTGGCAGCCCGTGGTTCGGACAGGGCTTCCACAACTTCAGCATCAACGATGTGGACATGGATGGGCGCGACGAAATTGTCTATGGCTCCATGGTCATCGACGACAACGGCATGGGCCTAAGCACTACCGGCCGCGGACATGGTGATGCGCAGCACACTTCCGACCTCGACCCCTTCCGTTGGGGAGAGGAGACCTTTACCTGCCACGAGGACAGTCCTGGCTCGATGCTCCGCAATGCCACAACAGCCGAAGTCTATTTCACATGCTCGTCGGACAGGGACGACGGTCGCTGCATGGCTGGCAACTTCTCGAACGCTTATCCAGGTTGCCTCATGTCATCGTCCCGTACTGGCGGATATATCTCGTCGGTCAGCGGACAGAAAGCAATGGCTTCCGATGGCACAATCATGCCAAACTTCCGAATCTATTGGGATGGCGACTTGCTGGAAGAGACGTTCAACTACAACAGGATGAGTGTCGATGGCTACGACCACGGCTTCAATCCTCATGTCGTGAAGCTCGGTTCGGATTGGAGCAACGGTTATTGGGCCTTTGGCAACGATGTTTGGACGTGCAATTCCACGAAAGGTTCGCCGAACTTCCAGGGCGACATCTTCGGCGATTGGCGCGAGGAACTCATCTTGCGCACCAGCGACCACAAGCTCCGCATTTACACCACGACCGAGCCAACCCAATGGCGTAACTATTCGCTTTGGCTGGACCATGACTACCGCAATGCCATGTGCTGGCAGATGTGCGGCTACAACCAACCGCCACATGTCAGCTACTTCCTGGGACAACTAGAGGGCATCACCGTTGCACCACCGCCTCTGCCTACAAGAGGCCGTACCATCGTACGCGACGGAATGTCCATCGGCAACGGCGACCATCTCCTCATCGACGAACAGAAGGATGCATCATTCACCGTCGAAGAAGGTTCTTCGCCACACATCCTGACGATCAACACCCCTTCGTGGACACAAGGAACGGGCTGCAACACAGACATCAGGACCATAAGATACACGCACACGCTCACGGGCGGTGCTTTCATGGGAGAGATGCGTCTGGTGAAGCAAGGCGAAGGCACACTCATCCTGCCTTCTGTCATAGAGCCTTATACGGGCAAGACGGATGTGTGGGGCGGCACGTTGCAGTTCGATGGCATCATGAAAGGTTCCGACGTTTGGATGAATCGTCACACGACACTTGTCAGCGGCGGCACATTTGAGAAAAGCCTCCGAATGGAGTACAATGCCACGCTTCAGATTGGCGGCGAAGGTGCAGTAGGCAGCATTCGTGTGGACAGTCTCTCGCTGGGCATCGGAGCGCGTGTTGTCTTCGACATCGACGGACAAAACGTTGACAAATTGGATGTCAGGACGCTAAATGTTGAGAAGAAGACATGGGAGCATGGACCGAAATACGATGCACCAGTGATGGAGATTCGCAGCAGCAAAGGTCTTGTTGGGAGTGGTACTTACGTGCTTGGCAACGTGAAGAACATCAATGGCAACATCGGAGATATCATCATCGAAGGCGTCATCGATGGCAACTATGCCATAACCGTGCGAGAAGGTCAGCTCCTGCTTGCGGTTGGCCATGAGCCGACGGCAACGGAGCGTAAACATGCAACAGAATAATATATAATGGAACTACTTCTCATCACCCTACCCTCTTTTTTCGATGGCGAGACGGATGCCGTGAACAAGCTGTTACAGGATGGCTGTCGGCGGCTGCACTTGCGTAAGCCAGAAGCATCGCGGGAGCAGACAGCACATTGGCTGGAGCAGATTGAGCCGCAATTCCGCAGGCGCATTGTCCTGCACGACCATCATGACCTGGCCTTGCAATACGGTCTCTGCGGCATACACCTCAATAGTCGCAACCCCAATCCATTGCCCGAGGGAGAAGGCATGTTTCGTGTCAGGAAGCCGACCTCCTCGGAGGAAGAATCGGAGGGCCGTCAGGTTCTTACCATCTCCCGTTCGTGCCATTCCATCGAGGAAATCAAGTCTGTGGCGAAGGACTATGACTATGTCTTCCTGAGCCCAATCTTCGACAGCATTTCGAAGCCAGGCTATCGTGCTGCTTTCACGCGCGAAGAGCTGACAGCAGTCCGTGACATCCTTTCGCAGAACGTCTATGCCTTGGGCGGCATCACTTTCGACAGGTTGGCCGAAGTGGAGCAGCTTGGCTTTGCAGGAGCAGCCATGATGGGAGGCTTCTGGGGAAAAATAACGGAAACTTAAACTTGTAATTTATATGACAGATATCATCTTCGACCTTGGCGGCGTTCTGCTCGACCTCAATATGGAAGGCGTTGGCGAAGCTTGCAAACGCCTTGGCATCAATCCGGAACTGTTCTTCGTCAAGACTCCTCAAGGCGGGTTAGATGAAGGTTCCTCTACCGTCTGCAACGGCATCTCTGCAAGCCAGGCCATCACAGCCTATCAGGTGGGCATGATGACAAGCGAGCAGTTCCTCACGCTCGTGCTGAAACACTCAGATGAAAACGTTACACGCGAAATGGTGATTGAAGCCTGGGACGCTTGCCTCGGAACGATACCTCGTCATCGGCTCGACATGATAAAGGAGCTGCGCAGTCGCGGCTTTGGCACACATCTGCTTTCCAATACTAACGACCTGCATTGGGAGAAGATCAAGCAGCGTTGCTTCTCGGACGAAGGCTACACCTGTACCGACCTCTTCGACCACGTCTTTGTCTCGCACGAGGTTCATCTGGCCAAACCTGATCCTGAGATATACCGCCATGCCGTTCGGCAGATAGGTAGTCCAGCCAGCCAATGCTTCTTCATCGACGATTCCGAGGTCAACGTAGCTGCTGCCCAGCACGAAGGACTGCAAGGTGCTTGGCTCGACATCACGAAGAAAGACCATTTGCACGACATTCTCAGCCCCTTCCTCAGCTAAAAGCATCAAGCGCCAGCGACACGTGGTTAGTTCGCCAACGACACGTGGTTAGTTCGCCAACGACACGTGCTTAGTTAGCCAACGACACGTGGTTAGTTAGCCAACGACGCGTGGTTAGTTCGGAAACGACACGTTCTTAGTTCGGAAGCGCCTCGTGCTTATTTTGGAAGCGCCCCGTGCTTATCTCAGAAGCGCCCCGTGCTTATTTTGGAAGCGCCTAGCGCTTATTACGGAAGCGCCCCGTGCTTATTTTGGAAGCGCCTAGCGCTTATTGGGGAAGCGAAGTGAGGTACCTTAATCAAGGTACTTTGCTACGATGGCTTCTGTCCTGTCCCACAACTCCTGCATCTGAGGGTGTTTGTAGAACTTGTTGCCAACGTCGACAATATGGTTCGAGCGGTTGAACGTACCGGTCTGCTTGGCTTTGTCCTCATCGAGAAGCAGATGGATTGCCGTATCTGCTCCCTGTCGCGGGGTGCGGATAAGGGGACGGAAGAAAAGGTCGGTGAGCGGGTCGAAGAACATGTGCATGCGGATGATGTTCGTCGACACTATCCCTGGGTCGGAAGCATTGACCGTGATGCCGCGGTCCTTTAGAAGTGCAGCCAGATGGAAGGTGAACAACGTGATAGCCAGCTTAGTATTGCAGTAGATGGGAATGCGGAAGAAGCGTCCTTTTCGTCCGCGTACGAAGAAATCGGGAAAGTCGAGGTGCCCCATCCTGTAGGTGAGCGACGACATGTTGACGATGCGACTGCCCTCGCCCATCAGGGGTAGTAGCAGGCGCGTGAGCAGATAAGGCCCTACGTAGTTGACGCTGACCGTTTGTTCCAAGCCGTCGGTCGTGCGGTGGAAACTTGTCTGCAGGGTGCCTGCATTATTCATCAGCAGGTCGAGGCGGTCTGTGCTCGCCTTTATCGTGTCGGCAAATCGACGCACATCGCTTAGGTTGGCCAGCTCGATGCCCATTACTTCAACGTCAGGATTACCAGTCTCGCGGATAATCTCCTGTCGCTTCTCTTCCATATTGTCTGGGTGATGGCAAGCCATGATGGTGCGGTAACCTTTGGCCGCTACTGCCTTCGCTTCTTCCAGGCCCATGCCTGTTCCTGCACCGGTAATGATAGCAACTCCCTTCTTGCTTCCGCGAGATGGAGAGAACGTGGAGGGAGAAGCCTCCTCGCGAATCGGTTCAGAGAGAGATGTTCTGTTCACGTTCAATCCTTTCTATTTCATTTATAATGTCTTTAGGAAGTTTCTCCTGCAGGTGCTGGTGGCAAGCCATCTCAAGCGTATACATGCGGCCGATGCAGTAGTTGCTGTGGCGACATCCGCAACGATGGTGCGGGTCTTCGCGGAGGCGGTTCACGAAGTCCGGCTCGTTGAGCAGGCTGCGAGCCATTTGCACAGCCTCGAAGCCGTAGTTCAGCACTTCGTTTATCTTGTCGCCGCAGACCAGTCCGCCCACGTAGATGAGCGTCATGTCGGGCAATGCCTGACGGAACTTAAGTGCGTCGTTCAAGAAGAATGCCTCTTCGTAGGGAACAGTCTTCGTCATGATGCCACGTACAAGGTGTTTGCACGAGCGGATGCCGTACTTAAGCCAAGGCTTGTCCATGTAGTGCGTCATCGTTTGCAAGGGCAGTTCGCCGCGCATCACATACATCGGAGTGGCGCTGACCAGTCCACCGCTCAGCACAAGGGCATGAACGCCAAGCTCCTGCAGTCTGCGAGCCACAGGGATGCTCTGTTCCTCGGGCGTGATGCCGTGCTTGAGCCCGTCGCGCATGTTCATCTTGCACACGACAGCCATATCGTCACGGGCTGCCTTCATGACTTCCTCTATGCACATCGTCATGAAGCGCATCCTGTTATCCAGCGAGCCTCCGTACTCATCGTGGCGATGGTTGAAGTAGGGATTCAGGAACTGGTCTATCAGGTAACCGTGACCGCAATGTATCTCCACCTCATCGAAGCCTGCTTCGCGTGCCAGGTTGACGGCTTGGCCAAACTTCTTCGCCAAAGCGGGCAACTCGTCGCGTCGAAGTCCACGTACAATCGTAGGGCTGTAGAGGTTGAAGCCGCTGCAAGCTCCTACGGGAATACATCCGCAGATTTCCTTGTGGCTCATGTTGCCGCAATGTCCCAACTGGATGCCAGCAGCCGCACCTTCGCGATGGATACCGTCGGTGAGTCGACGCAAGCCAGGGAGTATCTCTGGCTTCATCACCAGCTGGCGGTCGAAGCTCAGTCCGCTCTCCGTCACAGCGGCGTATGCAATCGTGGTCATTCCTACCCCACCCCGCGCCACGCTCGTATGGTAGTCGTAGAGCATCTGGCTTGGTTCGTGCCCAGGGCACATGCTTTCGAAGGCAGCGCTCCGAATAGTGCGGTTCCGCAACGTCAATGGCCCAATGTGAGCTTCCTCGAATATCTTGTTCTCCATAATCTTTCCTTCCTAATCCTGTATATCGGTATTGCTTAACTGTTATTCTCTTATCTTCTCTCCTCCATTCATTAATTCATCAATAAACGAATGGTATGACGCGTTTGCGCCCCGCCAAAGCTTCCTTGCCGAACTCTTCGCGGTAGCGGTTGTAGATGGCATGAGCCCGAGGCACAAGGTTGGCTGCCGTCCAGAGGGGAAAGACCCAGGCAACAGGAGTGGCTGCTGCAATGGCAAATCCCGTCCACTCCAGTATCTCGCCGAAGTAGTTGGCCGAAGTCACGTAGCGATACATACCCTTCTGCGGCAGATAGTGACGTGTGTCGCCCGGCTGACGAAGGTGACGAATCACGTGGTCAGAATGCCAATTGATAGCCATTCCCACCAGGAAGAGTGCGATGCCCACGATAGCATTCCAGCGAAGAAGATAGGAGGCTCCCTCCTGGAAGTCGGGATTGGGGAACCAATAGAGACCGCCGCCTTGCAACAGACCGTTGATGACGTTGAACGTGATGCCCATCAGCATAATGGCTATCGGCATGCGGCTCTTACCCGTAATGAGACAAGGAAAGATGAAACTGCGCTGGAAGTAATGCAGCTCGAAGAGGCAAAACAGCACGAGCTGAGGTAAGTCCCACTTCTGGACGAATCCGCCAGAGCTGCGGTCAGAATACAACCATATGAGAAGCATGACGATGAAGACAGGTGCTTCCATCAGCATCCAAGCAATCTTGTTGTTGATGCTCCAGCCCCAGCTTTGGCTGCGGAACTGTCCATAACCTGCCGTAACGAAATAAAGGCTGACAAAGACCACAAAGGCCATTGCCATCATGCCATAGGTGAGCGAAGAGAAGATTTCTGCTGTCATTAGTAAACAAACTGAGCGCTACGCGCCCCTCAATGCCTCGAAGAAGCAGGAGAAGGACACAGTAGCGCTGATGAGTTGGATTGTTCTATGCCAATGCAGCCAAGTCTTCCTCGCTGACACTCTTGAGGCCGTCCCTGGCAATAACCTGCTTGGCAAGTTCGTTGTTGTCTGTGCGGAAGATGAGAATGCCCTTGCCGCGCAGCAGGAAACTATACATATATGTAATGCTGATGCCTGCCTCGCTGAATGACTTCACAGCATCTGCAGCTCGACCTGGCTTGTCGTCTATCTCGATGGCGAAGACGTCGCTCAGAGCAACAGCCACATTCGCTGCCTTCAGTTCCTCGCAGGCTCGCATCGGGCTGCTGCAGATGAGGCGGTAGATGCCGTACTCGGCTGTATCGGCAATAGTGGAAGCAATGATTTGGATGTTTGCCTCCTTCAGGGCGTTGAGAACCTTGATAAGTGTACCCGAACGGTTCTCGATGAAAATGGATAATTGATGGATTGTCATTATTGTTTGAATTAAAGATTATACTTTGTTTTAACTTGTGCTCCGCAATTTGAGTGTCGATTCAGAGAGATATGCTAAACAGACTGATTACTACTGATATACCTTTCTCTTGTCGACAACGCGTACTGCCTTTCCTTCGCTAACAGGGAGCGTGCCTTTGGCAACGAGTTTCACGTATGGCGTAAGCAGTATCTCATCCTTCAGCCGACGGCGTATCTCACGCTCCAAGGACTGAAGCTGAGCAAAGTCGTCGGTGGGCTGTGCCAGTTCCACTTCGACGGTCATGTTGTCGTTGTTCTCGTCGGTCGTGAGGGTGATGAGGTAGTTGCTGGCCAGCTCAGGGAACTGCATCAGTATCTTCTCTATCTGTATGGGGAAGATGTTCACGCCACGCAGCACCATCATGTCGTCCGAACGTCCGCGCATGCGGTCCAGACGTATGTGGTTGCGTCCGCAGGGACATGTACGACCCAGTACGCGGGTGAGGTCGCGAGTGCGGTAACGCAGCAAAGGCATTGCTTCGCGGCAAAGTGTGGTAAGTACCAATTCGCCCACCTCGCCATCGGGCACTGGTTCGAGTGTCTCGGGATTAACTATCTCAACGATGTAATAGTCCTCCCAGAAATGAAGACCATTCTGTTCGGGACATTCAAAACCTACACCCGGTCCGCACATTTCGCTCATGCCAAACGAGTTGTAAGCCTTCACGCCCATCATCTCCTCGATGCGCTGCCGTTGCTCTTCGCTGTGAGGCTCTGCACCGATGGCCAGCACCTTCAGCTTCGTATCGCGACGTGGGTCGACACCTTCTTCTTTCATCACTTCGTAGAGGCGCGTCACGTAGGACGGTACAGCATGGATAGCCGTTGTGCCAAAGTCCTTGATGAACTTGATCTGTCGCAACGAGTTGCCGGCAGCGGCAGGCACAGTGAGCATGCCCAGGCGTTCGGCACCATACTGGAAGCCCAAGCCGCCCGTGAACATGCCGTAGCCCGATGAATTCTGGAACACATCATCGGGGCGCAAGCCGACCATCCACAGGTTACGGGCCACTTGATTGGCCCACTCATCGAGGTCTTTCTTGGTGTGCAGGATGACTGTCGGATTGCCCGTTGTGCCGCTCGACGAATGCAGTCGAACGCATTGGCGCAGAGGCACACAAGCCATACCGAAGGGATAGGTGTCGCGCAAGTCTTGCTTTGTTGTGAAGGGCAGTTTGCGGACATCGGAGAGCGAACGAATATCGTCGGGCGTGATACCTGCTTCAGCAAACTTCTGGCGGTAGAACTCATTCTTCATACATTGCTGTATCGTCTGCTTGAGGCGTTCTAACTGAAGTTTTTCTATCCCTTCGCGAGAAAGTGTCTCATTGAAAGGATTGAAATATCTTGTCTTGTCATTCATAATCTTCTCTCCTAACATTATTTATTTAATAGTTATTAGTTATCATAGTTTGCGTTTGTCTATCACGTGGGCACTCTTGCCTTGGCTGCGCTCGATGGTATTGGGTGCCTTGAGCTGAACCTTGGCAGCGATGCTGAGCACGCTCTTGAGCTTGGAGGCAAGTCTCTTCTCCAATTGGTCGACGGCAGCTGGCGTGTCGAAGACACCAGTGAAGAATTCCTGTCGGAGCTCGACCTGTACCTGCAAGGTGTCGAGGTTGTTGACGCGGTCCACGATGAGCATGTAGCGCGGAGCGAACTCGGGCATAGAGAGCACAACGCTCTCCACCTGCGAGGGGAAGACATTGATGCCGCGGATGATGAGCATATCATCGGAACGTCCTTCGATACGACTCATGCGTACGGCTGTACGTCCGCAGTCGCAAGTGCCCGGCAAGAGCGAGCAAAGGTCGCGTGTACGATAGCGAAGCACAGGCATACCTTCCTTCGTCAACGTGGTGAACACCAGTTCGCCTGTCTGTCCGGCAGGCAATGGTTCAAGCGTGACGGGGTTGATGATTTCTGGATAGAAGTGGTCCTCGCAGACGTGTGAACCATGTTGCATCTGACATTCATAGCTGACGCTTGGTCCCATTATCTCGGAAAGTCCGTAGAGGTTGTAGCCCTTCAGTCCAAGCCGTTCTTGTATCTCATCGCGCATGTTTTCGGTCCAAGGTTCTGCGCCAAAGGCTCCGACACGCAGTTTGATGTCTTCCTTTCGAATGCCGAGCTTGTCCATCGTTTCGGCTAGATAGAGGGCATAGGAAGGTGTGCAGGCAATGCCTGTGATGCCGAGGTCGCGGATGAGTTTCAGGTGTTTCTCTGTGTTGCCTGTACCTGCAGGAATGACGGATGCGCCGATGTGCTCTACACCATAGTGAGCTCCCAAACCACCGGTAAAGAGACCGTAGCCATAAGAAACGGAGAAGATATCGTCGCGCGTCACACCATAAGCTGTCAGGCAACGCGCCATACATTCGCTCCAGACGCCAATATCCTTGCGGGTATAGCCCACGATGGTGGGATTGCCTGTCGTACCGCTGGATGCGTGCACGCGGATGATTTCACTTTGCGGAGCAGCCTGCAGTCCGAAGGGATAGTTGTCGCGCAGGTCCTTCTTAGTTGTAAAAGGAAGTTTTCTGATGTCCTCGATGGTCTGAATATCGTCGGGACGGATGTCCATCTCCTGCAATTTGTTGCGATAGAATGGGACATTATGATAGACGTACTCTACTATCTTATGAAGTCTTTTGCCTTGGAGTGCGCTCATTTCGTCGCGACTCATGCATTCTTTATTTGGATTCCAAATCATATCGTTTCTTCTGTCTTTTTTCGGTGAATCCCATACAAAGGTACAAAATATTTTGCATATTAGTACATAAAGTAGAGGAATTTTATTGATTTCGTTTGTTATGTTTACTTTTGATAGCAGTCGAACATCTTCTCAACGCGTGTGCGGGACATCTTTGGCGTACACAGACTGACGAGCCAGACAATGGGGAAACCGCCAATCATGGCAATGGCACCACAGTTGATTGGGTTGATGGGATTGCCAACAAGCATATTGACGACAGTCAGACCTACGCCCCAAATGAAGCATGCCCAAACAGCCGAGGTGGTGACGCCGCGCCAATAGAGGCCAAGCATGAAGGGAGCCAGGAATGCTCCTGCCAAAGCACCCCACGAGATGCCCATTAGCTGGGCGATGAAGGTGGGCGGGTTCAGAGCTATCATCAGCGAAATAACGATGAAGAAGACGATAAGGACACGCATCACGACAACCTTGCGACGCTCCACCTTCTCAGAGACAATATCGTCGATGCTACCCTCTTCCACCTCGCCGGGCAAGGATTTCTTGTCGCGATAAATGAGGTCGAGCGTCATTGTGCTCGATGAGGTCAGAACCAGCGAGGCCAACGTCGACATAGATGCCGAGAGGACGAGCAACACAACAAGAGCAATGAGCACGTCGGGCAGTGTGACAAGCATCGAAGGCACAATGGAGTCGAAGTCCAGTCGGCCGTTTGGCAAGAGTGGCGGCATGCCGAAGAGACGACCGAAGCCGCCGAGGAAATAGCATCCGCCTGCCACGATGATGGCAAAGATGGTGGAGATGATGGTGCCACGACGAATGGCACTCTCGTCGGTGATGGAGTAGAACTTGCCCACCATCTGCGGCAGTCCCCAAGTGCCCAGCGAAGTAAGGATGACTACGCCGAGCAGATTCCAGGGATCGGGCCCAAGCCATGAGGCGAAACTGCCGTTCTCAGCGGGATTGTTGTCGGCAGGCATTGCGGCCAGCTTCGACACAGCTTCCGAGAAACCGCCCTGTGCAGAGAGCACGGCAGCAATGACGGTAATGATGCCGAAGAGCATGATGACGCCCTGGATGAAGTCGTTCATGGCCGTTGCCTTATAGCCGCCGAAGATGACATAAACCGCGGTGAAGGCTGCCATACCGATGACGCAATACTCATAAGGAATGCCGAAGCCCATCTCGAAGAGCGTGGAGATGCCCTTATAAACGCCGGCTGTATAAGGAATCAGGAAAACGAAAGCAATGACAGAAGCCACTACGCGTAGGCTCTGACTCTCATAACGTGTGCCGAAGAAGTCGGGCATCGTGCGGCTCTCGATGTGTTGCGTCATCAGCTTCGTACGCTTGCCCAACACAATCCATGCGAGCAATGAGCCGATGAGGGCATTGCCTATGCCAATCCATGTGGCAGACATGCCGTACTTCCAACCGAACTGACCTGCATAGCCCACAAAGACAACTGCCGAGAAATAGGATGTACCATAGGCAAAAGCGGTGAGCCACGGACCTACTGAACGGCCTCCAAGCACGAAACCATCGACGCTGCCAGCCTGCTTACGGGAATAGATTCCCACGCCAACCATCACGGCCAGAAAGATGATGGTCAACAGAACTTTTATAATCATGACGATATTATACTATTTAATGATTTCAAAATTTACTGATTTGTTGATTCCAAGATTTAATGATTTAAAGATTTACGATTTAAGGATTTCAAGTTCCAATCCATAATCTTTAATCAGTTGAAGCGAACCTGCATCTGGCATTGGATGCCGTGGTCGGCTCCGTGCACGAACACGCCGTCGGCTACATAGGCGCTCTTGTAAACGTACTGCACTTGGAAGCGGCACTTCCCGAAGAACCAGTACTGCAAGCCGCCGATGGCTTTGTGCTGGTCCATACCGAGGTCGGTGTTGAAGTTGAAGAAGTCGTAGGAAGCCACAAGTTCCAGTTTAGGGATGCCCAAAGGAACGGCTCCAGTGACATAGGCACCCCAGCTCTTGGCGTTTCCGTCCCAGCCTTCCAGCACTTCGCCGTGCACATTGAAAGCCTTCGACTTGTAGTCGGCACCTGCTGTCCAGCGATGGCGCTTGTAGTTCTCGCCTACTTGTATGGTGGGGTTGTATATCGAAGGGGCAACAGCATGCCCTCGACCTATCTGTCCTGATGCAACAAGATTCAGTCCCTTCAGCGGTCGGTACTCGATGCGCGTGATGATGTCCTTGAAGTTGTTGCCGTCCTTTTTGTTGATTCCCTGTCCGTTCATCACGTCCAGCTCGTAGCG
Organism: uncultured Bacteroidales bacterium; assembly: GCA_902799985.1. GTDB lineage: Bacteria > Bacteroidota > Bacteroidia > Bacteroidales > Bacteroidaceae > Physcousia. The sequence continues at coordinate 32,858 of CADCCR010000010.1, read as the reverse complement.
CAGCTTGCCGTTATTGGTCTCGCCGAAGAGGGAGAGACCCAGGTCGCGTCCGTATTGTACGCCCAAGAGCGGGTCGCTGCCGCAACCGGTCAGGAAGGTGACAGCCTCGCTATAGACATCGATGGCTTCCATTGATGTGGGGGAAAGGGGATTTTCGAGTGACAGACCATTCTTGAACTGCCCCAGTCGGACGGTCAGAGCCTTGTTCTTTGTAATGCGATAGTCTGTGTAGAACTCCTGTACGACACTCGAGAAGTCGTGCATGAAGAGGAACGACCAGCGTTCCGTAATGCGGGCATCGGCCCAGAAAAGAACACGTTTGATGTTGAAAGTGTTGGTAGTGTTACCGTTGGAATGGTCGAATGTGTAGCCGCCTTGTGCATAGCCGTGGAGCTGGATGCGGCTCGCCACATCTTTGAGCCAGTTGTTCTCCGACCCACCATTGAACTCGATACGTCCGTTCTTTGTGATGGTGACGAGCGGCGTTTTGCCGTTTGAGGCAGCTGATTCTTGTTGTCCCATAGCTGCCGTGCTGCTGAAGATGGCCAATGCCACTGCCAGCGTTGCCTTTGCGAAAACAGTTCTCTGTTTCATTGTTGTGTTGTTTTTAATTAATTAAATAATGTATAGTATATTTGTCACCCAAATGTCATTGGAAATGGCATTTGGGTGACTTTCTTCTCTGTCCGTCTGCAAATTTACGAACAAATAGACACATGAGCAAATATTTTTCGATAAAAATGCTCATCTATGCTGCAGAAAGTTTCTGCAAGGGACTACTTCAGGGAGTAGACGATGGTGTTTACTACCCTCAACTTCTTGATGTAAGGTGTGTTGGCATCGCGGTTCTCGATGGAGAATTGCCCTTGCTGGGCGGTCCTTATCTCGCCGAGGGAGCTCCCCGAGTCGTCGGCAAACTTTTGAGCCGTGATGCGGGCATTCTTTGTGGCCTCTTCCACCATCTCGGGCTTCACGTTGTTCAGACCCGTGAATTCGTAGACGATATTGTTGTTGCCATACTCTTCGGTGACCAGCGCAATGCCTTGCTTCATGAGCTCCGCCTGCCGGCGCATGAGCGAGCGCACCTTCTCCACCTCCGACGAAGTGACGGTGATGACACTGGTTGCCTTGTAGCGGAATCGCATGATTTCGTTGCCATAGTTGTCCGCCTGACGGTCTGTGATGACGGGAGAATTGACGTTGATGTCCTCCTCCTTGATACCTGCCGACTTCAGGAAGTCCACCACCTGGCTGTTCTTCTTTTCGAGCAATTCGTACATCTCGGCCGGGTCGTTGCCCAACTCCTTGTAAACAAGTGGCCAAGTCACTTTGTCTGCCATCACTTCACGTTCTGACAACCCTTTCACGCTGACACTTCTGTCCATGTCCTTAAAGGCAACAATACCGCTTCTCAATGCAAAACCCATGATGACAATACCAATTGCCAAGATGCATGCCGCTGTAATTTTCTCGTTGTTTTTCATTTTCTGTATAATTTTGATTTATGAATTTACAACTGCAAAAATACGTAATAATTCGATTCATTGAACACTTCAAGAGAAGAAAATAGCATTTATTTAAGAGTTTTTAGCGAATGACGAGAATCCACTCCTCAATGCTCTTTTCCTTTTGTCACGCTATCCGACTAAGTTGGGGAACGTGTTTTTGGTAACTGCTACTTCTCCAAGCCGGTGTACATCGAGCGTTTTACCTTCTTGTGCCGCGCATAGAGACGTTTCTTCATGAAGTGCTGGAAGCGGGTGACAAGCCAAAAGAATACAACGGAAAGCGCCATGACAACATAAGGATTCAGCCATCCGCTTACGTTCAGCATATCGTAGATGCCATGAGCGAGGAAGGGTAAAAGCAGAACAAAGACGAAGTCCAGGGAGGTATGGTTTTTGGACTGGCAGACGCGATAGTAGTACCCCATGAGGATGGCAAAGAAATAATGGGCTGGGAAGGCCAAAAGCATGCGAGCGACAGCTGTAGGAATCCATTGGCTGAGCAAGCCGAAGTTGTTGAAGATGAAGAACAAATTGTCGGCAAAAGCAAAGCCAAGTGCGATGCTGGCAGCGTAGACAATAGAGTCGTGGTGCTCCTCATAATAGGGGTTGGCGGTCAGCACGAGCCACAATGCCACGAGCTTAACGATTTCCTCGGGCAAGGTGTTGCCGAAGAAGGACTTCAGAAGGAGCGCAGAGAACGAGTCGGGTTGAGCGGTGACGTCCATCTGCAAGGTGCCTGCCACCATTTCAAGGCCATTGACAAACATGCATATAACAACTCCCCAAAGAACATTCTTCATCAGAAGCGAGAGAGGATTCCTCCCATGGTCCCTTTTCCAAATGTAAAGTCCCATCACGACGGCAGGCAAGACTGCTGCCAAGTATATTATCTCCATAGTGTCTTTTCTATTTCTTTTCTATTCTCTCTTTGTTCCCAAGATACGCTGATTCCATGGAAATCAAACGCAATAGGACTCCTTGAACTGTAGGCTTTCAAAGCTTAACCCGTTCTGCAAAGTTACTACTTATTTGGAAATAACAAACGAGAATCGAGGAAAAAGTGAAAAAAGATTGCATATTTCTCCGCAAGTTCTTTGCTGATATGTTCTACAACACACCTTGAAGACTGTCCTGTACGGAATTTGTTTCCAAATCAAGAAGGCTTGGCCTCCATTCGGCGGAACAGGTAGACAAAGGACAAACAGATGGGAGCCGAGAGCGCGTTGACGAGGAAATAGACGTTGTAGCCAAGCCTTTCGGTCATCCAGCCGCTGACAGCCATGGGCACAATCAAGACTGCTGAGACAAGAGGAATCTGCAACATGTTGATGGTGTTGCGGTAACGTTTGCCCGAAATGGCGCTGATGGGATAGCGGCAGATGCTGATTCCCAAGCCAAAGAGCAGTTGTGCCGACATCGTGCAAAGGCAGAGCATGCCCAGCGATTGAGGTGGGAACTTTGTCATTCCGAAGTAAACGAAGGGCGAAAGGACGAGGCAAATAGCCATCGGCCAGAAGAGTCGATGAAGAGAATAGCGGTTGATGAGCAGTCGACCCAAAGCGATGCCGAGGCTGAAGGCTATGACGCCGACCGTGCCTTGGGCAAAGCCTATCTCCTGCATGGTGCATTGGAGTCCCCCGTGCGCATGCGTATCGTATAAATATAGTACGCGCGCGTGAAACATAAGGCCCTGCGGCAAGAGCATGAAGAGGAGCATGAGAAGAGGGAGCCACAAAGAACCAGCAGATCTCTCATAACCTGATGACTCTCTCCTAACCTCTCCAGATATTCTCCATAACTTCCTCTCTAGGGGGAGGCTTCCTTCGCTTGGTTTCCTCTTCTTTGCTTCGCTCAGGCGCATGTGGAGTGAGGGAGGCTTTGAGAGCGAGACGAAGTGATAGAAGGCAAAGAGCAGGAAGATACCAGCTGCGACGTAGCATCCTATCGACCACGAGTAGCGTATCATCTGGCGGAAGTAGACTTGCAGAGTGCCGACCAGGAAGATGAGCGCGCCATAGGTGAAGATGACTGCCACCTGCGAGGCAACAAGCTTGGGGACCATAAGCAAACGTTGGAACGAGGGTCGCAGCATGCTCTCGTAGTACATGCGCGCCACCAGTTCGTGCCAGGCACAGAGCAGGCTGACAAGCAACAAGGCGGGAAAGACTGCAGCAGCTCCTGGGCGGAAGGCAAGTGCCAAAAGGAAGAGAGCTGCGGAGAGCAGTATCTCGATGAGGCAAATCACCTGTCGGAAACGTCCAACAAGTCTGACCCATGGACGCATGAACGACTTCAGCACCCAGGGAATAAAGAGCAAAGCAGAGAGTAAGGTGGCTCCTGCCGGTGCCAATCTCAGTTGGAGCAGCATCAGCAGAGCCACATATGTGACCATCGTGGCCGGTATCTCCTCTGCCGCGAAGAGGGTGAGGAACCAGAAGCCTCCCCCTTCCCCTCCAAAAGAGGGGGGGAGGGCTCTGTCGCCTTGTCTCCCTCTCCTAGGGAGAGGATTGGGGAGAGGCTGTTTAGTAGCTTCTTGCGATGAGGACACGCGCCTTGCTGGGTTTGCCTGTTACCATATCCACACCGGGCGTCTGCTCCATACCGAAGGGCACGCAGCGAATAGTGGCCTGCGTCTCCTCCTTGATGCGTGCTTCCGTCTCGGCTGTGCCGTCCCAGTGGCAGAGGAAGAAGCCTCCGTCCTTGACGCGTTCCTTGAACTCCTCGTAGTTGTCGCACTCGTAGATATGTGCATCGCGGAAAGCTTTCGCCTTGGCGAAGATGTTCTTCTGAATGTCGTCGAGGAGCTCACGAACATACTCGGCGATGCCAGCGAAGGGGCGTGTCTCCTTCTCGAGTGTATCGCGACGCATCACTTCTACTGTGCCGTTCTCCAAGTCCCTTGCACCAAGCACGAGACGAACCGGCACGCCCTTCAGTTCGTAGTCGGCGAACTTGAAGCCCGGACGCTTGTTGTCGGCGTTGTCGTACTTGACGCTGATGCCCATCTTCTTCAGTTCGTCGATGACAGGAGCGACGGCTGCATCGACGGCTGCCATTTGCTCGGGCTTGCCGCCGATGGGGATGATGACCACCTGGATGGGAGCCAAAGCAGGAGGCAGCACGAGGCCGTTGTCGTCGCTGTGTGTCATGATGAGGGCACCCATCAGACGAGTACTTACGCCCCAAGAGGTTGCCCAGGCGTATTCGGGTTTGTTCTCCTTGTTGAGGAACTGCACCTCGAAGGCTTTTCCGAAGTTCTGGCCGAGGAAGTGACTGGTGCCGCTCTGGAGAGCTTTGCCGTCCTGCATCATGGCCTCGATGGTATAGGTGTCGAGAGCACCTGCGAAACGCTCTGTCTCGCTCTTGACACCCTGAACCACGGGCACGGCCATGTATTCCTCGGCAAACTTGGCATAGACTTTGAGCATCTGCTGAGCTCTTGCTTCTGCCTCTTCGCGTGTGGCATGAGCCGTGTGGCCTTCCTGCCAGAGGAACTCGCTGGTGCGCAGGAAGAGACGTGTGCGCATCTCCCATCGCATGACGTTGCACCACTGGTTGACCAGCAGAGGCAGGTCGCGATAGGACTGTATCCAGTTCTTGAAGGTGTTCCAGATGATGGTCTCCGATGTGGGTCGGATGATGAGTTCTTCTTCCAGACGGGCGGCAGGGTCAACTACTACACCATCATGCGTTTCGTTTTCTGCACGCCTGTCTCCTTGAACATATCGTCGAGGGTGCGTTGCATCTTCTCCCATATCGCATAGCCATAGGGTTTGATGACCATGCAGCCGCGCACGTCGCTCTGTTCTGCCAAATCTGCTTTCACCACAAGTTCGTTGTACCACTTGCTGTAGTCCTCACTTCGCTTTGTGAGGAAGTCTAATTCTTTTGCCATAGATGTATATTATATTAGTTTGTGTTCATCGTAAAACGCCTCTTGCCATTCCGGCAGTACTCCCATGGGAAAACTCCAGTACTTCCATGGTGGTACTGGCAACTTACCGTGTGCTTCCGCAAATGACAACCTGCGTGAAAGGTCTTTCTTCTGCCTTAATGCGGGTGCAAAAATACAAAAAAAATGTGAATTATAGCCTTTACATTATTATTTATTGTATTTGTCTGCAATTTATTCTTCATTCTTCGAGCTCCATTCAACGTTTTTTTGTATCTTTGCACACAGAAAAGTAAAAAGATCGTTTTCTAATAATTATAAAAACAAACAAAGATGAAAGCAAAGAAGATTCTTTTGGGTATCATGGCAATGGCTTTGGTATTCTCTGGTTGTAACTTGAACAACACCACGAAGGGCGGACTCATCGGCGGTGCAGGCGGCGGTGCTCTGGGCGCAGGTCTCGGTGCAGCCATCGGTGCTCTGGCTGGCGGTTCCAGCGGTGCTAAGCTGGGCGCAGCCATCGGCGCAGGCGTCGGTGTGGCAGGCGGCACAACAGCTGGTATCCTCATCGGCAAGAAGATGGATAAGGCTAAGGCAGCTGCCGAGGCAGTAGCTAACGCTCAGGTGGAGACCACAACCGACAAGAACGGCCTCGAGGCTGTGAAGGTGACATTCGACAACGGCATCCTCTTCAAGGTAGGCAAGAGCGACTTGCAGGCAGGTGCACAGAGTTCTCTGCGCCAGTTTGCCAACAATGTGCTGAACGTCTACACAGACTGCGACGTAGCTATCTACGGTTTCGCCAGCAGCGATGGCAGCGATGCCACGAACCTGACCCTGAGCCAGAACCGTGCTAACGCCGTACGCAGCTTCCTGACAGGCAACTGTGGCGTAAGCAACACTCAGATTAAGAGCACTACAGGCTACGGCGAAGACCCCAACTACCTCGTCTATGACGCTAACGGTAAGGAAGACCGCAATGCCAGCCGCCGCGTAGAGGTTTATCTGTATGCCAGCGAAGCTATGATCAACGCTGCAAACGCAGGAACACTTCAGTAAGCAGCGAACAAGATAAAAGGGGTGCGTCAATAAATCAGGCGCACCCCTTTATCTTTAACACGCCTCGTGCTTATCTTGGAAGCGCCTAGCGCTTATCTTGGAAGCGCCTCGTGCTTATCTTGGAAGCGCCTCGTGCTTATTTCAGAAGTCTCAAACCCTACCGACTTGAACATACTAAGGAAAATACAGAAGACCGTGCGATGGATTGTGCTCCTGTTCTTCGGGAGCTCAATCCTCGCCGTCGTCATCTACAAGTGGTGTCCCGTCTATATCACCCCCCTGATGGTAATCCGCTGTGCCCAGCAAGTGTACCACGGCGACACATTGCGCCTCAAGCATCATTGGGTACCGCTCGATTCGATGAGCATCTACTTGCCCGTGGCTGTGATGGCCAGCGAAGACCAGCGGTTCCTCACGCACAACGGATTCGACCTCATCGAGATAGACAAGGCTCTGCAGGAACGTCGCTCTGGCAAACGCTACCGCGGCGGCAGCACTATCAGTCAGCAGACGGCCAAGAATGTGTTCCTCTGGCCTAAGCCAAGCTGGGTGCGCAAGGGGCTGGAAGCCTACTTCACCGTGCTCATCGAACTCATCTGGGGCAAGGAACGCATCATGGAGGTCTACCTCAATTCCATCGAGATGGGCGACGGCATCTATGGGGCCGAAGCCGTAGCTCAGCAGCACTTCGGATATCCTGCACATGCTCTGACGCGTCCGAACTGTGCCCTGATAGCTGCCACGCTACCCAATCCAATCCGCTTCAGCAGTCGCAATCCTTCGTCTTATATGCTCAAAAGACAGACTGTAATCATGCTTCAGATGCGTCATATCGATGTTTTTCCAAGAAAAATGCACCCTTGACATCACTTTTTGCCACTCTTACTTTGCATTATGCAAAGAAAAGTGTAACTTTGCAGACGAAAATACCTTATTATCTTACCTATGTTGGATTCTTTTTATAGGACACATCAGTATCTGGTGGAACGAACCGTAGTTCCCATCAGGCACGCGCTGATGGATGAAATTGACTGGCACAAGCGTCTCATCGGCATCAAAGGAAGCCGTGGCGTGGGCAAAACAACCTTCTTGCTCCAGTATGCAAAAGAGAACTTCGGCCCGAAGGACCGCAGATGTCTCTACATCAACATGAACAACTTCTACTTCCAGGAGAAGACACTTTTCCAGTTCGCTCAGGAGTTCATGCAGGCAGGAGGGCAGGTATTGCTCATCGACCAGGTCTTCAAGTATCCCGAATGGAGCCACGAGCTGCGTCTCATCTACGACCGCTGCCCGCGCCTCAGAGTAGTCTTCACCGGCTCGAGCGTGATGCGACTCAAAGACGAGAACCCAGAGCTCAACGGCATTGCCGCCAGCTACAACCTGCGCGGCTTCTCCTTCCGCGAGTATCTCAATCTCAGGGCTGGCACCAACTTCCGTCCCTACTCCATTCGCGAGATTCAGAACCGCCATGAGCATATTGCCGAAGAAGTGCTCGAACAGGTCAATCCACTCGACTACTTCAACGACTATCTCCATCACGGCTACTATCCCTTCTTCCTCGAGAAGACCAGCTTTGCCGAGAAGTTGCTCAAGACCATCAACATGATGATTGAGGTGGACATCCTGCTCATCAAGCAAATCGACCTCAAGTATCTGAGTAAGATAAAGAAGCTCCTCTACCTGCTCGCCACAGGCGACTACGGGGCACCCAACGTCAGCCAGCTGGCACAGGACATGCAGACAAGCCGCGCCACCGTGGTCAACTACATCAAGTACCTGAGCGATGCCCGCCTGCTCAACATGCTCTACCGCCCGGGAGAAGAGTTCCCCAAGAAGCCTGCAAGCATCCTCCTGCACAACACAAACCTGATGTATGTGATGATGCCTGACTTCAACGACGAACAAATCATCATGGAGACCTTCTTCCAGAACGCTCTTTGGGGACGTCACAAGGTGCAGAAGGGCGACCGCAGTTGCACATTCATCGTCGATGGGAACCAGAAGTTCCGCATCTGTCTCGAGCAGCCCAAGCGCAAGAACACCGATGTGCTCTACGCCCTGGCCGGCATCAAGGAAGGTCTGGAACAGGAGATTCCACTCTGGATGTACGGGTTCCTGTACTAAAAGGTGAAAAGGTGATCTCTTTCAACCTGCGCTTGAGGCGACAGCCGATGAACTACTAACCTCTAACTACTAACCTACAAATTAAACAAATTATGGAACATACTTGGTTAGAAAAGCTCTTGACGGCAATAGCATGGGTTATCCTCCTTGGCGGTATAGTGTTTGGAACGCTTGTCAGCAAAGGCATCTTGGAGTCTAATCAAGAGATGTGCGTCCCTCAAGCTCTCGTGTTCTTTATCGGCAGCATTTTTGCTTCCGTTGCAGGATGGGCAATACTGAAAATGTTAGTCAACATATCTAATAAGGTAAGAAAGATTGAAAGTAAAATTAACTAATTTAGTTTTTCATATACAACAATGGCAAAAGAAAAGAAATTCGTGACTTGGGATGGCAACACCTGTGCCGGACATGTGGCTTATATGTTCAGCGAAGTGGCTGCCATCTATCCCATCACTCCTTCATCTCCCATGGCGGAGCATGTTGACGAGTGGGCCGCTCAGGGTCGTAAGAACCTCTTCGGCGACACAGTAATGGTTCAGGAAATGCAGAGCGAAGGCGGTGCCGCTGGTGCCGTACATGGTTCCTTGCAGGCTGGTGCTTTGACAAGCACTTTCACAGCCTCTCAGGGCTTGCTCCTCATGATTCCCAATATGTACAAGATTGCTGGCGAACTGCTTCCCAGTGTCTTCCATGTTTCTGCCCGTACACTTGCAACTCACTCTCTGTGTATCTTTGGTGACCACAGCGATGTGATGGCTTGCCGTCAGACAGGCTTTGCCATGTTGGCAGAAGGTAGCGTTCAGGAAGTGATGGACCTCAGCGCTGTTGCTCATCTTGCTGCACTCGAGGCTCGCGTGCCTTTCATCAACTTCTTCGACGGCTTCCGTACCTCTCACGAGTATCAGAAGGTTGAACTTCTGGAAGATGACGATGTTCGCGACCTCGTCAACCAGAAGGCCCTCAGCGAGTTCCGTGCTCGTGCCCTCTCTCCTGAGCACCCTCAGGCAAAGGGCATGGCCGAGAATCCCGAGACGTTCTTTGCTCATCGCGAGAGCTGCAACCGCTACTACGATGCCGTTCCTGCTATCGTAGAGAAATATATGGCAGCTATTAGCGAACGTACAGGTCGCAAGTATGAGCTCTTCAGCTACTATGGTGCAGAAGATGCAGAGCAGGTCATCATCCTGATGGGTTCTGCTTCCGAGGCAGCTCGCGAGGCTATTGACTATGCAAATGCCAACGGCAAGAAGTATGGTATGGTCAGCGTTCACCTCTATCGTCCTTTCAGCGTGAAGCACCTGCTGGCCGCAGTTCCCAAGACTTGCAAGCGCATCGCAGTCCTCGACCGCACCAAGGAGCCTGGAGCAAACGGAGAACCTCTGTACCTCGATGTTCGCGACGCATTCTATGGTCAGCCCAACGCTCCCGTTATTGTAGGCGGACGTTATGGTCTCGGCTCTGCCGACGTGACTCCCGCCATGATGCTGAGCGTCTATGAGAACCTCGAACTGCCTCAGCCTAAGAGCCAGTTCACCGTTGGTATCGTCGATGACCTCACCTACACCTCTCTGCCCGTCAAGGAGGAGATGGCTCTGGGTGGCGAAGGCATCTTCGAAGCCAAGTTCTTCGGTCTTGGTGCCGATGGTACTGTTGGTGCAAATAAGAACTCCGTCAAGATTATTGGCGACAACACCAACAAGTATTGCCAGGCTTACTTCAGCTACGACTCCAAGAAGTCGGGCGGCTTCACTTGCTCTCACCTCCGCTTCGGCGACACACCTATCCGCAGCACTTATCAGATTAAGACGCCTAACTTCGTGGCTTGTCACGTTCAGGCTTACCTGAGGATGTACGACGTGATTCGCGGCCTTCGTCCAAACGGTCAGTTCCTCTTGAACACCATCTTCGAGGGCGACGAGCTTGTGAAGTTCATTCCTAATAATATAAAGAAGTACTTCGCAGAGAAGAACATCACAGTTTACTACATCAACGCCACCAAGATAGCACAGGAGATTGGACTTGGCAACCGCACAAACACCATCCTGCAGAGCGCATTCTTCCGCATCACAGAAGTCGCATTCTTCCGCATCACAGAAGTCATCCCCGTTGAGCTCGCAGTAGAGCAGATGAAGAAGGCTATCGTGAAGTCTTACGGCAAGAAGGGCGAGGACGTCGTGAACATGAACTTTGCAGCCGTTGACCGTGGCGGCGAGTACAAGGTGCTGCCTGTTGACCCCGCTTGGGCTAACCTGCCTGCTGACGAGGTTCCCGTCTATGACGAGCCTGCTTTCATCACCAACCTTGTTCGTCCCATCAATGCCCAGAACGGTGCCGACCTTCCCGTCAGCGCTTACAAGGGCTACGAGGACGGTGCTTGGGAACAGGGCACAGCCGCCTACGAAAAGCGTGGCGTAGCAGGTTTCGTTCCTGTATGGAACCCTGATAACTGTATTCAGTGTAACAAGTGTGCATTCGTTTGTCCTCATGCTTGCATCCGTCCTATCGTGATGAACGACGAGGAGGTGAAGGGCTTCGAGGGTAAGACCATCGAGATGAAGGCTCCTGCCGCTATGAAGGGAATGCACTTCGTTATGCAAGTTGGCGTGAAGGACTGTCTGGGTTGCGGCAACTGTGCCGACGTCTGCCCGGGCAACCCGAAGCTTGGCGGTCCTGCACTCAAGATGGTGGCCTACGACGACTCCAGCGCCGAAGCTGCTCAGGAAGCAAAGAACTGGGAATACTGCGTCAAGAAGGTTAGCTCGAAGCAAGACCTCGTCGATATCAAGCAAAGCCCGAAGAACAGCCAGTTCGCTCAGCCTCTGTTCGAGTTCAGCGGCGCTTGCTCGGGTTGCGGCGAGACACCTTACGTCAAGCTCATCAGCCAACTCTTCGGCGACCGCGAGATGGCCAGCAACGCTACTGGTTGCTCCAGCATCTACTCCGGCTCTATTCCTTCCACTCCTTACACTAAGAACGCGAAGGGTCAAGGCCCCGCTTGGTCGAACTCCCTCTTCGAGGACTTCTGCGAGTACGGACTTGGTATGGTGCTTGGCCGCAAGAAGTTGCGCAACAGAATGCGCAAGCTGGCTGAGGAACTCGTGAATACTACAGCCTTCGACTGGATGCGCGAGGCCACACAGAAATGGCTCGACACATTCGACGACTCTACCGCCAACCGCAAAGCAACCGATGAATTCGTTGCCGCTCTGGAGAAGGCAATACTGCCCATCGATGGAGCTATAGAGTTCTGGCAGGGCAAGGGCAAGGAACTGTATGGCGCCGAGGTGGCTGCACAGAAGTTGCAGGAAGCCAAGGATGCCAAGGCAGCAGGCAGCCCCATCTGCCCGTGCCGCGGATGTGCACTCGAGAGCGAACTGCTGGCGAACAAAGACAAGCTGGCTAAGGCAAGCCAATGGATTATCGGTGGTGACGGCGCAAGCTACGACATCGGTTACGGCGGCCTCGACCACGTCATTGGCTCTGGCGAAGACGTCAACATCTTCGTTATCGACACCGAGGTTTACTCCAACACGGGCGGTCAGGCTTCGAAGGCCACACCTATCGGTGCTATTGCTCAGTTCGCTGCCAACGGTAAGCGCGTGGGCAAGAAGGACCTCGGCCTCATGCAGGCTACCTACGGCAACGTCTATGTGGCTCAGGTGGCTATGGGTGCCGACCAAAGCCAGTGCCTCAAGGCCTTCCGCGAGGCTGAAGCATGGCACGGACCTTCACTCATCATCGCCTACGCTCCCTGTATCAACCACGGCCTGAAGGCTAAGGGCGGTATGGGCAAGAGCCAAGCCGAGGAGGCAAAGGCTGTTGAGTGCGGCTACTGGCACCTGTGGCGCTACAATCCCGCTCTGGCTGAAGAGGGCAAGACTCCCTTCCAGCTCGACAGCAAGGAGCCTGATTGGGACAAGTTCCAGGACTTCCTCGAGGGCGAAGTTCGCTTCCTCTCTCTGAAGAAGGCCGCTCCCGAAGAGGCACAGGAGCTTTACGACGCTTGTAAGGCAGCTGCTCAGCGTCGCTACAAGACCTACGTCCGCAAGACTCAGGAAGATTGGAGCTTGTAACAACTCCTCCAACTTCTTACGACCAAAAGCAGGTTCCCATCACCGGGGACCTGCTTTTGTTTCTGCCTAAAGTTGAATGATTCGAAATATCTGTTACATATAAATTATTTCAATTGCTTTCGTTTCTTTAGATGTTAAAGAACAGAAAGCATTCTCTTTGCTATTGTGTTTCTAGATGTTAAAGAATAGAAAGCATTCCCATTGTTATGTGCCTTTCGATGTGAGAGCATTTCTTCGGGAATTAAATCAGACGCGAGAAAAGGCTGATGAGGCTGTAGCGTAGTGAATAGCAACGAAGGGGCAACGGCAGAAATCCTTCGTAGTGGAGATTGCGAGCACGACGACGCAACTCGCTGAAGCTGTGGGTCAGCGTCCATACCTTTTGCAGATAATCCGCCGTTAGCTGATGGATGCGACGTTCGAGCAAAGGATTCGCAAGTGACTGTAACTCCCTGATGATAAAATGAATATTTTCAAGGCGTTTATGTATCTGTTCGGCAGACTTTGAGCTGGTGATGGTACCTGCATGCTGACGATAGAAGTAGGCTCGCAGGTTGAGTTCGACGAGTGTGTTGGCTCGGAGGAAGAGCTGCGGCGTGAAGAGCTCGTCTTCGTGGAGCAGACCGGGAAAGAATCGCAAGTCGCCCAACGTCTCCTTCCGGAAGGCATAGCCCCATGCAGCCGCCCGAAGATTGTGGTGCTGGAGATAAAAGCCTCCCCCGCTCACTCCCAAAGAGGGGGAATCGGCAGGAAAGGAACGAGCCTCCCTTGTTCCCTCAAAAGGAGGGGGGAACGGTCTACTTTGTCTCTTATCAAGGATAGGTGGGCGACGGGAAAGAGAAGCATTCCCATTAAGGGATGGAGGGCTGGGAACCGTTGACATTTTGAACAACACAATATCCGACTCACCTTTCCTGACCTCCTTAAGTACAGATTCGTAGGCAGAAGGAATGAGACTATCGTCGGCATCGATGAACTGTATGTATTGCCCCCGAGCAAAACTGATGCCGGTATTACGCGCCACAGAGAGTCCCGCCTGTTCCTGAGGGACATGTATCGCGTCAGCTAAAGGAAAGTCGGAGAGTGTCTTCCCGTCGTCCACCACGATTATCTCGGCTTCGCCTTGGCGAAGCGGCAACGCACGGATGCTCTGCAAACAAGCCATAAGGAAATCCTTCGGCTCATTGTGATAGGTGATAACAAATGAGATGAGCGGCATCATATCAAGGACAAAGGTATAAAATAATTTAATGATTCGCGATTCATCGTTCGTATTTTTTTTTCAAATGAGGATTAATCGCGATTCATCATTCACATTTCATATTTATTTTGTATCTTTGCAGACAAAAGGACACATTACATCGTTGAAATTCTTATAGACAGGATAATGACCGTTTGTATTGCCGAGAAGCCGTCTGTGGCTCGCGAGATTGCCAATGTGCTGGGAGCTAATGCCCAGCGGGATGGTTACCTGGAGGGCAATGGCTACCAGGTGACGTGGACGTTCGGCCATCTGTGCGAGCTGAAGGAACCGCACGAATACACACCGATGTGGCGGAGCTGGAGCCTGGGACAACTACCCATGATACCGCCGCGCTTCGGCATCAAGCTGAAGCAGGACAAGGGCGTGGAGAAGCAGTTCCGCATCATAGAAAGCTTGATGCAGAAGGCCGATGAAATCATCAACTGCGGTGATGCCGGACAGGAGGGCGAACTCATCCAGCGATGGGTGATGCAGAAGGCTGCCGCAAAGTGTCCCGTCAAGCGTCTGTGGGTGAACAGTCTGACGGAAGAAGCCATCCGCGAAGGTTTCCAGACGCTCAAGGACCAGAGTGCCTATCAAGGCCTCTACGAAGCTGGTCTGATGCGTGCCATCGGCGACTGGCTGCTTGGCATGAACGCCACACGTCTCTACACGCAGAAGTACGCCCCGGGCATGCACCAGGTGCTCAGCGTGGGACGTGTGCAGACACCTACGCTTGCCCTCGTCGTAGCCCGTCAGCAGGAGATAGACAACTTCGTACCTCGCCAGTCGTGGGTGCTCTCCACACTCTATCGCGATACGAAGTTCAACGCCATCGTCCGCGATGAAGAAGCCGAGGCGGAAGATGCTGCAGCTGTGGCCGAAGCATCAGAAAAGGGCAAGAAGCAGAAGCCGAAGGGCATCATCTACAAGGCCCTGGAATACACTACGGAAGCCGAAGGAAAGGCCATCATTGAGAGCATCAAAGACAAACCCTTTACCGTGCTCTCTGTCGAGAAGAAGAAAGGCAGCGAAGCACCTCCGAGACTCTACGACCTGACCAGCCTCCAAGTGGACTGCAACAAGAAACTTGGGCTCTCGGCTGAACAGACACTCTCCATCATTCAGAGTCTCTACGAGAAGAAGGTCACCACCTATCCGCGTGTGGACACCACCTTCCTGCCCGACGACGTCTACCCCAAGTGTCCGACCACCACGCCATCATTCCCACAGGCATCATTCCGCAAGGGCTCACCGAGCTGGAGCAGAAAGTGTTCGACCTTGTGGCTCGTGCCTTCATCGCCGCTTTCTACGACGACTGCCTCTTCGAGACGACTACCGTCATAGGCGAAGTGAAGGGCGACGACCCATCGTCCATCCTCTTCCGCACCACAGGCAAAGTGATTACGCAGGAAGGTTGGAGAGTGGTGAAAGCCTCCCCCGCGCCCTCCAAAGGAGGATTGAACGACAGCAGCATAACTTCCTCTCCTTCGAATATGTCGGGAGAAGAGGGGCAACTCCCCCCTCCTTCCGAAGGGACGATGGAGGCCACCTTGCCTGTCTTCGTGAAAGGCGAGAGCGGACCGCACTCACCTCAGCTCACGGAGAAGTGGACCACACCTCCCAAGCCTTATACCGACGCCACCTTGCTCCGTGCGATGGAGACGGCGGGCAAGTTCGTGGAGGACGAAGAGTTGCGCGACGCCCTGAAAGAGAACGGCATAGGCAGGCCCAGCACACGTGCTGCCATCATCGAGACACTCATCCGCAGACACTACATCCGCCGCGAACGCTCTTCGCTCCACCCCACCCCGACGGGCAACGAACTCATCGGCATCATCCACGAGGACCTGCTCAAGAGTGCTGAGCTGACAGGCAGATGGGAGAAGAAGTTGCGACAGATAGAGCGTCACGAGTACGAGGCACGCACCTTCCTCGACGAGCTGAAGCAAATGGTCACCGATATCGTCCTCTCCGTGCTCCGCGACAATACGCCACGCCGCATCACCATCGTCGACAACACATCCACATACACACCCAAGAAGAAGGATAAGAAGTAGGCAGACAATAAAAAGACACCCTTTTACGTTATTTATTAAATCGAATCTCAAAACCATCTCTAAACTCTAAACTCTCAACACTCAACTCTAAACACTCCTAATGTCGCACATCAAGTCCTTGCTTCGTCTTCTCATCGTCGTGCTTCCCTGCCTCACGTCAATAGCGGGAAGCCTGTTCCTCTCTGCCTGCGGAGCCGACCAGCACGTCAAGAAGGGCGACCAGTTCTACGCCATAGGTGAATACTACGATGCTGCTGCCGAATACAAGAAAGCCTACGCACGCACTCAGACGAAGGACAAGCAGAAGCGCGGCCAGAGAGCATGGAAGATGGCACAGAGCTACCGACGCATCAACTACACGGCCAAGGCCATCGGAGGCTATCAGAATGCTATCCGCTACGCCTATCCCGACTCGATGGCGCTCCTCTATCTCGGACAGCTCCAACAGAAGAACGGCGACTACAAGAACGCCATCAAGTCCTATACAGCCTTCCTCGACATCGTGCCGGGCGACACCTTGGCGCTCAACGGCATAGAGGGTTGCACGCTGGCTCCGAAGTGGAAGGAGCAGTTCTCGCTCTACAGCATCAAGAAGGAACCCATCCTCACCAGCCGACGCAGCGACTTCTCCCCTGCCCTCCTGGGTGACGACAGCGACATGCTCTACTTCACCTCCACACGCAACGATGCCAAGGGCAACGAGATAAGCGGCATCACTGGCACCAAGAGCGCCGACATCTTCTTCTGCCGCAAGGATGACACGGACAAGTGGGAACAGCCCGAGCCTGCTGAAGGCGACCTCAACAGCGAGTACGAAGAAGGGGCATGCTGCTTCTCGCCCGACGGAAAGACGATGTACCTCACCATCTGCACCTACGACTCCGACTATCCCCGCTATGCACAAATCTGCACCCGCGCCCGTAGCGATGCTTCGTGGAGCAAGCCACAACTCCTGCAGATAAGCAAGGACACACTCTCCAGCTTCGCACATCCTGCCGTCTCGCCCGACGGACAATGGCTCTACTTCACCAGCGACATGCCTGGCGGACAAGGAGGCTTCGACATCTGGCGCATTGCTCTCACCGACCACGGCATGGGCGGCGTGGAGAACATCGGATTCCCCATCAACACTCCGGGCGACGAGATGTTCCCCGTCTTCCGTCCCAACGGAGACTTCTATTTCTCCAGCAACGGACACGTCGGCATGGGAGGACTCGACCTCTTCGTGGCCAAATTCCCCAGTCAGGATATGGAAATCACCAGCGATGGCGACACCATCCACATCGACAAGTCGCCTGCTCCGCTCACATCCCTGCCGGCCCCCTACACCATCGAGAACCTCAAATACCCGATGAATTCCAGCGGCGACGACTTCGGCATCACCTTCGAGGGTCTGCACAATCGCGGCTACTTCTCCACCAATCGCGGCGATGCTCGCGGATGGGACCACATCCTGGCCTTCGAACATCCCGAGGTGACGTTCACCGTCAAGGGTTGGGTCTATGAGAAGGACGGCTACGAACTGCCCGAAGGACTCGTCTACATGGTGGGAAACGACGGCACATACCTCAAGCTGAGCGTGCGTGGCGACGGCTCCTTCGAACAGGAAGTGAAGCCTCTGGTCGATTATGTCCTGCTTGGCACCTGCCAAGGGTATCTCAATCATAAAGAGGAACTTCACGTGGATACCAGTAGCGTGAGCCAGGAGTACGTTCTGCAGTTCCCCCTGGCAAGCATCAACCATCCCGTACTCATTCGCAACGTCTTCTACGAATTCGACTCGGCCGAGCTGACGGAGAGCTCCACGATGGCGCTCGACAGTCTTGTCGACCTCCTGAACGAGAACCCGAACGTCACCATCGAGCTGGCCTCACATTGCGACTATCGCGGCAAGGACGAGTACAACGAACGACTCTCCCAACGGCGAGCCGAGAGCGTGGTGAATTACCTCATCGCACATGGCATCGACACGCTCCGTCTCACTCCCGTCGGCTATGGCGAGAAGCGTCCCAAGGTCGTCACACGCAAGATGGCAGCCACCTACGACTTCCTCAACGAGGGCGACTCTCTGACCGAAGCCTTCATCCTTGCCTTCGAGGACGAAGAGAAGCAGGAGATATGTAATGCCCTGAACCGTCGTACCGAGTTCAAGGTACTACGCACCACCTATCGCCTCTTCGACACTCCCGAGCCTGCATCCCAACCCGAAGCCACTCCTGCGCCCGAAGGATATGAAGGTGCTGAAGCCCCAGAAGCCCCCGAGCAGCATGCTGATGCAGCCTCCGAGCCAGCTTCTGATTCGGAACAGACCGAAGGCGAAGGCTCAGAGCAAAACAAAAATTCCAATCAAAGCGAGGACCAGAAGCAAGGAAACGCCCCCAAGCAAAGAAATGTTTCCAAGCAAGACGAGGACTCCAAGCAAGGAAACGATTCCAAGCAAGGAAACGATTCCAAGCAAGGAAATGCCCCAAAGCAATCCGCTTCAAAGAACGAAGCCAAAGCTCCTGTCTCGAAGGAAGTCAAGCAAGGTGAAGCCAAAGCTCCTGTAAAACCTTAGTGAGAGCTTTTTCTCCCGCATAATCTTATTTGTCTGTACGAATTTACATCGTATAGCACGTCAACCCAACGTACATCGACCGCAACGATTTATAACGCGCTTCGTCAATAAGCACTAGGCGCTTCGACGATAAGCACGAGGCGCTTCGGCAATAAGCACGAGGCGCTTCCGAAATAAGCACGGGGCGCTTCGGCAATAAGCACGGGGCGCTTCCTATGTATTCAAACGTTATTATTCGGTCTATGGGTCAAATTGCAGGATAAAATCTCTCGGGATGCCAGTATATAAAGGCATTGCGAGAGATTAAGCAGCTTGAGGCAAAAATCGGCGAGAAAAATATGTCAATGGGTCATTTTGCAGGATAAAATCTTCTAAGATGTCGATATACACTACCTTTGTGGGCATTCAAGCACCCCATAAATGGTAGAAGATGTATAAAGTAAAATGCCCTGTGTGCGGTTCGTCGCACACGATGAAGAATGGAAAACGTAAAGGCGTTCAGCTATATGTATGTAGAGAATGCAGGTATCAGTTCCGCAACAGCGCTGCAGCACATGGTGTAAGCCCTTCGACCATCAAGCGTCGCCTCCGATATGTGGAAAAGACATGGGAGCAGCCTCCGCTCTCCGGTTCTGGCTTTGTTCATTTGGATGGCACTTACTGGGGCCACAACTGGGGAATCATGCTCGGGCTTGACGAAGAGAGCGGCATTCCTCTCTATCTTGGGTTCATAAAGAGCGAGACGAATCAGGACTACAAGGATGCCGTAAACAGTATAGAGGAAAGAGGATACGCCATCCGCGGCATCATCATCGACGGCAAGCAGAGCCTCTTCGGCATCTTTTCTGCCTATAAGATCCAAATGTGCCAATACCATATGAAACAGATAGTAAAGCGCTATCTTACACTTCACCCCAGACTCCTGGCAGCCAGGGAACTGAAGGCGCTGATGGATAGGCTGACCAAGGTGGGGAAAGCCGACTTCGAGGCAGAATACAGCCTGTGGAAAATGACATGGAAGGACACTCTGAACAAAAGGTCTCTACTAAGGTCAGGCAAGACACAGTTCACCCATCGGCGGCTCCGTTCCGCCATGCACAGTGTGGATTTCTATCTCCCTTACCTCTTTACCTATCAGTTGCCAGAGTGCAAGGGAATGCCCAACACCACAACAAGATAGAAGGTACATTCACTGACTTGAAGAAGAACTTGAACAACCACAGCGGGATGTCGCAAGAGAACCGCAGGCGGTTCATTATTGGGTTTTTCTTGGCATTGGCAGAATCTCTTGGAATGAAAAGGCAAGAGTCCTGCCAATAGAGACTCCTGCCCATTCCTGTCGATTTGCACAATCCTATTCCTCATGAAGTTGCTCCCCAGCAGAGCTCCACTATGCTTCAGACTGCGGAGCAAAGATAATCAATCCTGAAAATACGGACAAACAAATACAGGATTTTCTTATCCTGCAATTTGACCCATTGAAACAAAGTACCACTAAACTATCCTGCAATTTGACCTATACGCCTATTATTCTCACATACCGATGTAACTGCAGACGAAACATGTCTGCTGATCTTCTTTTTCACTTGTTTTTGAAGGTTTGGGACCTGTTCAGCGCTTCGAGATAGTAGTAGTCGGCATAGTTGATGGGCACGTCAATTTCGTCGCCTGCAGGATAGTTGCCTGTGGAGTGCTGCAAGAGGAAACCTTGTGCCGTATGAGGGGCTGCAAGATATTTGGTGGTAAGCGAGTACATGATTCTGTCGGCATAGTTGCGGTAAGTCTTCGCTTCTTTGGCTGAGACGAAGGTAGCCAGTTCGTAGAGTGCCGAGGCAATGATGGCAGCAGCCGATGCGTCGCGTGGACAAGAGCCATCCTTGGCTGGGCCGACACCCGTCGGAATAGCCGGGTCGCGCATGTCCCAATAGGGTATCAGGTCCCAGGGCATATCGGCTTGCGAGAACCAGAACTTGGCAATCTTCTGCGCTTGTGCCAGGTAAGCCTTATCGTGTGTGTAGCGATAGCACATGGTGAAGCCGTAGAGACCCCATGCTTGTCCGCGGCTCCACACCGATTCGTCGAAGAGTCCCTGGTGTGTGATACGTTTGATGACGCTACCGTCCTTCGGATTGTAGTCCACCACATGATAGGAAGAGCCGTCCGGACGGAAATGGTTCTTCAGGGTTGTGTTGGCGTGGCTCACGGCTATGTCGTGGTAGCGTCGGTTGCCCGTCAACTTGCAGGCCTCGAAGAGCAGTTCCAGATTCATCATGTTGTCGATGATGACAGCAAACTGCCATCGTTCAGGCGTTCCCCAGCTCCACGAGCGGATGCATCCCACATGGCTGTCGAAGCGCGAGGCAAGCGTCTCGGCTGCCCGCACCACAACGTCGCGATACGACTGTTCGCCAGTCAGTTCGTAAGCTTTGCCGAAGGAGTTGTAGACCATGAAGCCGAGGTCGTGACTGCCACCGTCGAGCTTTGCACGTTCGATGATCCAAGTGTTGCTGACGGCCTGTTCGCGCCAGAACGAATCGTGCGAGTGCTGATACATCAGCCACAGTTCTCCGCTGAAGAATCCGCAGCACCAGTCGGGCTGGCGCACCATGCGCAGGTTGCCGTCCTTCTCTATGCTGCGGGGCACTAACGTCCAGTCTTTCTTCGTCTTGCGTATCTTCTCCACCTGCTCCAGCTGGTAGCGCAACTGGGTGTCGGCTGCCGCAAATGCTTGTTGCAGGTCTGGTTTGTCGGAGGCGAGCCGTGTGGCATCCGTGTGGTTTTGGCTGTAGGTCATTTGCGAAAACATCGCAAGGATGAGGAATAGTCGTTTTATCATGATTTTATATTCTTTTTTCTTATAGCTTGTCTTGTCATGCTGAACCAAGGCCGACGACCTGTTGGGAGATTGTTGCATCTTCAAGTCGGAGGCCAGAATGGTCAGCATACGCTTTGGCAGAATGCCTCGTAGGACTGTTCCAGACGGGCTATCTGATAAGGCTGCAGGCGGAGCGAGAAGGTGCCAGTAAGCTCCTCGAGTCCGAAGGCAACCTTGATGATGCTGGCCAGGTTGAAGCTGCGCCCCGTTCCGCGCTTCATCAGCTGCCGTGCCACCTGCAACACCTCCATGCGGTCGTGCTCGATGTAACGCAGGGAACGAAGCAGATGGAAGAGACAAGGAAGCGTGTCGACTCGTACCAGGTAGACCATCTGTTCGCGGCCCTTGGCTATCTGCATCGCAGAGAAGAGCTGCTCCACCTGCTCGGGAGCATCGAGGGCTGGCAAGAGAAGCAGAGCCACCTTCTGCCGTTCCACGTCGTTGAAGCTGGCTGCCAACTTGACAAACGGAGAATCATTGAGACTTGCTGAGCCGTTCTTCAGTCGCATCAGGAAGGTCTTCATGAGTGTGATGAGATAGGCCTTGCTCTCCCGTCGCACCAGCGTCTCCGTCATCTGCCAATACAGGTCGGCAGGACAATCGGCCAAGAGTCGCTCTCCGAGCATGTAGCCAGCAGTACGTTGCTCGCTTCGGGAAAGGGAATCGAGCAGTCGGACAAGGCCCTCCTCATCGCCCGTCTGCAAGGGCGGAAGCAGCTTCTGTTCAAGGGTCTTGCTATAATGTCGGTCCGTAGCCATTTATATGCGTTCGCTAATGTAGTTTTTCGTACTGAGTTCGTAGTATAGGGCCTCCAGCTCGCGCAAAGACAAGCTCTTCACGGAGTTCTCTATCTTCCGTATCAGCTCTTCGCGCTGAACCTCTTCCGATTGTTCGAATCTCGTGTATGCCATATTCGTTTCGATAGTATTAAAGGGTTATTTCTGCGTGGATGGTGGGTAGACGGTATATCCCCATTTGCGTGCGACAGCCGACATGACGGATGCTCTCCGCTCGAAGTCGGGCCAATCCTTCCTGTCGGCCTGACTCCAGCCCGTTTCTGCAATAGCGAAGACACGCGGATAGAGCATCATCTCGGCATGCCAGGCGTCCTGAACATGCTCGGTCCACAGGTTGCCCTGCACGCCCAGGACATGATGGGCATCAGCCTCGGAAACGCCTTGACTTTCCCCTTGTCCGTCGGCCTTCTGCTTTGCCAACGGCTCGAAGGAATAGACCTTCTCCAAGGAAACAAGGCGCCCCACAGGTCGGAACTGAGCAGGGTCCTGATGATAGTCGAGATAATAATAATGTGTGGGCGTGAAAATCACATCGTGCCCCTCGCGAACGGCCTGCAGACCAGCCTCTATCCCATGCCAGGACATCACGGTGGCATCCGGAGCCAGTCCGCCCTGCAGGATTTCATCCCAACCGATGATGCGCTTGCCATGTTCGTGGGCGAAACGCTCCATCCGTTTAATCATATAGCTCTGAAGCTCCTCTGCACCCTTCAGTCCTTCGGCCTTCATCCGGGCCTGACAGTCCGGACAGATTTTCCAGTTGTTCTTGCGAGCCTCGTCCCCGCCGATGTGGATGTACTGCGAGGGGAACATGTCGAAAATCTCCAGCAGCACTTTCTCCAGGAACTCGAAGGTACTTTCTTTCCCCGGACACAGCTCCCAGGGGTCTTTGCCGCCACCGGGCAGACTGCAAGCCAGTTCTGGGAAGGCATATCGCGTCTCGTAGTTGTGTCCGGGCATCTCAATCTCGGGAATCACCTCAATATGCCGTTCGTTGGCAAAGGAGAGGATTTCGGCAATATCTTGCTTCGTATAGTATCCGCCGTAAGCCCCTGGCGTACCTTCCTCCACGAATGGGCCGCCTATCTCGTTCTTCTCCCAGTCCCAGAAGAAGGCCTGAGGTCGCCAAGCGGTTAGATGAGTGAGCCGCGGATAGGCATCAATCTGTACACGCCAGCCAGGGTTGTCCACCAGATGGAAGTGGAAGCGGTTCATCTTCAGCAGAGCCATCATCTCCAGTTGTTTCATCACGAAGGCCTTGCCTTGGAAGTGTCGGCTCTCGTCGAGCATCACGCCCCTGTAGCGGAAGCGGGGCCAGTCGAGGATGGTGCAACAGGCTACTGAGCTGTCCAGCGAGGCCATCATCCTGAGTGTCTGACGGGCATAGAACACGCCCTCCTCATCAGCAGCCACAATCTTGACTTGCGTCGACCTTTGGTTCACGCCCTTCTTCCCCAGCTCCAGCAGGTAGGCCGACTTCAGTTGCCAATCTTCCAGTTTTCTGCCTTCCAGTCTACGTAGAAGGGCCTTTTCCGAGATGCGGACCTTCTCGTGCAGGCCAACCATCTCTTTGGAGCTGATGCTACCCGGGCGAACCGAATACTCCGCCGGTGCCGGAATCAAGTTTGTCGGCAGAGCCTGAGCCTGGGCGTTCATCACCCCACAGACAAATGCTAATGCTATAAGAATCTTTTTCATGGGTTCCGATTATTTCGATTGTTCTGAGTATTCTGATTGTTCTGAGTAATCTGATAATTCTGAGTAATCTGATAATTCTGAATATTCAGATTTCTCAGACCTTATCCTACATAGAGTCTCCTCTGGAAGTCCTTGAAGGTTTGTCGTGCCTGTGGGGTACCGCCAAGGGCGCTGATACCTTCTGTGACTGAACCGAACTTAAGAGCAAGGAGCGTCTGTATTTGTCTTTGCCCAACTCGTCCACACCAGCCTGAATGTAGGCATTCGTCAGGTATTCCACAAACGCCTTCTGTGCGCTTGAGAGGTCTGCTTCGTATCCTTTGATGCGTTCTGCCCTCTCCTTGCGTTCGATGGGCGTGGTGGCCCGCTTGGGCTGAGCCTTTTGCGACTGTGAGATTTTCCCACGCGTGAAAGTGTATTCGGTCGTGATGCGACTTCCTTCCACCATGCCCCACCCTGCTTGCTTCAGCTTAGGGTCAATCTTATGTAGTCTGGTATCCGATTCGTTCATAAGTTAACTATTTCATTAATTCGTTATACTACAACATGCCCTTTACTGTCAAGAGATGCTTCTGTCGGGGATGACGGGAGATTTGGGATATTTCATACGTATAAACCGCTCCTTCAAGGCTGGTTCAAGGTGATAATCCAGAAAATTTCTCCTGTCTTTAAGACTTTTTTCTCCATCATTTGTTTGATGCACATTTCTTCGTTTCCTACAACCCGTACAAGTTCAACAATATTATCATTGTTTGTATAAAGTCTACTATCTGGATTCAAGCTACTTACAGGCGAACTTGTGGGGGCCATCTTCTTCTACTCTACCATACGCTATTTAGTTTTGTTCTTTTTGTCTTTCTTCGCTTGCTTAGCTTCTTTCCTTGCCTGTATGACTGAGATAATGCCAATCAGAACGCCAAGAACACCAAACCCAAGACTTATCAGGTCGTAATTCTCCTTTGCCCAAGTTATAATCGTTTCCATAACTATTTTTCCTGTTCAGTTTTATCTTTATTATCCAGCAGGGCCTTTACTGCCTTGTCGAAGTCGCTCTCAAGGAGACGCATTTCCCTTTCGCGGTATATCTCAAACTCCCGCTCGGCCTTCTCTATGGCTTCCTGATGCGAGACGGCACCCGTGCCTTCGAGGATGTGTTTGCGCAAGCGCAGAATCTGGTCGTCGAGGGCTGCCACCCAGTCGGCCATCGTCATGGGATTCTGTTCGAGGGCTTGGAACTCTGCATAGTCGAGGAACTGAGAGGTGAGCAGGTTCAGTCGCTGCAACTCCTGTTCCGTCAGGTAGTTCTTGGCTATCCTGACGTCGTCGCGCGTCACATAGTTACCTTTGAAGTTGGTCATGCCTACGAAGGGCTTCTCGTTATCGACCCGCTCGTAAATCAGTTCTGCCGCCGTATGCTCGTGTACGGCATAGTGCATCTTGTTCTGAACGGTGGCAAAGAAGAGTTGCGTGGTCTTGGAGCGTGGGTCGTAATCGGTAGAGGTGGCATAGATGTCCGTCACTTGCTGGTAGAAGTTGCGCTCGCTGCTGCGGATGTCGCGAATGCGCTGGAGCAACTCCTTGAAGTAGCGGTTGCCTCCTTGCTTGAGGCGTTCATCGTCCATCGTGAAGCCTTTCTGGATGTATTCGTGGAGCCGCTGTGTCGCCCAACGGCGGAAACGTACGGCTATGGGAGACTGCACACGATAGCCCAGGGCAATAATCATATCGAGATTGTAGTGGTCAATCTCTCTTTGCACCTGTCGCTTGCCTTCCTGACGAACTAACAAGTATTTCTTGTGAGTTGCCGCTTCATCCAGTTCGCCATCGGCATAAATGCCTTTTTGATGCAGACTTATGTTTTGCTGAGTAGTGTTATATATTTCTGCCAACTGCGCTTGTGTCAGCCACACATCTTCATCGGCAAAGCGCACGTTCACACATACTCGGCCATCCTCGTCTTTATAGAGTATCAGCTTGTTTTCCTTCTCTGTCATTTGTCTGTCCTTCCACTCTGCCATACGCTATTCTTTATTGATAATCCATAGTCCGTTCTTGTTGCTTCCTGTTCTCGCGATGATGCCAAGTTCGCGGAATTTCTTCAGTTGCTTCTCTATGCCACGTTTGCTTAGTCCTGTCTGCTCGGCTATATCTCCAGCTGAGGACGAGGGATTTGAATCCAAAAGCAACAAGACTCTCTTCTCGTTTACACCGAACTTTACACCGAACTCCTTTCCGAACCTTGCCCCGAACTCGTCTTCTTCGCTGGGATGCGTTTCGCCTTGATGCGCTTTGAGTGTCTTGTGAATTTCGCGAAGCATGAAGTCGATGAAGGGACCAGACTGCCCCGCATTGGTGCTGGCCGTAATGGCTTCGTAGTATTGCTGCTGATTGTCATACACCATATTCTCCACAGGCAAATGTTCAAAGAGCGGATGCAATTTGCCGAGAATAAGCGACTGCCAGAGACGCCCCATGCGTCCGTTGCCATCAAGGAAGGGATGGATGAACTCGAACTCGTAGTGAAACACGCAGGAGCGGATGAGCAGATGGTCATTCGAATGCTTGAGCCAGTCGAAGAGATCGGCCATGAGCGTGGGCACACGCTCGGCTGGAGGGGCCAGATGTACCAACCCTCTCTCACCAAACACGCCGACACCGCCACGACGATACCGCCCGTCGGACATGTCGGCATAGTTGAAGTCGGCATATCCTAAGTCGTGCATACGCTGTTGAAATAGTCGCAGATGTTTTCAGAGATGAAACGGTAGAAGATAGAGCCCAGCACGTAGGCCTTGAACTCCCAGCCATCGACCGAGCCACGCAGGTCGTTCGCTATCTTCCATATCGTTTTGTGCAGCTCAGCACGTTCCTGTATGTTTGCCATAACCCTATTTTATCAGTTTCCCTTTGCAAATTTACAAAATATCTCCCTTTCTCGCAAGAGAATAAGAAGAAAAGACATCATTTTAGCCAGCAAAACTTTTTGCGATTGTTGGAGCACTTTTTCTGCTGTCAACCCGCGAGATGATTCGGCCCGTCAGCCGGCAAGTTTCAAAAAATCCATGTGTGTACTTCTTTTTATTTTGCCTTGGCGACGAAATCATAACTTTTTCGTATATTTGCAGAGCAATTTGATAATACGACAGAGCTGAATGAATGAAAACAAGAAGGAGGCTTTGTTACTAATTAAAAAAATAATGAACAAGACAGTATTGATAACAGGTGCGACGAGCGGCATCGGGCTCGGTTGCGCAAGGAAATTCGCCAAGAATGGCGACAGACTTATCCTGACTGGCAGAAACGAGGAGCGACTCTCGGAAATCTGCAAGGAACTGACGGACGAGGGGGCTGAGGTGGTGACACTCGCTTTCGACGTGAGAGACCGCGAGGAAGCAAAGCGGCAACTGGCTCTGCTGCCCGATGAGTGGCAGGACATCGATGTGCTCGTCAACAATGCAGGACTGGCGCTCGGACTTGAACCCGAACAAGAGGGCGACCCCGACGACTGGGACACGATGATAGACACGAACATCAAGGGCTTGCTGACGATGACGCGGCTCGTGGTGCCGGGAATGGTGAAACGCAATCGCGGTCACATCATCAACATCGGTTCGATTGCTGGCGATGCGGCCTATGCGGGAGGTAATGTCTATTGTGCCACCAAAGCTGCTGTCAAGGCCATTACAGACGGCCTTCGCATCGATGTGGCCGAAACTGCTGTTCGCGTGACGAACCTCAAGCCCGGACTGGTGGAGACGAACTTCAGCAATGTCCGTTTTCATGGAGACACAGACCGCGCCGCCAAGGTGTATCAGGGCATCAAGCCGCTCACGGGCGACGACATCGCCGATGTGGCTGTCTATGTGGCCAACGCGCCCGAGCATGTGCAGATAGCCGAAGTGACGATTCTTGCCACCCATCAGGCCAGCGGCAGCGTGATTAAACGGACTTAGGGGAGGGATATCTAACACATGATAGGATGTAAGTTTACATTTTCGTCGAGTTCACGTTAATAATCGTCCCATAAACATGCGATACGACTGCTTTTTAACCTTTTTTAAACAGACTCAGCCTCTGCCGACAAGGACATTTTTGTAACTTTGTATAACAAAAACTATGAACTATGATAGACCAGATTATTGATTATAACAAGTCTTTCGTCGAGCAGAAGGGCTACGAGAAGTATCTCACGGACAAGTACCCGGACAAGAAGCTGGCGGTGCTGTCCTGCATGGACACGCGTTTGACGGAGTTGCTCCCAGCCGCTCTTGGACTGAAGAATGGCGACGCGAAGATTATCAAGAACGCTGGCGGCTTGGTGATTTCTGCTTTCGACTCGGCCATACGTAGTCTGATTGTCGCCGTCTACGAATTGGGAGTGCAGGAGATTATGGTGGTGGCTCATTCTCATTGTGGTGCCTGCCACATGAGCTACGACCATTTCCACCACGAAATGATTGCTCGTGGCGTGACAGACGCGACGCTCGAAACCATCCGCAAGTGCGGCATAGACCTCAACCAATGGTTGGAGGGCTTCAAGGACACGCCAACTTCTGTCCGCCGGACGGTCGAGACCATCAGGACTCATCCGCTGGTGCCAAAGGACATAGTGGTCAGAGGATTCATTATTGACTCTGAGACAGGCGCTTTGGAAGAAATACGCTAAACCATTGCTTCAACTTCACTTTACCTTCCGACCTGCTGCATTGAGTCGTGTGTCGTTTCACTTGTCGGCAGACTCCTTGCTGGCGAGCAACGTGTAGATGGCATCTATCTGTTCCGGTGCTGGTTCGGCTGTCAGACTGGCCACCAAAGCCTTTGCTGTGGCCTTCTCTTCGGCTGTCAGTTCCGACTCGTCGATGAGCGCGCCAAAGAATGTCTTCAGATACTCGCCACGGTTCACCTCGTGGCTTATGCTGTACTTGCCGCCTGTAATCATCTCCAGGTCGAGGGCCAGGTAGATGTTCTCGAAGCCGTCGAAGTTGTGTATGCCGGCTCCTGTTGGGAAGCTTGTGCTCACAGGATTGGACTTTGTGCCCCATTTCGTCAGGGTCTCCTCGTAGAAGAAGGCAATCTTGTTGTCGGTCTGAAGCTCGATGCTGCTATAGGCCGAAGCCGTCTGGCTCACCTGATAGAAGCCGTCCCATCCGGCAGAGAAGGCCGTCAGATTGCGGATGTCGCTGATGTCGGCCAGCTCCTTGAAGAAGATGCCCACGTTGCTGCGACCGCCACCTGTTGGCACGGACTGCAAGGCAACGTACAGTATTCGGCTGTCGCTCAGACGTTTGGCAGGCACGATGAGCATCTCGCCGTTTGTTGGGTTGCTGCTGGGGCTTGCGCTCAGGCCGCTCATGGTTGCCTTGGTCTCCACCTCCCACTTGCCTGCTCCGGTACGGGTGTTGGTATAGGTGTAGATGTTCAGCAGACGGCCTCCACCGGTGCGGCTGCTGATGATGACACGTCCGTCGGGCAGTTCCTCGCATTTGGGTTCGTCGCCATTGGGGACAGGTGTTGCGCTGGCTCCACCAAGGGCTTTCCACGTGCGGCCGAAGTCGTCCGAGTAGATGACGCGGTTGCCGTTGGGACGAGCAGCCAGGGCAGCATAGATGCGGTAGTAGTCGCCCACCTTCACGAGGCGGCTCTGGAAGATTCGTCCGCCTCCCACAAAAGCGGCTGCCATCGGATTGCCATTGTCGAAGAGGCCGTAGATGTCCTCCGTCTGGTCAACGGGTTGCTGCCATGTCTCACCGCCATCGAGGCTGCGGATAGCGGCTATCATGTTGGGGTTCTGTCGGTTGGTCGAGGCGTTGGAGTAGACGGTACAACCGGCCACAGCCATCACCAGCACCTCGTTGTGCTCGCGGTCCATCACGATGGCCGGGTCGCCGTAGGCCGCCTCCATCGGAGTCTTCACATTATTTATCAACGAGGCGTTGCCGACAGCCACGTCAATCTCCTTGTCGCTCCACGTCAAGCCGTTGTCGATGCTTATCTTCACCACGCAATCCACTTGCCCGTATCCGGGGTCGGTACCGCAGACGAGACGTGCCGCGCTGGCTATGAGGCGGCCATCCTTACCGCAGGTGATGCCAGGAATGCGGTAGGGAGGGATGTCCATGCCGCCCTTCTGGGTGCTGAACAGAGTGGTGCGTTGTGGCATCGTCGCGTGTCCGGAGGTGCGGACATCGTCGCTTTTCGCGCCATCAGCCCAAGCCGAGGCAGCCGTCAGCAGCAGCAGAGTGAACAGGTAAAGTCGTGTTTTCATAGTTGGTTAGTCTTATCTTTTCTTCTATATAACGCTTTGCAGTAGGAGCCGACGCTTCCGAGCGTCGGTTCGTTTGACTGCCGGATTCCGACGTTTGGAAGCGTCGGCTCCTATGGGATGCTGCAAAGTTATAAAAAAAACAAATTCATTCTTCGAAATCCGCGTTATTTCTGTAATTATGAGCAAAAAGTTAAGCATTTTGTTTGAATATCCGTGCAGAAAGTATCGGATTTGACAGGTTTCAGCACGCAAAATTAATTTTAAAGTATAGATTTTACCTCTGAGCTTGATTATAATGGAAAATTATTAACTTTGTACCTATTGTGCACCTGCTTCTCTTTTTTGATGGTTAAGCATTTTTGACTGATTCCATCGGCAGTTTCAGGACATTTTTGACTGATTCCATCGGCAGTTTTAGGACATTTTGACTGATTCCATCGGCAGGCGGCTCAAAAAGTATTTTGACAGACTGGGGGACAGAAGAGTTTCTGGAAAATAAAGAATAATCATCATTCTTCCGGGAAGCTTCTCATCGGCCCTCTCAGACGCGGATAAGTCTCCCATATTTCCGGGTTCTTGCCTGTTCGACTGTCGTGCATACGCCGAAGCGAACGGGATAGCTTCTTCTTCATCTGCCTCAGGATGCTTCTGTACGATGGCGTTTCTGCCAGATTATTCATGCAGTCCGGATCGCGTTCTACGTCATAAAGCTCATATTCAGGGCGTTGTTCGGCTGCATGACTGAAATACGGAACAAAGGTCGGGTCGGAGCGATGCTCTATGATGAACTTCTTGGACGGCGAGCCGTCTATGTCGCAATAGCCGTTCACGGGGTTGCTTTCTCCCTGCGGAAGGGCATCCCCAGCCGGCATACGCTCTGGATGGAAATTGTGTATGAGCAGATACTTCCCCTGCCGCATGCTACGAATGGGATAGCCCCAGTTGTTCGGACGGGCATAGGAATGACGCTCCCTTCCGCTGTAGATTTCGTGGGGTTTGTATTCGCTTTCCCCTAAGCCCAGCAAAGGTGCGAGGCTCTGACCGGAAAGAGGAATTGAGGTGTTCGGAGTACCTGTCAGCTCCATAATGGTCGGAAAGATGTCTATCAGACTGACCGTCGTCTGCTCTAAGCCATGACGAAGGGTATGTCCCTGCCAGCAAATGGCCAATGGGACATGGATGCCGGCATCATAGCAATTGGCTTTGGCGCTGGGAAAGGGCAATCCGTTGTCGGCCGTCACGATAATAATGGTGTTCTGCATCATGTCGCGCCTCTCCAGTTCCTGAATGATTTGTCCGAGGTGGCTGTCGAACCATTCTATCTCAAAGGAATAGTCGAGCAGGTCTCCACGGACTTCATGTACATCAGGCAAATATGCTGGCACCTCTGCATTTGCATCGGACTTACCGTTCTTTTTCCAAGCATCGCGCGTGTATGGACGATGGGGTTCGTTGGCCCCATACCAGAAACAGAAAGGCTGGTCAGGCGGAAGAGAATCGAGAAAGGCACGGAAGTTAGCCGAATAGTCTATATCCGAAATACCTTTGACAGGTGGCACAAGCCGATGACTGTTGTATTCTGGTCCTGCTGGGTTCTGAGTTCGCCCTGACACCTTCCAGTCGCCTGGCCCCCACCCTTTCCCTGTATAGCCTACATGATAGCCGGCCTCATGCAGGACATCGGTATAGCAGACGTATCTCGATGGAAAACTGCTGGCATGTGTCCCTGCCTCCTCAATCTGCCAAGGGAAAAGACCTGTAAGCATGCTGGCACGCGACGGACTGCTACCGGGGGAACATGCATAGCAATTGCTGAAGAGCAGTCCTTCCGTAGCAACACGGTCGAAAGCGGGTGTGTGTATCCATGTCGAACCGTAAGCCGAGGCGTGGGGGTAGGACTGGTCATCCGCGATAGCAACAAGTATGTTCGGCCTGATTGACTTTTGAGCCAAACAGCAAGCAGGGGACAAGAGTAACAGAGCAGATAGTTTCATGCGAACGTATAATAGATGTTTTCACTTGCAAAAGTAGTGATTTCTAACGAACCAAGCAAATACTACGTCTTTTTCTGTCATTTTTTCGTCTTTTTATATTAAAAGTCATTAGTGTCCCGTTAAAAATGAGACAAATCAGATATTAATCATTGAAGTATCTGGAGTTTCAACGGACGGTCTGAATCAAAGGTCGACGGCCGAAGGGTACTGCAAGCCACTGGCGCAATAGCGGTAAAGCAAAGTCAAAGGCCATAAGCCCCCAGTCCAGGGACCTCCGGCTATGTGCTGACGGTCTTTCAAGCCGTTTCTATGCATGGGCTTCATTACTTCCAAACTCCAAACTCCAATAACCCATTCTCTTTTCTTCTTTCTCTTTTTTCCCTTTGTTACGCTTGTTGCGCTTGTTACGCTGTTACGGGTGCATGCTTGTTGTGGCAGGAAGCTTTGTTTTTGGCAGCTCAAAAGTTGGGTTAAAATTCTTTGAATTTTAATTTCGCGTTTTAAGGCCCTTCTGAGCACGTTTCTCGGCTCGGGTGGTACAACTATCCACCCAAGGGGTGAAAATCGATTCTGGGGCAAATTAGAGGGGTTTTTGAGGGTGTCTGTCGCGAGGGCCACTATGCGGCATGAGAGTTCGCCCCCGCGATACCGTCAGCAGCAAGCAAAAGATGATACCTGCATCAACTATATCTATGCTGAGTTGCGATGTT
>CADCCR010000009.1 GCA_902799985.1 uncultured Bacteroidales bacterium | reverse complement strand
CCGTGGGCGTAGGTGCGGTCTTCGTAGGCTTCGTCGCCGTTGAATGTGCCGACGAACACGGGCTTCTTATCCACCACGGCCGAGAAATAGATGCGCTGGTCTGCTCCGCGCTGGTACTTCTTGATGTATTCGGGGAGCGTTACGACCCATCCCTCGACGGTTCCATCCTCGCTGACCCATACTTCGGCGTCTTTCACTTTGCCGCTTTCTCCCTGCTGATGGCCGATGTCGAAGATGAGGTGCGCCATCTGCGTCTCGGGATAGGTGAAGCGCATGAAGGCGACGCGCTGGGTGGCCGTCACCTCGGCGTTGATGTCATAGTCGTTGAGCATGACCCGATAGTAGCCGGCTGTGGCTTCCTCATCGTCGTGCGTATAGCCGGAACGATAGCCGCGCGGCCCCGTTCCGTCGGGGTTGCCGGGTGTGGTGAGCAGGAGGCCTGTGGAGGGAGCCACGGTGATGCCGCCCACTTGGAACTCGTGGGTGCAGACGAAGCCCTCGATGGACTTGTCGCGATAGTCGTAGCCTGTGGCCTGCCAGCCGTCGGCATTGCCCAGCGAGCCGTTGGTAGATGGGCCGGGCTTAGCCATGCCGAAGGGCATGGAGCCGGGGGCGAAGTGGAACGAGCGGCAGTGAGCCGTGCCGATGCGCGGTTCAACATAGTCGGTGAGCGACGAGGCGGTCTGTGCCATGGCGCCCAAACTGCATGCCAAAAGCAATGCAAGGAAAGGTGTTTTTTTCATACTTATGGGTTATATTTTTGTTATTTGTTTCTGTTTCCCAGGCAAAGTTACGAAAAAACGAGAGAAACGCCAAATATATTGAAGCTTTTCCGAGAACAAGTCACTTCTGCACATCGCAAGCCTTCCTCACGCGCGCACGTATTATATAATATGTATATGCTTCCGAAATAAGCGCGAGGCGCTTCGACGATAAGCACGAGGCGCTTCCGAAATAAGCACAGGGCGCTTCGACGATAAGCACGAAGATATTTGGAAGGAGAAGGGCTCATTTCCGCCGTCTGACGAACAGACGTCGCATGCTACCCGAGCGGCGATTCAACCAGAACAGACTCAAGAGCGACGAAGACAGGAAGGCGGCTCCACCCACAACGTACCGCATCACCTCCGTCGTAGGCAGCAGGAAGCACGTCACCACAGCAACCGTCAGGCACACAAACTGCAAGAAGAAGAGCAGGATCGTGCTGCGACGCATCACATAGCCGTAGCGGATGTGACAATAGAGGTAATAGACCACGACGTCGTAGAACGCGCCGACCGCGTACGCTATGCCGGCTCCGATGAGTCCGAAGCTATTGTAACACCACCAGATGAACAGCCCGAACAGTATATCGAAGATGACCTCCAGCGTCAGATAAGCGATGCTGTGCCCTTTGGCCAGAATGCTGTAGCCCAAGGGCAGCGACACGCAGCGCAGGAAGGTATAGTAGACCGAAATGGTAGCCATGCCCGTGACAATCAGGAACTCCTCCTCGTAGAGGGCAAGCAGCACGTAGGGCATCAGCACAGCGAGCAGGATGAGCATCGGCGTGATGATGAGGAAGCACACGTCGGCCTGCTGGTTGATGGTGAAATTCATGCGCTGCACATTGTTCACCTCGCCGGAGAGTCGTGGGAAATAGTCCGACTCCAGGGCCATGAAGACCAGTCCTGCGTAGCCCACTATCACAGTCCATCCCGCCTGATAGTGCCCGACATCGGACATCGTGTGATTAATCAGGATGATGGCAGGAATTGCCATCTGCAAGCCGGCTCTAGCCACATTTGCAAGCACATACGGGATGCCCACCTTGACCAGCGGGAGTCCCTCCACAAAAGTCGTGTGCGAGAAGGGACGGACTCGGTAGGGAACCAGACGGACCGAAAAGGAGAAATGCACCATCGCCGACAGCGCAGCACAGGCAATAAGCCCCAGAATGATGCCGCGCACCCCCAGCAGATAGTACATGGGAATGGTGCAGATCAGCGTGCCAAGCGCCAGGACGGTCTCGATGATTGCCACCTTGCGCACCTGTCGCAGTCCCTTCAGGATGGAACACTCGCCCTCGGCAATGATGTTGCCCACCGCCACAAGCGAGATGAGCATCACCTCCGGCCAGTGGTGCCAGTCGTGCTTGAAGAAGAAATAGCTGATGAGGGGCGAGAAGAGCAGGCAGATGAGCACAGAGACGAGCGCTGCCCACAGCACCCATGTGCGGATGACCATCACCCGATGGACAATCTTCTCCTCCGAACCCTCCTCGAAGAGCTCGCTCGTCTGGCGCGTCGCATTCAGGGGGATGCCCATGTTGCTGGCGTTGTAAAGGAACTCGGAGACAGAGCTATAGGCGGAAATCAGACCGATGCCCATACTGCCCAGTATCTTCGTGGTAAGCTTCACACGCCCCACGCTGCAGAGCATCTTCAGTCCCTGCACACCGCCGAAGATACCCGTGTACTTCAGCACATGGTCGTAGGAGGCATTGCTAGCCTCACCTTTATGCAGGTCCTTTAGCTTGTTCATTTGCCTATTATCGCGATTGAGCGTGCAAAGGTACGAAAAATAGTTCATAGTTCATCGCTCAACGTCAATAGTTTTTCCATTTATCGTATAAATATGAATAAGCAAGCACACATTTCGGATTAAATTTGCTACCTTTGCACAATTGTAAATCAAGAACTATGGACAAAGAGCTGATTTCCGTCATCGTATGTACCTACAACCAGGAGGGCACCATCGGGCGCACGCTGGAGAGCATCCTGGAGCAGGAATGCCACCTGCCCATCGAGATTGTCATCGGTGACGACGACTCCACCGACGGCACACGCGCCGTCTGTCAAGCCCTTCAGGAACAGCACCCCGACACGATACGCCTCATGCCGGCCTGTCCCAACAAGGGATTCGTCAGGAACTACTTCGACTGCCTGCGTGCCTGCCGCGGCAAATACATCGCCGACTGCTCGGGCGACGACTTCTGGACCGACCGCACGAAGCTCGAAGCCTCCGCCAGCATCCTGGACGACAATCCGAACGTCGGCATCGTGCACACCGACTGGCAGAAGTACAACGAGCGGACCGGCAAACTCACCTCCCCGGGAAAGCCTACAATCAATGCTCAACCATCAATCTCCAATCCTCAATCTTCAATCTTCAACGGCTCCGACCTCCTTGCCGACATCCTGATGCCTAGAGAACGACCTGCCATCCACCTCTGCACATCCCTCTACCGCAACGAATGGATACGTCGGGCCATGAACGAGTTCCCACAGTTCTTCGACCCCGACACATACCGCTGCGAAGACGTTCAAATACCCTTCCTCCTCGCTCGCATGGGCAACGTGGCCTACATCGACCGCCCCACCCTCGCTTACTCCTGGGGCGGGAACTCCATCTCCAATCCTCAAAGCGAAGAGAAGCAGTTCCACTTCTGGGCCAACGTCACACGCCTCTCCTACGACCTGGCACAGACCTTCGGCATCGCCTCTCCCAGCTTGGACAGCTTCATGCAAGCCCGCATCCACAAACTCCTGATGCACGCCTTCCGCTGTGGCAAACCCGCCCTCCGGTCGGAAGCCATCAGGATGCAGCATGCCATGCACATCGCCGACAACCGGCACACACGCTTCGCCAAGTTCCTCACTTTGCCACTCATCTGGCCCGCAATGCGATGCCTCAGGTACGTAGTTGTATCCCTGAAAGCACAAAAAACAAGCAGTTAAGAGAGAAAAAACTTCTTCCCACGCTTGCAGATTAATAAAAAAGTTGTACCTTTGCACGCCGATTATTATCAAAGGATCACAAAATGGCCCTAACGGAGCGTGTGAATAGTCCGCCTCATTGGCCTGAACGGACGGTTCGGGAATCGCACCGACAAAAGAGAAAAATAACAAGGTAGAAACAAACAAAAAGTTAAGACAAAGAATGGACACTTTGAGTTACAAGACCATCTCGATTAACAAGGCTGCCGTAAAGAAGGAGTGGGTAGTGGTTGACGCTACCGACCAGGTTCTGGGTCGCCTCTGCACAAAGGTGGCAAAATTGCTGAGAGGCAAGTACAAGGCTGAGTTCACTCCCAATGTGGACTGCGGCGACAATGTTATCATCGTGAACGCCGACAAGATCGTCATCACAGGCAAGAAGATGACCGACCGCGTTTATCTGTCATACACAGGCTACCCCGGCGGACAGCGTGCAACAACTCCCGCCGAGATTCTGGCTAAGCCCAACGGCGCCGACAAGCTGATTCGTCGCGTAGTGAAGGGCATGCTGCCGAAGAACAAGCTGGCCAGCCAGCTGCTCGACAACCTCTACGTTTACGCCGGTGCTGAGCACAAGCAGCAGGCACAGAGCCCCAAGGCAATTGATATTAACCAGTATAAATAAACTCCCGATATGGATACGAAATACATTGCTAATGCGCTGGGCCGCCGCAAGTGCGCCGTTGCCCGCGTGTACGTCAGTGAAGGTAGCGGCAAGATTACCATCAACAAGCGCGACCTGACAGAGTACTTCCCCAGCACCATCCTCCAGTACGTGGTGAAGCAGCCCCTGGCTCTCCTCGAGGCTACTGAGAAGTACGACATCAACGTGAACCTCTACGGCGGTGGCTACACCGGACAGTCTCAGGCTCTCCGCCTCGCCATTGCACGCGCTCTGGTTAAAATCAACGCCGAGGACAAGAAGGCACTCCGTGCAGAAGGCTTCATGACACGCGACAGCCGCGAGGTCGAGAGAAAGAAGCCCGGACGTCCAAAGGCACGTCGTCGCTTCCAGTTCAGTAAGCGTTAATGTTCAATGCATAATTCATAATTCACAATTCATAATTTGGCTGTGCACTGATAGCGGACAACTAACAATAATTATGAATTATGAATTATGAATTGCCAACAAGGTTTAGTATCTAAATCTGCCAGACTCCCCTCTACACATATATTATATATAATGTAAGGGACTACTCGCAGATTGGTTCTTCGCCTAGGCTCAGGCGCAAGCAGAGCTAACACAAAAGAATTAACAAGAAAGTAAACAACACACAAACAACAAAAACAATGTCAAGAACAAATTTTGATACACTGTTGGAGGCCGGATGTCACTTCGGTCACCTCAAGAGAAAGTGGAACCCCGCTATGGCTCCTTACATCTTCATGGAGCGCAATGGCATTCACATCATCGACCTGCACAAGACCGTTGCCAAGGTCGACGAAGCAGCCGAAGCCCTGAAGCAAATCGCCAAGAGCGGTAAGAAGATCCTCTTTGTCGCTACCAAGAAACAGGCCAAGCAATGCGTTGCCGACCTCGCCACCTCTGTAGGCATGCCCTACGTCATCGAGCGCTGGCCCGGCGGCATGCTCACCAACTTCCCCACCATCCGCAAGGCTGTGAAGAAGATGGCTAACATCGATAAGCTCACTGCCGACGGCACATTCAGCAACCTCTCCAAGCGCGAGATTCTGCAGGTAAGCCGCCAGCGTGCTAAGCTCGAGAAGAACCTCGGCTCCATCGCCGACCTCAACCGCCTGCCTTCTGCACTCTTCGTCGTCGACGTACTGAAAGAGCAGATTGCCGTGCGCGAGGCTAACCGTCTGGGCATCCCCGTGTTCGCTATCGTCGACACAAACAGCAACCCCGACAACATCGACTTTGTCATCCCCGCTAACGACGATGCAAGCAAGAGCATCGAGGTCATCCTCCAGGCTTGCTGCACAGCCATCAACGAGGGTCTCGAGGAGCGCAAGGCTGAGAAGGCCGACAGCGACGCTGCTGCCGAGCAGGAAGACCAGCCCGTGAAGAGAGGCCGCCGCAGCGGCAAGGCTCGCGAGGAAGAGGAGGAAGTAGAAGCTCCCGAAGCGGAATAATTTACAGATTAAAGATTAAAGATTAAGGATTAAAGTTTGGTTGTTTAGGAAACTGACAAACCTACTGGTATCAAGCCTTAATCCTTAATCTTTAATCCTTAATCCAAAACTTTTAAAAACAGATACTACTATGGAAGTTACAATGAATGATATCAAGAAGCTCCGCGAGATGACGGGCGCTGGTCTGGCAGACTGCAAGAAGGCTCTGGCAGAAAGCGACGACATGGACGGTGCTGTGGCATACCTGCGCAAGAAGGGTCAGGCTGTTGCTGCTAAGCGTAGCGACCGCGAGGCTTCCGAGGGTTGCGTGCTCGTAAAGGCTGAGAACGGCTTCGGTGCCATCATCGCCTTGAAGTGCGAGACCGACTTCGTGGCCAACAATGCCGACTTCGTAGCTCTCACACAGAGCATCCTCGACGCTGCTGTGGCTGCAAAGTGCAAGACTCTCGACGAAGTGAAGGCTCTGCCCATGGGCGAAGGCACTATTGCCGACGCTGTCACTGCTCGCAGCGGCATCACTGGCGAGAAGATGGAACTCGACGGCTATTGCACCATCGAGGGCGAAAACATCGCTACCTACAACCACATGAACCGCAACGGACTCTGCACCATGCTTGCCCTGAACAAGAAGGTGGAGGACGAGACCGTCGGCAAGAACATCGCCATGCAGATTGCAAGTGCTGCTCCTGTGGCTATCGACGAAAGCGGCGTGCCCCAGAGCGTGAAGGACAACGAGTATGCTGTTGCCGTCGAGAAGTCGAAGGCTGAGCAGGTGCAGAAGGCTGTAGAGGCTGCCATCAAGAAGGCTGGCTTCAACCCCGCACACTTCGACAGCGAGGACCACATGGAGAGCAACCAGGCCAAGGGCTGGATTACAGCCGACGACGTTGCCAAGGTGAAGGAAATCATCGCCACCGTTTCTGCCGAGAAGGCAGCAAACCTCAACACCGCTATGATTGAGAACATCGCCAAGGGTCGCGTGAACAAGTTCCTCAAGGAGAACTGCCTGCTGAGCCAGGAGTACATCTGGGACAAGACACTCACCGTCGAGGCTTACCTCAAGAGCATCGACAAGGAACTCACCGTCACCGACTTCAAGCGCTTCACTCTCCGCGCAGAGTAAGTATCTACCTTGTTGAAAAGACTAATGAGGGTGTGTCAAATTGACACACCCTCATTTTTGTGTGCTCTGTTTCTTCAGAAAAGACAAACTTTTCGCCTGAAAGTTTGGAAGGAAACGATAATAGTCGTACCTTTGCAGAAAAGAAAACTACTATGACAACATCAGTTTCAGTAAATATCAGCATGCCACGGGCAGACGTTGCTTTTATCCGGCAATTAGGCAAAAGGATGGGATGGGAAGTGAAGGCAAGTGCTCCATCTGCTCCCCGGCGAAAAATAAAGATGACAGAGAGTGAGTTTTATGCCAAGCTTGACCACTCGATTGCCACATCCAGCGAGGATACGATGTCTGTTATGCAGCCATCAGAAACAGGGCAGCAATTCCTTAATCGCATGCTTGGTTCCAACTGAAGATGGCATACATTGTAAAGTTTAATGCTGAAGCTCAAAAAGATTTGATAGAGCTTCAGAAAAGGGCTCCGCAAGCTTTGAAGAAGCTGGCGAAATTGATTGACGAACTGAAGGAACACCCTCGCACGGGCACAGGACAATGTGAGCTGCTAAAACATTACGCAGTTGAAACCTGGTCACGACGTATAAACAGAGAACACCGTTTAGTGTATCAGATTCACGACGACGTGGTTGAGGTTATTGTTATCTCTGTTTTTGGTCATTACATATAGCATGGTTTTTCTATAAGCGAGCTCGACAAGACATTAATGTATTTATCTTATATTGCTGTCCCGGGAAATCGGCTGACTGCTTTCATTGTTCCCACGATAGCTGAGGACAAATGGTTTGAAACATCCGTGGCCCTCGGCAAGGACAGTGACAAAGTCAGTCTGCTCATCGAGCCCGTACTAATAGCAGAGAACCACTGGTCACCTCTGTACGACGATGTGATGCGCACGGGTGTTCCCGTGTGAAGGACAGTAATACAGTAAAGAGCAAGAAATAGTGCGAGGGACAGCGAGCAACTACTCGTCACTCGTCATGATTCGCATGTAAGATGCATATTGTCAGCAGCTTAACGTATGACGAGTGCCTGACACACTCATCAGGCACTCGTCAGGCACTCGTCAGGGTCTTATTGGCTGATTCTCTGGTTCTTGAATGCGAAACCTGACGAGTGACGAGTGGTTTTGAAATAAGCGCCCTGCGCTTCCAGAATTAGCGCCTCGCGCTTCCTAAATAAGCGCGAGGCGCTTCGGGCGATACTCCACTAAGCATGCCTGGTTGCGACCTTGAGCGGGCAATGCTTACTTCTTCAGAACCTTCTCTCCGTCCACGATGTTCACGCCTTTGCGGGCTTTCTCGAGGCGCTGGCCTGCCAGGTTGTGGATAATCTCCTTCTGTGCGGCATTGGCATAGACGCTGTTGATGGCATCTGGGTCGCCCTCTTCAATAGCGATGAGCCATCCAGACGTCACGTCGGAGCTGGGAGACATCCAGTTTGCAACACTGTGGTAGGCCTCTTTCTGTGCCACGCTGTGCTTCAAGATGATGCTGCCTTCTGTTCCTCTTTCGAGCCAACCATTTGGGGCATCGATGGTGACATCGTCGTAGCCAATCCAGTTGCCGTTGACGAGCAGCTTGAACTCCTCATCCTTTTCGACTGCTATGGTGGTCACCCATTGGTTTGGGTAGTCACCGGGTATCATCTCCGGAGCATTCCAGTTGTTATACGAGCCGGGTAGCTTAATGCTTGTAATATCTGGATAGTAGCTGTACGTTTTGCCGTCAACGAAGGGACGCTCTTCGGTTTGCTCTGCAGGTTCGCCATATTTGGGGTCGCCGTCGCCGTTGTTCCAGATGATGTACTGCGGTTCCTGCTCTGATGTGAAGTTGTAAATCCAGCTGCGGTTGAAGAAGCCGCCACTGACCTCTACCTCTGTGCCGGGCCACGGGCCGCTGTGTTCTACAAGATTGCCGTTCCCGTCATAGCTGTAGGCATAGGCATAGACATTGCTCCAGTTGCCCTTGTTGTCGAAGCTGACCTCGTAGGGATGGCGTACGTCCAGGCTGAGGGTGTTGGTTGCAATGTTGGCTGTGAAGAGCAACTTGTATGAGCCAGTTGTCTCGGGTTTCCAATGTTGGTAGCCGTAGGTGGGCAGATGGTAGCCTTCCCAGTTCAAGTTGGTGCGCATTTTGTATTCGTAGGCATCGACAGGTATTTCTGTCACCTCGACGTCGAGCGACGCCTTGTAGAGGTTCTTGTCCTGCTTGTCCTGCTTCATGATGAGGTCTTCATCCCCGCTGAGGCCAGGAATGCTGCCCACGATGCCGTAGAGTGTCCCGTCTATTCTGAGGTTCCTGAAATTTATCTGGCCCTTCGTATGGCGCTTGACGAGCATGCGCACCTTGACTATCTGTCCGGCATATTCTGGGAAGTTCACGCGGAAGGGTGTGAACTCGCCGTCCTTCCAGATGTTTACTGTCCCATTCTCGTCGGTGAACTCCGGCATGTTGTACTTGTTCAGGATGAGGATGTCGGTATAGGTGTTGCCGTCTGTGGTCAGTTGTATGGCAATCTCCTCGCCGTCTTCCATTGCCCAGTCGGTGGGCCAACGGTTAAGTACGGCGTTGGCGCCAATCTCGACACTTAGCCAGTTGCTGTTTTTGTCAAGACAGATGTCCTGGGTCTGCAACCAGCATTCGACAGGTTCTTCAGCAGAAGCCCATCTCACATCGTTATAGAAGTATAAATCGTTGTAATCTTCGACGGCCCAAAAGTTGTTTTCCAAGTCAATCTCATCGGTTGTCCAGCCGAATGGCGGGCAATTGGAAGGAAGTCCCAATAATACGGGTTCCCAGGGCAGTCCTACTGCGGTTACGGCATTCATGTCGAGCCAAACGCTGGAGTAGTTGCCAATGCCATCGGTGCTCCATGCACGGAAGAAATAGACTTTCCCTGTTTCGAGTCCGCTGACATTGATGGTCTCGCTGCTGCGGCCCACATAGACGACCTTGCCGCCGCCTTCTATCTCATCGCCGACACGGTAGGTGCCCGTTGGTGTGCCGAAGGCACCATAATACTCGGGGTCGCCCCACCTGTCAGTCCCTTGCACTTCGCTCATGGCAATGAGCATCTGTGTGCCGCTGTCCTCTGCCTTGAGCGTCAGAGAGTTCTTGTCGGCACTGGCCAAAGCCAGACTTACAGGCTTGTCGGGCTTCATCGCAATCGTTCCGAAAAGGATGTCGTCGGAATAGAGCGGTCCGTCCATACACATGTTGTTGAAAGCGAAGACAAAGACGTTGTACGTGCCCAGCGACATGCCTTCCTTGCCGGAGAACTCGCCTTGGTCTGTGATGGCGATGACTTCGGCATTGCCTATGATGTCGCCCGCCTCATACCTGGTTCTGTTGGCAGGGCGCTCGTAGAGCGTCTCTTCCGGAGTGGCAAGGACGATGTAGTGGTCGCCATTGCCCGTGGTGAACTTGCCGGAAATCTGGTCGGTGGTGGAAGTAAGTTCCAGGTTGCTGCCGGACGAGGTGGGCGTGGTGCATGGCTCGGGAGCCACGAAGGTATAGACCTGCCCGTCCTTGGGATACTCGTCACGATTGTAAGGGATGCTGTTGTCTCTCGACGAGACGATGCTGCCGTCCCATGACTGCACTTGCGCAAAGTCGGCGGGAAGCCCCAGGATGCCGACGCGGAAGTAGTTGTATCTGCCGGGGTCTGCTGGTCTGAAGCCTTTGACCTTCATCTCGATGTTGTTGTCGTGCTCATAGAGCCGGTACTGCACGGTTGCTTTCGCACCGCAGAATTCGCCCTCGGTGCCCCAACCGCCACCATTCCGGAAGTCGATGTTCTTGTACTCGATGCACAGGACACGGTAGCCCTCCTCTTCGCCTTCGAGCCAGTAACTGATTTGTGTGTCGTCCAGTCCATAGACGCCCTCACGCGGAATCATGCCGAAGACGTCGTGGATGCCATCAGTGGTGAACAATGTAATATTGTGCTTGTGAGCCTCAGTGCTGATGAGTTTTGACGGCGACAACTGCACCATAAGGTCAGAGCCGATGAGGAAATACTTCATCCTCTGTCCGTTGTAGCGGAAGTCGAAGCCAATGGGGAAGCCACGGGCATTCTCGACAGGATCTTCCAGAACATTGCCTTCGGCATCGAACATCAGGCCGGCCAAGTCTTCTCCCGTGTACCCCTGAAGGTCAATGATGGTTGGCGGACCAGGTTCGACCTCGACTCTCGTGGACACAGAATAGGCAATCATTTGTGCCTGTGCGCCCAGCACAGACAGGAGTGCCATCAGAATAAGGATAAATGTTTTTTTCATAGGTTAATTAGTTGTTTAGTCGATGATTGTAAGTGCAAAGATATACTTTTTCTCTCTTATCTGCAAGGGCTTTCGCTGAATTATTTATAACATAGAAGATACTTTC
The DNA here is from genome assembly GCA_902799985.1 of uncultured Bacteroidales bacterium. Classification (GTDB taxonomy): domain Bacteria; phylum Bacteroidota; class Bacteroidia; order Bacteroidales; family Bacteroidaceae; genus Physcousia. The sequence continues at coordinate 14,187 of CADCCR010000009.1, read as the reverse complement.
GGACGAAAAAGCCCGAATAAATTTGGCTTTTTTCGCACTTATTCGTACCTTTACACCCGAAATTGAAGGTTTAGCCCAGTGCCAGCCAATGGTTTTCGACAAGCCGGATAAGGAGAGCGAAGCATGCTTCGGCTCTGCCATGACGGAAGAACTAAAGCATCGAAAAACGCAAAATGAAGATATTTGGAATAGGAATGAATTACGCGGCACACAATAAAGAGCTGCAAAATTCGTTATTAAATATAGGGGGAGTCTCTGCCCGACGCTCCGACGACCAAAGCCAGGGGTGTCAACCTGTGGTGTTCACCAAGGCGGACTCTGCCCTGCTGACGGGAGGGAAACCCTTCTTCGTGCCCAGCTTCACGCAACGCTGCGACTACGAGACAGAGCTCTGTGTGCGCATCAACCACCTGGGGCGCAGCATCCCCGAACGCTTTGCGCATCGCTACTACGACGAGGTGACGGTGGGCATCGATTTCACAGCCCGCGACCTGCAGGAGCAGCTGCGGCAGAAGGGGCTGCCCTGGGACCTCTGCAAGGGCTTCGACGGCAGCGCGGCCGTGGGGCGATGGATGCCGCTCGCGCACTATGGCAAGGGCATCCAGGAGCTGAACTTCCACCTGCTCCGCAACGGCGAACAGGTGCAGACGGGCTGCACGAAGGACATGCTCTTCGGGGTGGACAGACTGGTGAGCTTCATCAGCCAGTTCTTCACGCTCAAGACGGGCGACATCATCTTCACGGGCACACCGGCTGGCATCGGCCCGGTCAGCATCGAAGACCACCTGGAAGGCTACCTCGAAGGCGAGAAGGTGCTGGAGTTCAATGTGAAGTAAAGCCCCCTCCCCAACCCTCCCCCGAGGAGGAGGGAGAAGATGGCAACAGACACATAATTATATTTAACTATACATCGTAAATAGTAAACAGCAAATGACGAAGCTTTTCAATATATGCCTGATGCTTTTTGCTCTGGTTCAAACCATCGGAGCACAGCAAGAGAAGGAACTGAGCTTCACCAGCCTCGACTGGAACGAGATGCAGATCGACTCCGTGCTGCCCGTCTATACCGAAGTGGTTCCGCTCGAAAGCGACTACCGCACCCATACGTACAGCGTCTCGCTGCTCTATCCGGAATACGCTGCTCTGAGCGCCAAGGAGACCCTCGTTGCCGAGCGCTTCGACAGTCTGCTGAGCGAAACGATAGACGTGGAGACGTTCGTCGGCGTGGAACGCGGTAAGGGACTGCTCGACATCTCCTTCATCCCCATCCGCCGCAAGGACGGAAGATACGAGAAGCTCACCAGCGCTCAGATTGTCATCAACGCCACATGGAACGGAAGGCAGGAAGCCCGCAAGGGAGCCAACGCATCGAACCGCTACGCTGCCAATTCGCGTTTGGCAAGCGGCAAATGGGTGAAGGTAAGCATCACGGAGGACGGACTCTACCAGTTCTCGCGTGCCTCGCTCCAGAAGATGGGCTTCTCCAACCCCGACAACGTGCACCTCTACGGCTACGGCGGACATCTCCTGCCCGAATACATCAACCGGAACACACACCACGACGATATGGTCGAGGTGCCGCTTTACTATAACAGTCAGACGGACAGCTGGCTCTTCTGGGGCAACGGCCTCGTCTATTGGACGGAAGACACACGCACCACCAACACCTACGCCCGCCAGGCCTGCTACTTCCTGACTGAGGAAGACGCGCCCTCGAAGATAGAGACACTGGCCTCCAGCACGTTGGAGCCTACCGATACGTTCCTTACCACCCGGGCACACACCCTTTACGAGAAGGACGAGTTCGCTTGGCATGCCCTCGGCCGCCACCTCTTCGACGGCGAGAACTATGCCAACAACAACAGCCACACCTACTCCCTTTCCGCCACCGACCCCTCCGGCGAGGGAAGGCTGACGATTGTCTTCACCGGCTCGGACAACGAATCGAACTCCATCGCCGTGACCATCAACGGCACAGAGATAGGCAAGTTCAGCGTGACGCCGCCAGGAGAATACATCTTCGCCACGGCCACCACACGAAACTACGACATGACCAACTTCGGCACACCGGCCAAGCTTACCGTCAACCTCCGTTCCGCGCAGGGCAAGAAGGCGCACCTGGATTACCTGGCCTACAACTACAACCGCAAGCTCAGCACGGCTGCCACCGGCTTCGTCGAGTTCCATTCCGAAGTGGCATCACCGGCCCTCTTCAACATCACCGGCACGAACGTCAAGGTCATCCGCACCGGAAGCGTCGGAGAGAAGGATGCCTTGGTGGAAAGCACGCTGGAGAAAGACACCTTCCGCGTCCGCGTTGACGACGGCTCGCAGCACTTCGTGGCATTCAACACGGCGGCAACCTTCCCCGAACCAACCGTCGTGGGAAGCATCGCCAACCAGAATCTTCACAGCCTCGACAGCCTCGACATGGTCATCATCATACCGACCAGCGGCAAGCTCCTCTCCGAAGCACAACGACTGGCCGACGCACATCGTCTCTACGACGGGCTGCGCGTAGGCATCGTCCGTGCCGACCAGATATTCAACGAGTTCTCGAGCGGCACACCCGACCCCACCGCCTACCGTCTCTTCATGAAGATGCTCTACGACAAGGCCAGCAGCTTCGACGTCGCTCCACGCTACCTGCTGCTCTTCGGCGACTGCGCCTGGGACAACCGCATGCTTTCCGGCACCTGGCGCAACAGCAGTCCCGACGACTATCTGCTCTGCTACGAGAGTGAAAACAGCTTCAGCGACACAAAGAGCTACATCATGGAGGACTACTTCGGACTGCTCGATGACGGCGAAGGCGCGAACCACATCAACGAGAAGAGCGACATCGGCATCGGACGCTTCCCCGTCACTACTGCCGCACAAGCCAAGATAATGGTGGACAAATGCCTCGCCTTCATGAGCAACCAGAACGCCGGTCCGTGGAAGAACCTCGTCTACTTCCTGGGCGACGACGGCGACGAGAACGAGCACATGCGCTTCGCGAACAACGCGGCAGAGAACATCATCGCCAGGAACCCCGAGATGGAAGTGCACAAAATCATGTGGGATGCCTACACGCGTGTCAGCTCGACCAACAGCAACACCTATCCGGAAGCTACCAAGCAAATCAAGAAACAGATGGCCGACGGCGCCTTGATAATGGACTACACCGGTCATGCTGCCGCCTATGGCTTCAGCCATGAGTTCGTTCTGCTGCGCGAGGACTTCGACAAGAGCAAGAGCACGAAGCTGCCGCTCTGGATAACCTGTGCCTGCGACGTGATGCCCTTCGACTCGAACATCAGCAACATCGGCGAGGCCGCCGTGCTCAACTCGGGCGGCGGAGCAATGGCCTTCTACGGCACGACACGCACCGTCTATGCCACACAGAACTACTACATGAACCGCTACTTCACGCAGTACCTCCTTGACACCAACAACACGAGCGGCAAGAAGGAGCGCAACCGCATCGGCGACGCCGTGCGACTGGCGAAGAACAGCATCATCAGCGACGGACGACAGGCAGGCTACTACGAGAACAAACTGCACTATGCTCTGCTTGGCGACCCGGCCATCACGCTGGGCGCGCCCCTGCAGCGCATCGTGGTGGACAGCATCAATGGCAAGAAGGTGAACGGCTCTGCCATTCCCCTCCGAGCAGGCGAACGCGTCAAGCTCTACGGACATGTCGAACAGACCGACGGCAGCACCCTGACAACCTTCAACGGTGTGGTCCACACACGCCTCTTCGACAACAAGGAGACCATCGTTTGCCGTAACAACGCGGGAGCCGAAGAAGCCTTTACCTTCACCGAGCGCAACGCCCTGCTCTACGAGTCGCAGGACAGCGTGCGTGCCGGCCTCTTCAACGAAGAGTTCATCATCCCCATCGACATCAACTTCTCCGGCGAGGCAGGCCGACTGGTCTTCTATGCCTTGAGCGACGACGGAAGCACGGAAGCCAACGGCTACAACGAGGACATCCCCCTGGGAGGCATGGTGGAGAGCACTGACTTCGACACCGAAGGGCCGCAGATATATGCCTACCTCAACAAGGAAGACTTCCAGAACGGCGGCACAGTGAATGCCACACCATTCTTCGTGGCACAGCTCACCGACGCCAGCGGCATCAGCGCCAGCGGCAATGGCATCGGGCATGACCTGCTGCTCTGCGTAGACGGAAGGAGCGACCTCACCTTCAACATCAACGAGAACTATGCCCACGAGTTCGGCGACTTCACCCGCGGCACCGTGGCCTACAGCATCCCACAGCTCGAGAACGGTCCGCACAGCCTCACCTTCCGCGCATGGGACGTGCTGAACAACACCAACCAGACGAGCCTCGACTTCGTGGTGGACGACGCTGTCTCCACCAACATCCTGCGCCTCATGGCAAGCCAGAACCCTGCCGTCAACAGCACGAACTTCATCCTGAGCTACGACCTGCCCGGCAGCGACTGCGACTTCATCTTCGAGGTGTTCGACTTCTCGGGCCGTTGCATCTGGATGCACGAGGAGAGCAGCAGCAACCCGAGCGGCATACAGACCGTCACCTGGAACCTCACCAACGGCGTCGGTGCCAAAGTGGGCACGGGCATCTACCTCTATCGCGCAAAAGTAAGGTGCGGGCAGAGCAAATGGACCACAAAAACACAAAAAATCGTAGTGCGGTACAATAAATAAGCCTCTAAAATAGTTATTATAGAGCATAAAAGCTGAATGAACCATACAATGAAAGCATACAGAATCCTTCGCACCCTGCTGCTGTTAGCTGTCGTCAGCGTTTGCTGCACAGAAGCAGCCTTGGCACAGGACAAGCAGAATATGTTCAACCCCGTGAACAGCGCCGTGACCTCTCTGGCCATCGCTCCCGATGCGCGAGGCGGCGGCATGGGCGACATCGGTGCCGCCACCGAGGCCGATGCCTATTCGCAGTACTGGAATCCGGCCAAGTACCCCTTCAACATCGCCCGTGCCGGCGTGGGCATCAGCTACACGCCTTGGCTGCGCAAGCTGGTCAACGACATCAATCTGGCCAACCTGGTCGGCTTCTATCGCATCGGCGACTACAGTGCCGTACATGCCTCGCTGCGCTACTTCAGCCTGGGCGAAGTATTCCTGGCCGACATGGACGACATGACCATCAAGCCCTACGAGTTGGCCTTCGATGCAGGCTACAGCCGTATGCTCAGCGAGACGTTCTCCATGGCCGTCAACTTGCGATTCATCCTTTCCGACATCAAGTACGACTACACGGCCGAGAGCAGCGCAGGCAAGGCTTTTGCTGCCGACATCGCCCTCTACCGACTCGGGTACTTCATGGCAGGCAACCGCGAGTGTAGCTTCGGCTGGGGCTTGAACATCAGCAACATCGGCTCGAAGATAACCTACGGCGGCAGCGACAACTCGGAGTTCATCCCCACGAACCTCCGCCTCGGCTTCAACTTCACCGTTCCCTTCAACGAGTACAACAAGTTCAGCATCGCCATGGACGTGAACAAGATGCTTGTCCCCACCTACCCCATGAAGAAGGAGGACGAGCCGGACAACGACTACATGGACCGCGTGCAGAAGGACTACTACGACGTCTCCTCCATTGCAGGCATCTTCAAGAGCTTCGGCGATGCGCCGGGCGGCTTCAAGGAGGAAATGGAAGAGATACAGCTCAGCTTCGGTGCCGAATACACTTACAATGACCGCTTTATGCTACGCGCCGGCTACCACCACGAGGCAGAGAACAAGGGTAACCGCAAGTACTTCACCGTAGGCGCAGGCTTCCACATGAGCGTCTTCTCCATCGATGCCTCCTACGTGTTCAGTACCGCTCAGAGCAATCCGCTGGACCAGACCATGCGCTTCTCGCTTGGCTTCGACCTGGACGGCATGCGCGACCTCTTCGGCAAGATGAGGAGAAGATGATAAAAGAAACCTCAGACCCCCTCTAGGGAGAGAAGCAATCGCTCGACGGAGTCAACATCAGGAGAAAGAAGCCTCCCCATAGAGGGGGAGGTTTGGAGAGGGTCTGGTAAATGGTAAATGGCTAAATGGCAAATAGAATAAGGGTCGGTTTCGGATACGATGTCCACCAGCTTGTGGAGGGACGTGAGCTGTGGCTGGGCGGCATACGCTTCGAGCATCCGCTGGGACTGCTTGGGCACAGCGATGCCGATGTGCTTATCCATGCCATCTGCGACGCCTTGCTCGGAGCCGCCAACATGCGCGACATCGGCTATCACTTCCCCGACACGAAGGAGGAGTTCCGCGGCATCGACAGCAAGATTCTGCTGCGCAAGACGGTGGAGCTCATTGCCACGAAAGGCTACCGGGTGGGCAACATCGACGCTACCGTCTGTGCCGAGCGCCCGAAGATGAAGGCTCGCATCCCCGAGATGCAGCAATGTCTGGCCGACATCATAGGCGTCGACGTGGACGATGTCTCCATCAAAGCCACCACAACCGAGAAGCTGGGCTTCACCGGCCGCGAGGAAGGTATCTCGGCCTACGCAACAGTCCTCATCGAAAGACCTTGACAAAGGCTCCCCCGCGACATGAATGCTCGCACACATCAACAAGGATGTGGCAAAACAATCATCTTGAGAAGACAACGGATTAAACGGATTTCACGGATTTAAGCGAAGCTGTTAATCAGCAAATAAGGCAATCCATGAAATCCGTTTAATCCGTTGTTGTTAATTATGACACACCCTTTTGTCAAAAGATAACCACTATATAAACTTCCGTTCGGTCTGATACCAATTTCCGTTCGGTCCGCGTCAAACTTCTTCGCCGCGTGCAACAAAACTATTTCAAAGGCTTGGAAATATATTTCAAAGGCACTAAAATATATTTCCAAGCCTTTGAAATATATTTCCGAACCACTAAAAAAGTTTTGTTCCGTGCGGCTTGAGATTTTGTGGCATGGTAAAAGGATTTTTGTGAAGCAGAGATGGGGATTTCATGGCCTGGCATAAGGTAACTTATTCAGGTTCCGCATGGTGGCAACTTACAGCATAACAGGGGTTAACCAAACACAAAGACACAAAGTCACAAAGTAATTATCCCAGCGAAAAAGACACAAAGATTTTGGCAGGCAAGCTTTGTGGCTTCGATTTCGGCATGGCTCTTCGTGCCTTCGTGTCTTAGTGTTGGATTATATCACCAAGTATTGGATGAATTGATGAGATTGATTAGAAAATTTTTCGTACCTTTGCAGGCAGAGACGTCCCATGAGGTTCCATATCGGACCAAATGGCACACAGAATGCTCTGACGTTTCAGAAGTTAACGCGGACCTAAAAGAGACAAACAAGATGAAAGGCGTTCCGAACCGGATAATTGCTCCCTGCCAGTCCTGCTCACGTTCGGCTGGGCTGGCAAACCTGCTGCGCATCAGCATCATGGCTGCCCTGACTGCCATTTCCGTCTGCGGTCAGACAGTCCAAGCCTCGTGCCAGAGCGGCAACCGTCGCGAAGCGATGACGGATATGAAGGACGGCCACACAGCCGCAGCCGTCACGAAGGTGCTGACAGAATGGCAGGCGGGCAAGACCGTCAGCACGGCGGACATCGAGGCTTTCGGCGGGCTGGACAAGTGCTTTGCTGCCGAGCCGATACCCGACGAGGTATGGCAACGGATGCAGGGAAAGACTTACAAGAAGAACCCGCACATCGGTCGCGACGACCTGCGCCACATTCGTGCCCTCCATTGGGACTACGACAACCAGATGCATGTGGGCGAGATGATTTGCAACAAGACCATAGCCGACCGCCTGACACACATCTTGCGTCAGCTCTTCGACGCGAAGTATCCCATCCAACGGATGCTGCTGCCCGACGTCTACAACGCCGACGACGAGACGCAGATGCAAGACAACAACTCGTCGTGCTTCTGCTATCGGACCTCCGCCGGAAGCGGCAAGCTCTCGAAACACGCACGCGGACTTGCCGTGGACATCAATCCACTCTACAATCCTTACCACAAGGTCCGCGCCAACGGCACACGCCTCATCCAGCCGGCCACCGCAGCCAAGTACTGCGACCGCACCAAGACGTTCCACTACAAGATAGACCGCAACGACCTCTGCTTCCGTCTCTTCACCGAGGCGGGCTTCAGGTGGGGCGGCGACTGGAAGTCATGCAAGGACTACCAGCACTTTGAGCTGAAGGAATAAGCCAACGGGCCGACGGACTGTGCCGCAGGCGAGGCTGTGACAAAAGGTGTGTGAATGAAGCCGAAGCGGTTGGCTACCAGTTCAGATTGTCCTGGGAGAAGAAGACGACCGAAAGGCGGACGTGCATGGCATCGTCTGCAGCCTTGCAGACCCGGCCGCTGTCGGCATCGTAATATTTCAGTTTGTTGGGCAACAGAATGCGGCTGGCAGTTTCCCTCACCCAAAAGGTGGAAATGGTGGCGAGGGGCATCGACTCAGCCTCGAAGGCACTCAGCAGACTGCTGTCCTGACGGATGACTTCCAGCACTTCCTTCAGTTCCTCCTGGCTCGGAAAGGGATAACCGGCATATTGCTTGCCTGTGATGAGGTCGCTCCTGTCGTCCTTGCAGAACGGCATTCCGCCCACCATGATAATATGATGTGCAGGTATCTTGCCCATTGCCTTCACGAGAATCCCTCGCTGGGCATCGGTGGCTTCGCGAATGCAGATGTACCTCGAGTTGACGATGCTCACATAGCTCGTCGAACCGCTCTTCTTTATCTGCTTCTCCTTCCAGGGGAGATATACCGTCTCGCCCTTCTTCCAATTGTAACCTTCTGTAGCCATACCTCTTTATATTATTCTTTTTTACAGGCTCAATTTATCCTTTTAAACACTCTCTACCTTGATGGTCCGCAGAATTTCTCTGTTTCAAAAAAAGCACAGACCAGTCACAAAATCTGCAATTCGCTTAGGTTTGCGCTGCAAAGGTACGACTACTTTTTCAAAAATCAACGCTTTCAGCAGAAAAAGTTGAAGAAAACATCAAAATAGTTGCATATTTCGTACCGAATAGGTATTCAGCAGTTTAGACGTCAATCAGAATGCCTTGGAAGCAGAAGTCAGGTGGCAGAGGCAAAATATCAACTGCAAACAGGCCGAAGCTGGCAGGAGTGATGCCATTCGTCAGCCTTTATGGATGTTCCTGGGGTGGTGTTCGAGAATCTCCTTGCGCAGGCGAGTCTTGTCGATGTGCGTGTATATTTCGGTGGTGGCAATGTCCTCGTGGCCGAGCATGGCCTGTATGGCACGCAGGTTGGCACCGCCCTCCAGCAGCTGCGTGGCAAAGCTGTGGCGGAAGGTATGCGGGCTGATGCTCTTGCGGATGCCTGCCTTAGCAGCGTACTCCTTGATGTAGACGAAGAGCGTGATGCGGCTCAGGTGCCTGCCGCGACGCAGCGAAACGAAGACATAATCCTCCTCGCCCGGCCGGATGTCGATGTCCTGCCGCACCACAAACCAGTCGCGGAGCCTCCGGATGGCAGTAGCGCCGATGGGCACCAGCCGTTCCTTGCGCCCCTTGCCGTGTACGCGCAGATAGCCTTCCTCCAGGTAAAGCTCGCTTATCTTCAGTCCGCAGAGCTCGCTGATGCGCAGTCCGCAGCTGAAGAGCACCTCGATGATGGCCAGGTCGCGCACGCCATCGGGCCTGCTCTGGTCGATGGCTGCCTCTATCGCATCAATCTCCGGCAGGCTCAGCACCTCGGGCAGATGCTTGCCTATCTTCGGGCTCTCGAGCAGTTCCGTGGGGTCGGTCTCCACTTCCTTCTCGAGCGTCAGGAAGCGATAGAAGGAACGAACGCCGCTCAGGATGCGTGCCACCGAACGGGGCTGTACGCCAAGGTCTTGCAGCACGGCAGAGAAGTGGTCCAACTGTGCGAGCGTCACCTTGCGGAAGTCGATGCCCTCGTCGGCAAAATAGTTGAGCAGCTTCTGCAAATCCATCAGGTAGGCATTCAGCGTATTGGGCGTATAGGAACGCTCCATGCGCAGGTATTGGAAGTAACGTCGCAAGATGGCGTTGCCCACGACATTCGTGTTGCTCAGTTCGTAATGCATAGTTATGAGCGAAGAGTCTGAAGTAAGATTTTTACCAATTAAGGAAAAAAATCTTCGTTCATCGTGCTTCTTTTTCCATTTATTTTATATCTTTGTAGCGACAACTAAGACTTTTCGACAACAAAATTACAATAAAATCATGAGAATTCAAATTATAAACGGCCCAAATCTTAATCTTTTGGGCGTTCGCGAACCCGAGATCTACGGCAAACGCGCATGGGAAGACTACCTGAAAGAGCTGCGAGCTCGCTTCCCCAAGGTACGCATCGACTACTTCCAGAGCAACCTGGAGGGCGAAATCATCAACAAGATTCAGGAGGTGGGCTTCGACCGCGACGGCATCGTCATCAATGCAGGTGCCTACACTCACACCAGCATCGCCATCCTCGACGCCCTGAAGAGCGTGAGCACGCCTGCCGTCGAAGTGCACATCACCAACGTCTATCAGCGCGAAGTGTTCCGCCGCCGCTCCATCATCAGCCCGGGTTGTGTGGGCTTCATCGGCGGTTTCGGCCTGGAAAGCTACCGCCTGGCCATCGAGGCTCTCATCGACAAAGGTGCCTCTGCCAAGGCTGAATGACGATTGACGAGTACATCCTCGGACACATCGATGCCGAGGGCGACTACCTGCACGCACTTTGGCGCGACACACAGTTGCGCCTCTCGTACGGGCAGATGGCAAGCGGCCACCTGCAAGGACGACTGCTGAAGATGCTCATCGAAATGACAAAGCCGCTGAAGGTGCTCGAGCTGGGCACCTACAGTGGCTATGCCACTTTGTGTATGGCCGAGGGACTTCCCGACGGAGCCGAACTGCATACCTTCGAGGTTTTCGATGAGAACGAGGACTTCCTGCGCCAATGGATAGGCGGAAGTCCCTATGCCGACAGGATTCATCTGCACATAGGCGATGCCCTGCAGCTCTTGCCTCCCATGGGCGGAGAGTGGGACTTTGCCTACATCGATGCGGACAAACGCGAATATGTGGCTTACTATGAGATGCTTCTGCCGCTCATGAAGGCAGGCGGCTACATTGTGGCCGACAACACTCTGTGGTACGGGCGCGTCACCGAGGAAGCCCGCGAGAGCGACCTCCAGACGCGTGGCGTACAGGCCTTCAACGACCTGGTTGCCGCCGACCCGCGCGTCGAAAAGGTCATCCTCCCGCTGCGCGACGGACTCACCATCATCCGTATCAAATAAGCACAGGGCGCTTCGGTGATAAGCACGAGGCGCTTCTGAAATAAGCACGGGGCGCTTCCGAAATAAGCACGGGGCGCTTCGACAATAAGCACGAGGCGCTTCTGAAATAAGCGCGTGCCGTGACAAAAAGAAGGGGCCGTGTCGGAATGACACGGCCCCTTTGCTGTTTTCGGACTTACCGAGAAGAAACCTTAGCAGACTTCAATAGCCTTGGCACACTTCTTCTCTTCTTTCTGCAGCTTCGGCATGGTGACGGTCAGGATGCCGTCCTCCACCTTGGCAGAAATCTTGTCGCGCTCCACGTCGTCGGGCAAGGTGTAGTTCTGTTCGTAGTTCGTGTAGGAGAACTCGCGGCGCAGATAGTGATTGTGCTTGTCCTCGTGCTTGTGCTCCACCTTGTTCTCGATGGCGACGGTAAGATTGCCGTCATCGTTGATGCCTACACGGCAGTATTCCTTCTTGATACCAGGAGCTGCTACTTCCATGACGTACTCCGTCTCGGTCTCTTTAACGTTCACTGCGGGTGCCGTGCTGCTCGTACGGGGCAAAAAGTCAGAGTTCAGGAAATCTTCAAACACTGTCGGCATCCAATTGTTTCTAAACATTACTGGTAACATAATTAATACCTCCTATAATTTAAGTTTGTTGTTTGTTGTAATTTTCTTTTGTTTTTCTTCTGCCTCCGCTTTCGCTTCAGCTTTCACTAACCTTAGGAACAACTTCGGTGCCAACCCCGAATTCGGCTGGCATGCAGGCCAAGTGTGGCCAGAATGTGGACAAAGATGGACGAAAAGTCATGTCATATTGTCTGCCACCAAGCTTCAATCACCAAAGTGCTCCGCGGTAGGCTCTTGTGCGATAAACGGCCAAAAGGGACAAGTAAAGAGCTCGGAATTTGCAGATATAAGATATTTATCTTATCTTTGCAATCGGAAACGGAAAGACAAAGTACGAATATGAGCAACCAACGCTATATGATGCGCGGCGTGAGCGCTGCAAAAGAGGACGTCCACAACGCCATCAAGAACATCGACAAGGGTATCTTCCCGCAGGCCTTCTGCAAGATAATCCCCGACATCCTGGGCGGCGACCCGGAGTATTGCAACATCATGCACGCCGACGGCGCAGGCACGAAGTCGAGCCTCGCCTATATGTATTGGAAGGAAACGGGCGACCTGAGTGTCTGGAAAGGCATCGCTCAGGACGCGCTCATCATGAACACCGACGACCTGCTCTGCGTGGGGGCCGTCGATAACATACTGGTTTCCTCCACGATAGGCCGCAACAAGATGCTCATCCCTGGCGAAGTCATCTCAGCCATCATCAACGGCACAGACGAGTTGATGCAGGAACTTCGCGACATGGGTATAGGCATTTACGGCACAGGCGGCGAGACTGCCGACGTGGGCGACCTCGTCCGCACCATCATCGTCGATAGCACGGTGACCTGCCGCATGCGTCGGAGCGACGTCATCGACAACGCCAACATTCGTCCGGGCGACGTCATCGTGGGCCTCTCCTCTTGTGGGCAAGCCACTTACGAAAAGGAGTACAACGGCGGCATGGGCAGCAACGGACTCACCTCCGCCCGCCACGACGTCTTCTGCAAAGAGTTGGCCGAGAAGTATCCCGAGAGCTACGACCACGCCGTCCCCGAGGAGCTGGTGTATAGCGGGAAGTATAAACTCATTGACCATTTACCATTGACCATTGACCATTTGGCTACGCCCGAAGACTCGACCGCCGATAATGGTCAATGGTCAATGGTCAATGGTCAATATTCTGTTGGCAAGCTCGTCCTTTCCCCCACGCGAACCTACGCGCCGGTCGTCAGGAAGATGCTCGACGAGATGCGTCCCCGCATTCATGGCATGGTGCATTGCACGGGCGGAGCTCAGACGAAGGTGCTCCATTTCGTGGGCGACGACTGCCGCGTCATCAAGGACAACATGTTCCCCGTGCCGCCGCTCTTCAAGATCATCCAAGAGCAGAGCGGAACCGACTGGGCAGAGATGTACAAGGTGTTCAACATGGGCCATCGCCTCGAAGTGTATGTCGCTCCCGAAGACGCTGAGAAGGTCATCAACATCAGCAAAAGCTTCAACATCGACGCACAGGTGGTCGGCCGCATCGAAGAAGGCAAGAAGAGCCTCATCATCAAGAGCGAGTACGGAGAGTTTGAATACTAAGCCTTCCCCGACGCCTCCAAAGGAGGGGAGAACCAAAATGGTAAATGATTAAATGATAAATGTGAGATGAAAGAGATGAAGATAACAAACTACACCACAAAGGACTGGCTGAAGCAGATGGGCTGTATGCTTTGCTTCATCTTCCTCGGGCAATGGGCTTTCCGCGCCTTCATCGAGGGCGACTGGTTCCACGGCCTCCTGCACAGCCTTGGCGCAATAGGTTGGATGCTTATCTACCTCTACATCAACAAAAGCATAGAGCGGAAGAACCCGCGAGAAGAGGTCTAAAACAAGAATAGAAAGGTTATGGAATACATACTTTTAGCAGCACTACTCGTCGTCATGTTCTTCGCCTGGCGGCAGTTCTATCTCACACACAAGAAAAAGAACAAACATGGCAGAAAGTAACAGCCTACTCGATAAGCTCGACGGCCTTGTGAGCCGCTTCGAGGAAGTGAGCACCCTCATCACCGACCCTTCGGTCATTGCCGACCAGAAGCGATACGTCAAGCTCACTAAGGAATACAAGGACCTTGGCAAGATAGTCGAGGCTCGCAAGGAATACATCGGCTGCCTGCAGAACGTGGCCGACGCCAAGGAGATGCTCGCCATCGAGGAAGATGCCGAGACGAAGGAGATGCTTCGCCAGGAACTTGCCGAGAGCGAGAAGCGCATCCCCGAGCTGGAGGAAGAGATAAAGCTTCTGCTCGTGCCTGCCGACCCCGAAGACGACAAGAACATCGTGCTCG
>CADCCR010000008.1:50943-60114 GCA_902799985.1 uncultured Bacteroidales bacterium | reverse complement strand
GTTGTCGCTCGTGTCGTAGCTGCTCTTCAAGGCATGTCCGCCATAGGGCGTACCGGGACCGCCTTTCGACTCACCTGCCGTGGCCCACTTGTTGGTTCCTGTTCCTAAGCTCATGTAGTACCATGTGGCAGAGCTGTAAGTCTTGGCCCAAGCAAATGGAGCATCGTCGGAGGGCTCGGCCTTCACCGTCCATGTCTGTCCGTTTGTGGTGGGCACGGCTGGATAGGTGTACTTCGTATAGTCGCGCTTTGCTTCTGCTGGCAAGCCATCGGTGGCGTCGGAGAAGAAGGCATTGGCAAGAGAATAAAGTTCCATGCCGTCCTCATCGACAATCTTCAAAGTACCGGTGACGCCATTGGGCACGGTGAACTCGTTGGAATAGAGCGTCAAGTCGGGATAGTTGGCATTGGTGAAGCTGAAGCGTATGCGGCTCTGCGGCTTCAAGAAACCATAGAGGTTTCCGTCGGTGCTCTTGGTGTAGTCGTTGCCGTCCACGTCGCTCGCTGCGAGCGTCAGCGGCGTGTCGGATGTGCCGTTGTAGCTGTTGACGACGGGCACCACGCTTTGCACGCCATTGCCGTCGAGGCGGGCTTCGGTCAGGTCGAGCGTATAGGCCGTCTCATTGCGTGAAGCATAGTTGGGCAACTTCGACTGCAAGGGATAGCTATAATCGCCGAAGGCCGCCCTCATGGAGCCGGAGAAGTCGTATTGCCCGTCGTTGCCGGCATAGAGCATCCGCTCGGGTTTGCTTTCGGCGGAGGGGAAGGAACGGAAGGTGAGGTGGTTCGACGAGATGTCGAGGTCGGTAAGTCCGTCCAAGCCGCTCATGCTGAGGGTTGTAAGACCGTTGTTTGCCACGTCGAGCACCTTGATAGGTTCGCCATAGCCAGCCAGGTCTTCCAGGTTGTTGCCCTGAGCGGAAATCGTGGTGACGGAGGGAGGAAGAACCAACGAGAACATGCTGTTGCCTTCGCAGCGCACGATATCGAGGCTTGTATTGCCGGAGAGGTTAAGAGCAAAGATGTTGTTGCCCGTAACGTCGAGGGAGTAGAGCGTCGTGCCGTCATAGGCAAGGCTCGACAGTCCGCAGTTGGCTACGTTCAGGTTCTCTACGGCAGGACACTTGGCAGCCGTGATGGCGTTGGCCACGGCCGCACTGGTGTTCGACACGTCGATGTCGGTCAGGGCGGACATCGTGCCGAGGGTCAGTGTGGTCAAGGCCGTGCAGCCGTTCAGGTTGAGCGAAGCCAGATTAGTGGCCATTCCTGTGACGTCGATGCCGGCCACGTTAGCCTTGTTGTTATAGACCTCAAGGTAGTTGACGTCGTCGGGCAGGGTGATGGTCAGTGTCTTATAGGTGTTGCTGCCTGTTGTGACGGCGAAGGTCTGCCAATAGGTGTTGTTCTCGGTCAGGGAAACCGTGCCGCCGGTGCCGTTTGCTGTTGTTTTGCTTCTCGTGACGCTGCCGCTGGTCTTGTTGATGCGGAAGTAGATGGTCTGCGAGTTGCTGGCAGAAGTCACGGTAAAGGTTTGCGAAGCCGAAGCAGAGAGGAAACTGCTGGCGGCAAGAATGATGATGGATAATATCTTTTTCATTGTTTGTGTCCTCCTTGCTTTAGTTGTTGTTGATAGATGCCGGCAGCGTCCAACTTGGGTTGGCAACCTCGAGGATAGCCTTCACGCGGCTGTCATCGCAAGTGGAGAGGCCGAGGGCATTCATGTCTTCCTTGAACTCGTTGTACATGTCTTCCGTCATCAAGTACCATGCGCCGCCATAGGTGCGATAGGCCACCTGACGGAGCAGGCCGCATTTCTCGAAGTAGGGGAAGAGGTTGTACCCGCTGAGGCGGCTGGCCTTGCGGATGTAGTTCAGGATGAAGGGCACGGAGTTCAAGTTCCATCCGAGGTGGCTGGAGTTGATGTAGTCCTTCGTTGTCCAAACGCTGCTGCTGTAGGCCGAGCGGAACTGGCTGCAGGCGTTGGTGTTGCCGTTCTGTGCTGCTGCCAGGATTTCGTACTTGTCCACGCCGCTCTTCTCGATGCTGGAGCCGACGATGGTCGTGCCGCTCTTCTTGTCGGTCTGGCGAAGGGCTTCGAAGAGGTCGTAGCTGAAGTCGGGCTTGCCCAGCACGGTGATGGCATAGAACGAGATGGCGATGAACGGACGGGCCGTGCAGTAGTTGGTGAAGTCGAAGGAATAGACGCTCTGCGTCGTTTCGGCTGTCCAGTCTCGATGGCTGTTGTAGGTGTTGTTCACCAAGGTGGTGAAGTAGGAGTTCCAGCTGACATCGGACTTGTTGCTGTAGGCGTTGTCGCGCGTGTTGGCGATGGTGGTATATTCGGTCTTGTCGTTGGCTGTCAGTTTGCTTGTCGGGGTGCCGTTGTAGAGCGTCGTGCCAAATGCGGGATGGCAGCCGTGACCTGTGTCGTTGAGGCCGAAGCGAACCGTGTTCCACATGGAGTTGTAGTTGTTGGTGGCTTCATCGCAGCCAGCCCAGTTGAAGTAGGGCCGCATCTGGTGCTGATGTCCCCACTCGTGGCTGATGCCCCAGACGCTGGCACCGCTGGCGATGAGCATCTGGTAGAGGTCGAGGCATTTCTCCTGCACGTCGTAGCAGAAGCTTACGCCAAGGCTGCTCTGGAACATAAAGTACTGATAGTTGACGTAGGCCAAGGTACGGGTGTTGGGCACGCGGTTGTACTTCTGCAAGCCCAGTGCCTCGTGCTCGGAACCGATGACGTACTCGATGGCGCGGATGTACTGGCGGTAGCCTTTGGCCGTTCCTTTTGAGGAGAACAATCCTCCGCTCTTCGTTGTGGTGCGGCAATAGTTGTAGAGGGCATTGGCCTCCCATATCATGTGAGCGTGGTCGGTGACGACATCCATGTGCATGTTCGGCGCATTCTTGCAGAGGTTGTGCATCTCGTCGTTGGTGAGAGCGAGGCTGAGGTAGCCGTTCTCGATGCCGTTGAGGAAGTGCATCGGCACGTCGGCGTAGGCTCCGTCCGTGTCGGCGAAGTAGGTGACGTAGGCCAAGCCGTCGGAAATCTCAGAGTAGGTGGCATTGGCAGGTGTACTGGGGACATACTCGATGATGTTCATGCCCTCGTGCAGGCTGTAGGAACTGATGACAGGGCCAAACGTGCCGTCGTTGAGGTAAGTGCCCGATGTGTCGCCAGGATATTTGCCGGGGAACCACGAGACGATGGACAGGCCGAGGGTAGCACCCGATGGAATGCTGGGAATCCAGATAGCAATCTTCGAGTTCTTCTTGACGCTGATGCCCGTCACGTTGCCGAAGCGGTCGTAGTACTTGCCGGGGGCGTTCCACTCGTCGCTGATGGTCTGCGGCGACTTGAAGCATTTGGCGGTGTGTACGCGATAGGTGGTGCTGTAGCCGCCGTCGTAGATGGCTTGTGCCAAGGTCTTGATGAAGGCGTTGCCGACGTTGTTGATGGTGGTTTGCGTCACGCTGCTCTTGAGTGTGGTCCAGAGGTTGTCCTCGAACAGACTCTCGGCCATCGTGCTGGCATCGGTGTTGCGCTTACCGATGATGAACTCGGCACAGTTGGCATGGCCGTTGTAGCCGGAGGAGATGACGGCGCGGATGTAGCGTGCCGTCACAGCGCTGAAATCGACTGACGAAGCACTCGACTTCATCTCGAAGTCATAGTCGCCGATGGTCGTCCACGTGCTGTTGTTCGTGGAATATTGCAACCGGAAAGCGCCCCAGTTGCCATTCTGCTGGTCCGAGCGAGGGATGTATGTGATGAAGTCCACGCTTTTCGACGAACCGAGGTCCCAAGTGGCCGTCACGGTGCCGCCGTTTGCCAGGGCACTTCCATTGCCGTAGTATGAATGCCAAATGGTGGAGGTGTTGCCGTCGTAGGAGTTCGTGAACGGACTTTCCCCGGCGTTCGACGTGGCAGAGCCGCCGGAGATGGTGTACTTCGTGTCCTCGAAGGACGAGAGTGCAGCGCCGTTGTACTCGTTGCCGTTCTGGGTGATGGTGAGCACTTGCTTCACGCTGGGGTTGGTAGAGCCGGAGATGGTGATGTTGCCGTAGCGTGTGGAGGCAGAGGCATTCTTGTTGGCGCGGATGTTGAGACGGGTTCCGGAGAACGATGCCGTGAGCCATGCCGAAGCATCGTCGGCCACTTCTGCCGTGAGCGTACCGGCGTTCTTCGCCGTGATGTCGTAGTACATCGTGCGCTCCGTGTTGCTTACCGTGCGGTTGTGCGGTGCTTCGATGATGACCTGTGCCTGCATGCCCAAGGTGAACATGCCCAGCATGACCATCATCCAAATTCGTTTAGAAAGGTTAAGTTGTGTCATATAAAGTTTGTTAGTTTGTTACATTATAAGTAAAAAGTCGCATACAAAGATAGTAAAAAAGTATGAAACGACGTTAATAATGTATGAAAATCAAGAAAGATAGTATGAAAAAACCGGAATATTGTGCGAAAAGACACAAGAAGAAGTATGAATTTCGCAGAATCCTTAGTACAAATAAATTTTGGAAAAAGGTGTTGTTATCTGGATTTTTTGTACCTTTGTTCACGGAATAATAGACACAACGTTAGAATGAAACACGAAATCAATCCCAGGGAGACGCGTCGCGCCTATGCCTTCGAGATGTGGATGAAAGCGCCGATGCCAATGGTGACGTTCTTCAAGACGCTCGATGTAAACCATCTTGTGAGGATGAGCAAAAGGCGAGGCTTGAAGTTCAACATGCTGATGTGCTGGTGCATAGGCAAGGCTGCGAGCACAGTCAAGGAGTTCTATCTGCTGCCCGAGGGCGATAAGTTGATGCAGTTCGACAGCCTCGCCGTTTGTGCCATCGTAGCGAACAAGCAGGGCGAAGTCAGCTCGTGCGACATTCCTTTCTGCGAGGACTTGTCCGCCTTCAATGAGCAATACCTGAAGCTTACAAAGGAAGTGGCTGAGACATGCAGGAATCACGACCTTCCCGACTCGATGGTCATCGGCACTTCGGCTCTGGCGCAGTACGACATCGACGGCGCAGTCGGCATGTACAGCGGCATTTTCAACAATCCTTTCCTCATCTGGGCCGGCTACAAACGCCGCTTCTTCAGGACGACCCTCAAGGTTTCCTTCCAGTTCCACCACACCCAGATGGATGGGGCACAAGCGGCCCGCTTCCTCGACGAACTGCAAAGGACAATCCGTTCGCTGTGAACTTTTTTTCATCCAGGACGTCACCTTTTGCCTTCCAGATGCGTTATGTTAGTGACCAGGGTCGAGAGAAACAAAAAGAAACATAAGTTAAACAATTAAAACAAGTAAAGAAATGGAAGGAATAGAAGGATTTAATGCTGTTTGGGGCGGTATAATGGGCTGGACTACGGTTCTGTCAGCACTGTATTTGGCAATTCCCGTCTTAATAGTATGGATGATTGTCCGCTACTTCAAGAACAAGACCGACAAACGTGCCCAAATCGTACAGGCCATTATTGAGAAGAACCCGGATGCAGGCAATGTGGAGGAACTGATGAGGCAGATTGCCCCCAGACAAAAGTCGCTGAGGGAGAAGCTGCTTGAGAAGTTGCTTTGGGGAAGCGTGTTCGTCGTCCTGGGCATCTGTTTCCTGGGCTATGCCCTGTTCATCGACTACAAGGGCGGAATGGAGGCAAAGACGCTTCACGGCACTTACTTAGTGGCATTCGTCCTGCTTGGTGTGGGCATTGTCCTCTTCTTGAATTACTTTATCAGCAAGAAGATGCTGGCCAAGGAGATTGAGGCGGAGGAGAACAGGATAGTCCATAGTGCATAGTCCATAGTGCATAGTTATCTTGAATCGTGAACCGAGAACAGTTCATAGCCTGCGTGGAGCGTGAGCAGGAGGCAGTCAGAGGCTTCTTGCTCGCCCTCTGCTGCGGCAACAGGGACGAGGCGGACGACCTGGCGCAGGATGCTTTGGTGAAGGCCTACCTTGCCTGCTCTGGTTTCCGCGACGGAGGGAAGTTCCGCTCGTGGCTCTTCAAGATTGCCCACAACACGTTCCTCAGTCACAAACGAAGCCAAGAGACCCACCCCCAACCCCTCCCTCTATGGAGGGGAGAAGAAGTCCAGGCAGAAGACGAAAGCGGGCGTCATCAGGACCTTTACCTCGCCCTTGCGACTTTGCCTCCCAAGGAACGCTCTGCCATCACGCTGTTCTATCTCAACGGATACAGCATCAAGGAGATAGCCGCCATTACTGAGACCTCGCAAGATGCCGTGAAACAGCAACTCTCGCGAGGCAGGGAAAAGCTGAGAGAGAAATTGAAAATTGAAAATTGAAGATTGAAAGTCATGGAGAAAGATAAAGAACTTGAGGCACTTTTCCTCGCTCAGAATCCACATTTCGACGATGGTGATGAGTTCACGAAGAAGCTGACGAAGCGGCTCGATGCTGTGGAAATCGTCAAGCAATATCAGGAGCGAACTCTTCGCAGATACAGGATAGTGATAGCCGTTGCCTTTGTGGTGGGCATCATCAGCGGCACAGTCAGCACGATTTGGCTGCTCTCGTCGCCCATCGAACTGCCTTCCGTCAACTTCCAGACGCAGAAGACTTTCCTGCTTTGGTTCGTCCAGAACTCCCGCCTCCTTGCCGCTGCCTTCTTCCCCATGCTGATGACGTTTGCCGCTTGCATCATAACAAGTAACGTCATGGAGATTATCGAGATGCAACGGAAAATGAAGGAGGAATTTATATAGGCAGCCATGTTTGAAAACAAGACGTGCTTAGTTGCTCAATTAGGCGTGCCTAGTTTGCCAACTATCCATGGCTAGTTTTTCCACAAGGCTGGGTTGTCGATGTTTTCATCCCAATCTCGGTGTTTCTTTTCTTTCTTAAGGGCAAGAAGAGCTCTGCGCCATAGCCGCGGGGGCTATGGCGCAGAGGAATGAATGCGTGTCAAAGGGTTTACTTTACAAGAACTTTCTTGCTATTGATGATGTTGATGCCCTTGACTGGTTTGCTTAGGCGCTGGCCTGCCAGGTTGAAGATGCCGTTCTGAACAGACTCTGTTGCCAGAACATCAGCAATACCATCGGGATCGATGTTAGTATATACGCCATTGTCAAGCCATACTTGCTGATGGTCTTTGAAGAGCACGGGATAGCTGTCTTCGGCAAGTGTCTGGTACCAGGCAATGTCGCTCTGGTCGCCATTTAACTTGTAGCAGATTTCACCGCTTGCCAGCTGTTCGTCCGTTACCAATGTGGTGGCATTCGTCGATTTCGCTACAGCACCAAAGGCAGCAGCGCCCTTATAATAGTTGTTGCTGTAGGAGACACCATTGTTCTGAAGAGCGCCGGCAATCTGGCCTGCACAGGTGTTCGTTACCTCGCCGATGGACAGGCAGTTGTCTATTCTGTACTGGACAGATGTCCCTATCCAGCCAACAATGCCGCCCAAGACGCAGCCGTTGACCGGTGAAGCATCCGCTGCAGTGTTCACCAGTGTACCATCGAACAGACAGTTGGTGATGTTGACATGAGCGTTGGCGTTGTTATAGGAATGACCGAGGATGCCGCCATACATGCCGTCGTCACTTCCGCCATCATCCGTTACGGTAAATGTACCGGAGTACGAGCAGCGGTCAATGTACACCGTACTGTTGTTATAGACGTGACCCAAGATGCCACCGACGGTCTTCGTATTGACTGCATTCGTGATGTTCAAAGAACTGTGTACGTTACGGATTATGACGTCCCTGTCGCGGGCAAAGCCGATGGTGCCCCACTGATTGTGGAGGTCGTTGTATAAGTTACCGCTGATGCTGAAGTTCTCGATGACTGCACCGTTGGAGACGACACCGAAGAGACCGAAGTAATTCTGGTTTGCGGTGGCGTTGAGGTTCTTGATGGCATGGCCTTGTCCGTCGAAGTGACCTCTATAGGCAGCGCTACCGACTCCAATACCATTTAGTCCCCAGTTGCCGATAGGTGTCCAAGAAACTTCTGTCTCGCCTTCAGGTATCAACTCGCCGAAGTCGATGTCGGCAGTAAGCACAGCATTGGCCTTGTCGTTGCCCTCGTTCACTATCTTCTGGAAGAGTATCAAGTCTTTTGCATCTGCCAGCTGATAGACGCCATCAACAGGGGTCAGCTTCAAGTCGCAGTTGTTCAGGGCGTCTGCGATTTCCAGTGCCTGAGCTGCGGTCACGTCGCCTTCGCGATAGTGGTCGAGTGCGGTAAAGATTTCTTTGTCCCAGTAAAGGTATTCGTCAGAGTCGGCTGAGATGAGGCCATCGTCGGCCAGATTGTTGATGAAGTCGTAGAGAACGTTGGCCGCTGTAGCCATCTCGATGTAAGCCTTGCGGCAGGCATAAACTTTGTTGAACAGGTCGGAGAAGGTGTTGATCAGTTCCATCTTGTTCGCGCCAGTTGTTGCTGCATCAACAGCGGAGATGGCATCTGTAAGTTGGCCTTTCAGATCTTCGGATATATTGGGATATTCTGCATAATCAACTTCATCCCAGGGGAAGCCCAAGATAACCTGAGCGCGATCACGGTAAGAAGAGAGTACATTAGTAAGAGATGTGTTGGCTTCGTCTGGTGTGCCGAGATAAACGACATGCATATCGTTGAATGGTAGCCAGTCTAATGCCATGCCTGTGCCAAGGCCGCGAACGCCTACGGTCAGAGAACCATCAGTTACTTCTGCTGCACAGAAGTTCTTGTAGCGGCCGCTCTTGAATGCATACGAGCTGCCATTTCTGCTGTTGGGCACATAGCCCTGACCGAACTCTCCGTCGTATAAGTTGTCATCTTTGAGATAACAGTTGACTAAGTCCTCTGCTTGATCCTCTGGGATGAGATCTTCGCCTGGAGCCATAACATAGTTCACGGTGTTGTTTATGAAGACTTGGCCTGCGTAGAAGCTCAGCTGGGTATTGTCATTCGCGCTGAACAAAGCATTAGTCGTTGTCATGTAGATGCCGTTGGGCATGTTTGTGGCAGTCTGTGAGACACTGAATGCTCCCTTGCCGTATCCGTGTACGAGGGGCATCACATTAAGAACACCGCCTGTTTCAAGCTTGACGCTCGCATCTTTTTCTGTTGTCCAGCCCTCAAAGCCATCGGCGAAGGAAAGGTTGGTGAAGAAGCGTGAGACGTCGTCGCCCGATGCGATACCGTCGGAAGCAATGGCTGCG